>PFGT01000060.1:81455-121210 GCA_002782005.1 Hydrogenophilales bacterium CG12_big_fil_rev_8_21_14_0_65_61_21 | reverse complement strand
TTGCACGATAGCCACCCAACACCCGAATCGGCGATTGCTCCGTGCTGCCGATAACCCGGATAATCCGCCTGCGCTAGCGAACGGGAGTCAGCATGAAAGCACGCATCAAATGGATCGAGGGTATGGCCTTCATGGCCGA
The DNA here is from genome assembly GCA_002782005.1 of Hydrogenophilales bacterium CG12_big_fil_rev_8_21_14_0_65_61_21. Lineage (GTDB taxonomy): Bacteria > Pseudomonadota > Gammaproteobacteria > Burkholderiales > Thiobacillaceae > Parasulfuritortus. The sequence goes on along the minus strand of PFGT01000060.1, from coordinate 121,071 downwards.
ATCAGACAGCGGCCATGCCATCGTCATGGACGGGGCGCCGGACATCGGCGGCCGCAATCTGGGGCCACGGCCGATGGAGATGGTGCTGATGGGCGCCGGCGGCTGCACCTCGATCGACGTGGTGATGATCCTGCAAAAAAGCCGTCAGGATGTCGTCGATTGCCAAGTGGAACTCACCGCTGAACGGGCGGCCGCCCATCCCAAGGTGTTCACCAATATCCACTTCCACTTCATCGTCAAGGGCCGCGCCCTGAAGCCGGAGGTGGTGGAACGGGCCATCAATCTGTCGGCCGAGAAGTACTGCTCGGCGACCATCATGCTGGCCCAGACGGCGGCGGTGACACACGACTTCGAGATCGTTGAAATACAGTAACGAGTGACAAGAAAGGCGTGGCGAAAACCAGCGGTTAGCGCGCCGCAGCGCCCCCGTCACGCCCCTGCGTCACGCATCTGCCCGTCCAGGCCCGGCCGTCGGCGATGATGGCGAGCAGGCGATCGATGTTGGGATGCGTGCCGGGATGGGCGCGGGCATCGAGGGAGTGTTCCGCGTACATGATCAGGCCGGCCTCTGCGGCAGCCCGGTCGAGCTTGCCAAACTTCTCCAGCAGGTAGCGGTACACCTTCATGGATCCCTGGCTGCGGGGTTTGTTTTCCACCCGTGCCGTCTCGCCATCCGGCCCGGTCAACTCGATGACCGCCAGATCATCCGCTGCCGGCAGCCCGGCCAATACTTCCGCGAAGCTCATAGGTAGTACGCCGTCCGGGTCATCAGCTTGGACGACAGCTTCATCGCCATCTTCACCGGCAGCGGCAGGTCGGCGCCGCCGTGGGCGATAGCGGTCTCGGCGTGCTTGATCTCGTCCACCTTCATCTGCTCGACCACGGCCCGGCTCTTGGCGTCCTGCTCGGGCAGCGAGGCCAGATGGCTGTTGAGATGGCCTTCCACCTGGCGCTCGGTCTCGGCCAGGAAGCCCAGGTTCCACTTGTCGCCCAGGGCGCCGGCCAGCACCCCCAGGCCGAACGACCCCGCGTACCAGAGCGGGTTCAGCACGCTCTTGCGGCTGCCCAAGTCATACAGTCTGCGCTCGCACCAGGCTAGGTGCTCGGTCTCCTGGTCGCTGGCCTCGACCAGCGCCTCGGCCGCCTCGGGGTTGCGCGCCGTCAACGCCTGGCCCTGGTAGAGCGCCTGGGCGCATACCTCGCCGCTGTGGTTGACCCGCATCAGGCCGGCGGCGTGGCGCTTTTCCGCCTCGCTCATCTCGGCCTCGTCAATCTTGGCATCCGGGTAGGGACGGCGGCTGACGGCGCGGGCGAACACCGTGCGTAAGGCCTTGTCGAAATTAACGATCAGGGAATCGGGAATGGGCAACATGAGGGCTCCTTGACTTTGACCCAAATTATAGCGAACGGCTCACGCGTTTGATGCTGTCGTCCTCAGGGTGCGGCGCGATGCGGAAGCCCAGGCTGGCGGCCAGTTTCAGCATGCCCTGGTTGCGCTTGAGCACCTCGCCATCCATGGTCCGCAGGCCCTTGGAGCGGGCCACGTCCATCAACACATCCATCAGCTTGTGGGCGACGCCCTGGTGCTGCCAGTCGTCGTCCACCACCACGGCAAACTCGCAGGAGACCTGATCGGGATAGCTGGCGTAGCGGGCAACGCCGATCTCTTCTTCCTTGCCATCCGTCTCGATTACTGCCAACAGGGCCATTTCGCGGTCGTAATCGATCTGGGTCAGCCGCACCAGCATGACATGGGAGAGTTCCTGCACGGCGTCCATGAAGCGAAAATACTTGGCCTCTTCGGACAGGCTGCGGACGAAGGCCTGGGTGATCTCGGCATCCTCGGGCCGGATCGGTCGGATGGTAACGTCGGTGCCGTTGGGCACTTGCCAATGACTGACCAGATGCACCGGGTAGGGATGGATGGCCATGTGGCCGTACTTGTCGGCGCCGGGCGGACGCGAGGCAATGGCGATGCGGGCGTCGGCCGCCATGGCGCCATGCTCATCCACCAGCAACGGATTGATGTCCAATTCGGCCAGCCAGGGCAATTGGCAAACCATTTCAGATACCCGCAAGAGGACGTTCTCCAGCGCCGTCATATCGGCCGCCGCGCGGCCGCGAAACTCGCCCAGCAGCTTGGCGACCCTGGTGCGGCCGATCAGGTCACGGGCCAGATAGCTGTTGAGCGGCGGCAAAGCCACGGCGCGGTCCTGGTAGGCCTCGACATCGACGCCGCCCAAACCGAAAGCGATCACTGGCCCCAACACCGGGTCGCTGATGGTGCCGACCAGCACCTCGCGGGCATTGGCGCGCGACAACATGGGCTCGATTACCACCCCTTCCAGCTTGGCGTCCGGTCGATGCTTCTTCACCTCAACCATCATACCGGTATAGGCCGCCCGCACCGCCTGACCGCTGGACAACCCGAGACGCACGCCGCCGACGTCGGATTTGTGGCTGATGTCGGGCGAGTTGACCTTCATGGCCACAGGGAAACCCAGTTGCTGCGCCATCAGCATGGCCTCGGTAGGGTCGCGCGCGATGAGGGTCTGGGCCACCGGGATGTGAAAGGCCGACAGCAGGGCCTTGGATTCCACCTCGCTCAGCCAGTGCCGGCCCTGGGCCAGTGCACCCTCGGCGATCAGGTGAGCGCCTTCGACATCCGGCTCAGCCTGATGCGATAGCGAACCCGGGGTCTGCATCAGTTGCCGCTGATTCTCATAGAAGTCGGCGATGAAAGAAAACACCTCGACCGCCGGCTCGGGGGTCTTGAAATAAGGGATGCCAGCCTTGCGGAAGACCATGCGCCCGGCCGCCACCTGATCCTCGCCCATCCAGCAGGTCAGCACCGGCTTATCGGAGGTCTTGGCCGCGGCGACCACGGCATCGGCCACTTCGGTCGGCTGGGTCATCGCCTGCGGTGTCAACATGACCAGAACGCCATCGACGCCGCGGTCGGCCAGACAAGCCTCCACAGCGGCCCGATAACGTCCCGCCCCGGCATCGCCGATAACATCGATCGGGTTGCCATGGGACCAGTTGAACGGTAGCGCCTGATTCAGTTTCTCGATGGTCTGAGGCGCTAGATCGGCGATGCGCACACCCAGATCCACCGCCCGGTCGGTGGCCATGACACCGGGGCCGCCGCCGTTGGTGACGATGGCCAACCGATTGCCGGCCGGTTTCACCCGCGAGGACAGGGCCAGGGCCGCCGAGAACAGTTGCAATATGGTATTCACCCGCACCACGCCGGCGCGGCGCAATAAGGCATCGAACACATCGTCGCCGCCCACCAGGGCGCCGGTATGCGAGGCTACGGCCTTGGAGCCGGCCTCATGGCGGCCCACTTTCACCAACACTACCGGCTTCAGCCGCGCCACGGCGCGGATCGCACTCATGAAGCGGCGGGCATCGCGTATGCCCTCGATGTACATCAGGATGCCACGGGTAGCCGAGTCGTTGGCCAGGTAGTCAAGTATCTCGCCAAAATCCAGATCGGCCGAGGCGCCGCTCGACACCACGGTCGAAAAGCCGATGCCGTTCGAGGTCGCCCAGTCCAGCATGGCGGTGCAGATCGCGCCCGACTGCGACACCAATGCCAACTCACCGACCAGCGGCTTACCCAAGGCGAAGGTGGCGTTCAGGCCAATGGCCGGCCGCTGGATACCCAGGCAGTTTGGGCCGATGAAACGAATGCCATATTGCTTCGCCGTCGCCAGCAGGCGCTCCTCCAGGGCAATGCCTTGCGGCCCCATCTCGCGGAACCCGGCGGACAGCACCACGGCATAGCGTACACCGCGCTTGCCGCAGGCCTCCAGTATGGGCGCCACGGTCAGCGCCGGGGTGGCAATGATGGCCAGGTCTGGGGTTTCAGGCAGATCGGCCACGCTGGCGAAGCAGGGGCGATCCAGCAGGGTCTGGTACTTGGGATTGATTGGATAAACCTGGCCCTGAAAATCGGCCGCCAGCATGTTGCGAAAGATCACCCCAGCAACCGATTCCTCACGGCTGCTAGCGCCGAAAACGGCGACTGAACGGGGATTGAATAGCGGAAATAGATAGTGCTGACTCATGGCTTTGCTCCGACAATGACAGGGAAACGCGCCCTCTCATCGCGTCGCTGTAATCTTATGACGAATATCATTACGCCGCCATGAAAGACGCTATATTTCGATGATCCGACGCGAACTTCGTTTCTTATGCACACCGCCTATATCACTCATCCACTTTGCGCCAAACATCTCATCGCCGACTGGCACCCCGAAGCGCCAGCCCGGCTGGCCGCCATCGATGACCGCTTGCACGCCGCCCAGCTCTTCGACTACCTCTGCCATTTCCACCACCCGCCCCTGGCCACCAAGGAACAGTTGAGCCGGGTGCATGACCTGACTTATATCGACCACATCTTCGCATCCGCCCCGACCGAACCCGGCCACTATGAGCTGGACCCGGACACGGCGATGAATGAACACAGCCTAGCCGCCGCCCTGCACGCCGCTGGGGCCGCCGTCCGGGCGGTCGACAAGGTCATGGCCAGCAAGGTGCAAAACGCCTTCTGCGCCATTCGACCGCCTGGCCACCACGCCACCCGCAATCAGGCCATGGGCTTCTGCATCTTCAACAACGTCGCCGTCGCCGCCGCCCACGCCCTGGTCGAACACGGCCTCAAGCGTGTCGCCATCGTCGATTTTGACGTCCATCACGGTAACGGCACCGAAGACATCTTTCAGGCCGACGAGCGGGTGCTGCTCTGCTCAACCTTTCAGCACCCCTTCTACCCATACTCCGGTGCCGACACGGTCAGCGACCATATCATCAACGTTCCGCTACCCGCCGGCACCACCGGCCGCGCCTACCGCGCCGCCTTCGAGGCCCGCATCCTGCCCGCGCTGGACGCCTTCAAGCCGGAAATGATTTTATTTTCGGCCGGTTTCGACAGCCACCGTGAAGATGATATGGGCCAGTTCGGCCTGGTCGAAGCGGACTTCATCTGGATCACTGAAACGGTCATGGATATCGCCGCCCGACACGCCGACAAGCGCATCGTTTCAGTCCTGGAGGGCGGTTATGACTTGAACTCGCTGGGCCGCAGCGTGGCGGCGCATATCAAGACGCTGGCCGGGTTATAGGGTTTTACTTCGCGGTGTCCGGCGCCGGGGTCAGCTTGTGCTCGACCGCGAACACCGCTGCTTCGACGCGTGAGGAAAGATTAAGCTTGGCCAGGATGTGACGGACATGCAGCTTGACCGTGTCGTAACTGATGTCGAGCTGGCGAGCGATGGCCTTGTTGCTTTCGCCCTTGGCCAGATGGGCGAGGATTTCCCGCTCCCGCTGGGTAAGGCTGTTGAGCAGCGAATCAGCACTGCTGGTCTTGTTGTCTAGCAGGCTGATGAGCTTAGCGGTCATGGCTGGTGCGACCACGGTTTCACCCTTCACCGCGCGCTGAATGGCATCTTCCACATCATCCGGTTCCATGCTTTTCAGCAGGTAGCCATTGGCGCCGGCGCGCAGGGCGCGGGCCAGGTTTTCTTCAGCCTCGCTGACGGTGAGGATGATGATGGGCAGGGTGAAACCGCTGGCCTTCAATTGCTGCATCAAGCTGATGCCATCGGTGCCGGGCATGTTGAGATCGAGTATCAAGGCATCCGGGCTGTGTTCGCGCAACAGTCTCTGCACCTCGGTCGGGTCGCCGGTCATGGCGGCCACGCTGACCAGGCCGTCACGCTCTAATAATTCGGCCAGGCCCTTGCGAAACAAGGTGTGGTCGTCCACCAGGATGATGCGCGGTTGGCTCATGCGGCAAGGTCTCCCGGGTTGTCAGTCAATCGGGCCGGGAAGGTGAGCCGGATGATCGTGCCGCCGGCCGGCCGACTTTCAATCGACAGCTTGCCGTTCAGTCTAGCGGCCCGTTCCCGCATGATGGTCAGGCCGAAGCTCTTGCCAATGCTGACCGCCGGGCCGCTGTGCAAACCCACGCCATCGTCGGCCACGTTGACTATGTACTGACCGTCTTCCAGGTCCAGGGTGACGATGACGTGTCGCGCGCGGGCGTGCTTGCAGATGTTGTAAAGCGATTCCTGGATGATGTGGAAGACCTGGATTTCCTCTTCCGGCATCAGCACCACGTCCTGGGCAATGTTGAGGAAATCGACATCGGCGTTGGCCTTCTTGCGGAAGCTCTCGACCATCTCCCGCAGGGCCGGCACCAGACCGCGCGGATTGATACGATCGCGGAACTGGGTAATCAGGTTTCTCAATTCAGAGTAGGCCATATCGACCGCTTCCTCGACGTCACCGAGGTAGCGAATAGATTGGCCCTGGTTGCCTTCCATCATGGCATCGTTGAGCACGGCCAGGCGCATCTTGGCGTAGGCCAGGGTCTGAGCCAGCGAATCGTGTATCTGGTTGGCCAGCATGGTGCGCTCGTTCATCAGCGAAATGCGCATGTTCTCGCGGGTTAGACGGGCGTTCTCCAGGGCTATGCCCAAGTGCTCGCTGATCGAATTGAACAGGTAGCTGATGTCCGGCGGCAAGGTCTTGTCACCATCCATGAACAGGTTGTACACGCCCAGCACCCTGCCCTTATGGCGTAGCGGAATGGCATATACCGTCTTGCATTGCAGGGCGAAGTAGAGATGGCGAACCTGCTTGTTGCAGCCGGTCAGCACGCTATCCATCTGGGGCGACTGGGATCGGATCGCCTGGCCGCAGACGCCGCACTCTACCGGCATATAGCGATTCTTATCCTGCAACGCCGGGGACAGGCCGATCGAGCCGACCATGCGCAGGTAGCTGCCGTCCGAGGTCAGCACTCGCACCACACCGGCCTTGCCTTTGGACAGGCGCATCATGATCGCCAGGAAGCGAGTCAGCATCTGATCGACGTTGGCGTCGGCGTTCATGTTGCTGGCGATCTCGGCCAGCGCCTCGACCACCGGCAGGTGGTCCTGGGCGTGCGCATCGTCGGCCAGAACCGGAGTATCGATGTGGGACCTGCCGATTTCGGCGATGGGGATGTTCTGCGGGAGCACGGCGTTAAACCAGAGAAGTCAGCGCCTCATGGTAAGTAGACCGCCCAAGGAATGCAATGACCGCCGAACCATAGTGTCCGGTTAAAGGCGGGCTGCAGCCTACAGGTTGCGCGCTACCTTGCCACCGGCCAGCGGCGGGTTCTTGTCGAAATAGCGTTTGATGCCGCCGGCAATGGCGGCCGCCAGCCGTTCCTGATAGGCCTCGCTCAACAGGCGTTTTTCTTCCGCCGGGTTGGAGATAAAGGCAGTCTCGACCAGGATGGATGGGATGTCTGGTGCCTTGAGTACGGCGAACCCAGCCTGCTCAACATGGCCTCGATGCAGGTCGTTGATGTCGCCCAACTCGCTCAGCACATCACGGCCCAGTTTGAGGCTGTCGGAGATGGTAGCCGTCTGGGTAAGGTCGATCAGGGTCTGTTTCAGGTATTTATCCTTGACGTCGATGTTGACGCCGCCAATCAGGTCGGCCGCGTTTTCACGCTTGGCCAGCCAGCGCGCGGCCACCGAGGTCGCGCCTTTTTCAGACAGTGCGAAAACCGACGAGCCTCTTGCCGCAGTGTTGGGGAAGGCGTCGGCATGAATGGAAACAAACAGGTCGGCCTGCGCCTTACGGGCCTTTGCTACCCGCTCGAACAATGGGATGAAGTAATCGCCGTCGCGGGTCAGCACCGCGCGCATGTTCTCCATCTTGTCGATATGCGCCTTGAGCCGGCGGGCGACATCCAGCGTGACATCCTTCTCATGCGAGCCGTTGGCGCCGGTCGCGCCGGGGTCCTCGCCGCCATGGCCGGCATCCAGCGCCACGGTGATAAGTCGAACATAACCAGACCGCCTCGGCTTGTCGCCGCTGGCCGCCTTTTCCTGCCTGATCGGTTTATCGGCCACAACTAGCTTGGGCGCGGGCGCAGGCGAGGCGACCGGCGGCAATGACGGGGCGTGGGCAGCCGTTGCCCTGGACTCGATCTCGACCTCGGTAGCCGACGGTTGACTGACCTGGGCAATCGCCCTCTCCACCGGGCCTTCGGCATTGGCCACCGGACTCTCGGCCGATGGATAGAGATCGATCACCAGACGGTGGCCATACTCGCCCAAAGGCGGAAGGGTGAAGACGTTGGCCTTGACCTCGGCCTTCAACTCGACCACCACGCGGGTCACGCCGGGGGCATTGAGTCCCGAACGCAGGTTGGCAATCAACGGGTCTTGAGTAGCGACCTGACCGCTGGCCGCCTGCAACACCGGGCCGTTATCCACCCCGGTCAGGTCCAGTACCAGACGGTCAGGATTCTTCAGGCTGAAAACCTTGTATTGCGGAGAATTAGATAATTCCAGGGTGATGCGGCTGTAATCCGGTGCAGGCCACAGGCGCACGGCCTTGACGGCCACGCCGGCCAGGGCCGGCCAAGGACAGGCCAGGGCTAGAATCAACCCAGCAAGTACGACTCCATGACCTTTCGCGCGCATCGCCTGCCCTCCTCCGTATTGCCGGACAGCCGCGCCAGGCGACCCTCTCCGGCCAGGTCCAGGCGAATCGTCAGGTCTGGCTCGGGCAACATGCCCGCCGCCTTTTCCGGCCATTCCACCAGACCTATCGATCGAGCGTTGAAGTACTCCTGAAAGCCTGACTCCTGCCACTCGATCGGATCCGCGAACCGATATAAATCAAAGTGATATAGATTAAAGCTAGAAAATGGATAAATTTCAAGCAGTGTATAGGTCGGACTCTTCACGCGTCCGAAAAAATTCAGGCCGCGCAACAGTCCGCGGGTCAGGGTGGTCTTGCCGGCGCCCAGGTCGCCGGACAGCCAGATCGTCATCCCCGGCTGCACTGCCGAGGCCAGGCGACGACCGAGATCAAGCGTAGCGTGCTCATCCAGCAGTGGCAGATCGATAATCTGGCTATCATCTCGAACATGATGCATGACGGCGCTCTCCAAAACACGCAACAACTCAAACAGGCGATCCGGCTATGGGGCCGGGAGATGGGCCTTTCCGCCATCGCCTTCGCCGCGCCGGAACTGGGCGCGGCCGGCGCCGGGCTTGCCGACTGGCTGGCGCAAGGCCTGCATGGCGAGATGGATTATATGGCCCGCAACACCGAGAAACGCGAGCACCCAACCGAATTGGTAGCGGGCACCCAGTCGATCATCGTCACCCGGCTGGACTATCTACCGCCTGACCTGCCCGATGGCGGGCCGGACAGCGCGCGCATCTCGCGCTACGCCATGGGCCGGGACTATCACAAGACCGTGCGTCAGCGCCTGCAAAGACTAGCGGAGCGGATCGAATCGGCGGTCGGGCCATTCGGCTACCGCGCCTTCGCCGACAGCGCACCGGTCATGGAGGTGGAATTGGCCCGCCTGGCCGGCCTGGGCTGGCGCGGCAAACACACCCTGCTGTTGTCACGCTCGGGCTCCTGGTTCTTCCTGGGCGAGTTGTTCACCACCTTGCCGTTGCCGCCCGACGCGCCGCTGGAAGGCCATTGCGGCCACTGTGATGCCTGCCTGAAAAGCTGCCCGACCGCAGCCTTCATCGGGCCTTACCTGCTCGATGCGCGGCGCTGCATCTCCTACCTCACCATCGAGCACGCCGGCCCCATCCCCAAAGAACTGCGGCCGATGCTGGGCGCACGCATCTACGGCTGCGACGACTGCCAACTGGCCTGTCCCTGGAACCGTTTTGCCCGACCTGGCGAACTACCGGACTTCCTGCCCCGGAACGGCCTGGACCATAGCCGACTTGCCGACCTGTTCGCCTGGACCGAGAGCGAATTCAACGACCGCCTGGCCGGCTCGCCGATCCGCCGCATCGGCCATGAACGCTGGTTGCGCAACATCGCCGTGGCCCTCGGCAATACACCGCCCAACCCGCAAGCTGTCGCGGCCCTGGAGGCCCGCCGCGAGCACGCTTCGGCCATCGTCCGGGAGCATGTCGCCTGGGCCATCGAACGGCACAGGGCCGCCGCAACCGCGTGATTCAGGTTCATCTCGGCGGCATTACCTGCAAGAATGGCGGCTCGTTAGCACACTAGGCAAAACTGCTCCATGCATCTCGACCCACAAAATTCCATCGGCGTATTCGATTCCGGCGTCGGCGGCCTGACCGTCGTGCGCGCCCTGATGGAGCGCCTGCCGTTCGAACACATCCATTATTTCGGCGACACCGCCCGCGTGCCGTATGGCGTCAAATCGGTGGAGACCATCGGCCATTACACCACCCAGATCGCCGAATTCCTGCTGGAAAAACAGGTCAAGCTGTTAATCATCGCCTGCAACACCATGGCCGCCGTATCGTCGCAAGTGGTGCGGGACCTGTCGCCGGCGCCGGTGCTGGACGTGATCGAGGCGGGTGCGCTGAATGCCCTGGCTGCGACACGAAGCCGCCGCATCGGGGTCATCGGCACCCCGACCACCGTCAATAGCAACGCCTATGGCCGCGCCATACACCAGGTCGAACCGAATGCACGCGTCGTTTCCCAGGCTTGCGCCCTGTTCGTGCCCCTGGTGGAGGAAGGCTGGCTGGATCACCCGGTCACCCGCTTGACCGCCCAGGAATACCTCAAGCCGGTGCTGGCGGAAAAGATCGATACCCTGGTCCTCGGTTGCACCCATTACCCGCTCTTGAAACCACTATTGAGCGAAGTGGCCGGCCCCGATGTCGTCCTGGTCGACTCGGCCGAAGCCATGGCCGAACGCACGGCGGCCCTGTTGACCGACCTGAATCTGCATACCGCCTCGCGGACGCCGGCGGAGTATCACTTCTGGGTTACCGATGTGCCCTTGCGCTTCCAGGCCATCGGCGAGCGCTTTCTGGGCCGTTCGTTGAGCAATGTCCACGTCGTAAAGTGGTGAGCTGCGAGACGGTATTGATGCTGAGGCAATCGACCGATTGAGAACTTGTTGGCGGAGTGGACGGGACTCGAACCCGCGACCCCCGGCGTGACAGGCCGGTATTCTAACCAACTGAACTACCACTCCAATACTGCGAACCGCTTGCCGCGCCAGGCGGCACGGAGTCGCGCATTATACCGTCGGACAGGCAATATGCAAGCGCACTCCGCCCGACCTGGTGGTAACGATTTTCAGGATGATACTGACCGGCTGCCGCGCAGCGCCCAGAGCGGCAGCAACACGGCGGCGATCAAGGCGCAAGCGGCGGAAAAGGCAAATGCGCTTGGCGCGCCGGCTTGCTGGTAAATGAGGCCAAACAGCAACGAGGCGGGCAGCAGCATCACCCCCGTCGTCAGGTTGAACCAACCGTACGCTGTGCCGAGCATGTTTTTCGGCGCAAGGTCGGCCACCAAGGCCTTTTCACTGCCTTCGGTCGCAGCCAAAAACAGCCCGTAAAAGGCGAACAATGGCCACAGCAGCAAGGTATGAAAGCCATTCAGCCCCATAGCCAGATAGAACAGGCCATATACCGCCCAGCCAACCAGGATCAGCCGCGTCCGGCCCAGGCGGTCGGACAGGGCGGACAGCGGCGTGGACAACAGCATCGCTACCGCCGAGGTCAGCGCCCACAACAGCGGCACCTGGTAATCGGCCAGGCCCAGTTCCTTGGCCCGCAGGAGTAGGAACATGTTGGACGAATTACCCAGGGTGAACAGGGCCAGCACCAGCAGGTAACGCTTGTAAGCGGGGGGGAAGCCGGCCATCCGCCAGGAGAAGGGCCGGCGCTCAGCCATCGGTACGGTTGGCGGTTCCTTGATCGCCAAGGCCAGAGCGACGGTCATCATGCCCGGCACGATAGCCCACAGAAACACGTCCTTGATCGCCACCCCTCTGGCCAGCAGCCAGGCGGCCAGCAGCGGTCCAATCACCGCCCCGGCGTTATCCATGGCGCGGTGCAGGCCGAAGGCCAGGCCCCGGCGGTCGTCACTCACAGCGCCAGCCAGCAGTGCGTCACGCGGCGAGGTACGTAGACCCTTACCGACCCGGTCGGCAAAGCGCAGCACCAGCACCATGGGCCAGCTCGACGCCAGGTAAAACAGCGGCCGGGACAGGGCCGCCAGGCCATAGCCGCCTGCCACCCAGCCCTTGGCGTGACCTCGGCGATCCATGACCACGCCGGAAAAGAGCTTCAGCAGGCTGGCGGTGGCCTCGGCGATGCCCTCGATCAGGCCGAGCGCCTTCGGGCCGGCCATCAGCACCGAGGCCAGAAACAGCGGCACCAGTGGATAAACCAGTTCGCTGGTGCTGTCATTGAACAGGCTCACCAGGCCGAGCAGCCAGACGGTACGAGGCAGGGAAAGGAGTTTTTCGATCATATTCGCTCAGGGGGACGGTTACAGGGTGGGTTTCAATGTAGCGGTGTAGGCCAGGAAACTGTCGTCCATCGCCTGGGTCTTGCTCCACAGGTAGGGGAAATGTCCATAGTGCATCAACGATAACTGCTCTCCCGCCGTCGCCACGTCCGCGCCCCGCGACAGTCGATACAGCGCTGAGACCAGGCCGGTGCGATCCGATCCCGCCTGACAATGGACCAGCACCGGTTTCGGCGCCGTGCTCAGGATGGCCAGGATTTCTTGCATTTGCCTGACTGTGACCGGATTCTCGGCCGAGATGGGGTAATCGAAATGGGCTACGCCATCGGCTGCGCTGGTCACGACCTCGCCGTCGTACCAGGGCGTGCCAGTGTTATTGCCGCGCAGATTGAGGACCGAGCGGATGCCATAGCGCTTGACCACCCGATCCAGCTCTGCCGGATCGAGCTGGGCCGAACGGTAAAACCGACCCGCCTCCACCTCATGGAAATTGCCGCCGGCCTGCCAATAGGCATACAGACCACCGCCGGTGGCCAGAACCAGTGCGGCCAGGGTGCCGCAGATAAATGCGGCCTGTCGGAAGCGACGCCGCGAAATCAACTGCATAGCCCACTCCTGTCTGAGGGCGTGTGAAAGAAAGGTGTCTCAAGCACGCGGACGCACCACCGTCACCGCGCAGGGCGCGTAGGCGATCACCTGGCGCGCCACCGAGCCGATCAGCCAGCGCTCGAACAGGCCATGGCCGCGATGGCCGACCACGATGTGGTCGATGCCGTGGTCCTCGGCGTAGAGCACGATGGTCTCGGCCGGGTGGCCGACCTTGACCTCGAAATGCGCCTTCAGCGCGCCGGTCCGGGACTTGAGCGGTTGCAGGGTGTGGGCATGGTGGCGGCGCGATTGTTCGATCACCGCTTCGGTCTCCACCTCATCGCCGAACTCCGGTGGACGGGCCACCGCCAGTACGTGCAATTCCGCGCCGTACTTGCCGGCCAGGTCGAGAGCGAAGTCGAAGGCGGCGCGGGCCGAGTCGGAGCCGTCGTAGGCGATAAGCAGTTTCTGGATCATGGCGATTCTCCTGATGAGCGTGGTAATGGGTCGGCCAGGGGGTCAAGGCCGATCGAGGTGAGATGGGTGCTCAGGCGGATTTGCAACCGATTCATCATAAGTCCGACAGGCTCCTCGCTTCCAGTACCGCGATGCGCCCCAGCCCCTCGGCCAGTTCCCGCTGCCGGGAAGCGGTCTCGCTTTCGCCGCGCTGGCGTAGTGCTCGGCCCTGGCCGATGGCGGTCTCGATGCCGGCGAGAGTGGCTTCGATGCGATCGAGCATCTCACGGCGGAAGTCGCGCACGCTCGCCTTGATGCGTTCCTCGAAATCGTGGCGCAGCCGGCCGGCCTGGCGCAGAGGGATGGGATGGCTGACGAAAGCGGGCAGCAGGCCAGCCCCCAGCAGCGCGTTGATGAGGCTACTCTTGCAGCGCTTGAATTCGCCTGCCACCACCAGATTGAAGGCGTGTTGCGCCAGCTTGCCGCGCAAGTCGGCCAGTGGTGCCTGCGGCACGCCCGGAATGGCCGCAGCCGCCTCCACCAAGGCGCCCACGGCGGCGGGCGAGGCGTCAGGCGGTTCCGTGTGCATCCTTGTCCTCGCGCGGCAGCAAATGTCTCGGCAGGAAGAAGGCGTTGGCGATCAGGGTCGGCACCACCGCGCTGCCGATCACCGCCGCCACCAACGCGGAATACTGGGCCTGATCGACGATCTGGTGACTCAAGCCGAACAGGGCCGAGATGGTGCCGAAGGTCAGCCCGGTGGACATCAACAGCGTGGTGTACATGCCTTCCTGTTTCGGCGAACCGTAGCCGCGTGCCACCGGATAGACGCTCGCCATCTTGGTCGCCATCTTCGCCAGTAGCAGCGCGACGAAGGCCAGGGGTGCCGCCACCAAGGCCGGCAGCGACACCAGCGAGCCGGCGCGGATGAAGTAGAACGGGGTCAGCAGGCCGAAGGTCAGCGTGCGCAGGCGGCGAACGAGGGCGTGGTCCTTGCCCACCGTGCCGGCCAGCACCATACCCAGCAGATAGGCCGGCAACACCGCTTCACTGTCCGCCCAGGTGGCCAGCGCGCCCATGGCGAACAGGCAGAACATCAATAGCTTCGCTTCCAGTTCCGACGGCCGCCCGCCATAGCGGCGGAAGAAATGCGGGATCAGACGCGGCAGGATGACCGCCGCGAGCACGCCGACGCCGAGGAAGATCAGCGTCCTGTAAGTGAACGGGGCAAAGATCAGGCCCAAGGCGATCACCGTGACCAGGTCGGTGATGAAGCAGGCGGCCAGCACGGTCTTGCCGTAGTCGGTGGCGTTCAGCCCGAACTCCAGCATCACCGCGTAGACCACCGCCACCGAGGTGGTGGACATGGCGATGCCGGCCAGCCAGCTCGCTTCCACGCTCCAGCCCAGGCCACAGCGGGCCAGTGCGGCACAACCGATAAAAGGGGCGATGAAGCTAACCAGGCCGATGGCCGTGGCCTGTTTCCACTGCTTGCGAAACACGGCGGGGTCGAGCTCCGCACCAGCCAAAAAGGTCAGCAGGATCGCCCCGCCCCGGCCAGGAACTTGATCCAGCTCGCATCCCCCGCCAGGATGGCGCTGCCCAGCAGCGCGCCAATGAATAACTGGGCGATGGTGCCGACGACGATCTCGGACAAGGCGGTAGCCACCCGCAGCCAGATCGACAGCATTGAGGCCAGTAGGGCCAGCCCCAGCCACAGCGCAGCCTGGGTCCAGATTTCGGTCATGGCGCGGGTTCCTCGGGCGGCTCCTCCACGTCCGGATTCACCACCCCGAAGCGGGCCGGGATGTGGGCGTAGAAAACCCGGACCTTCTCCCTGTGCAGCAGCTCCAGCAGCCGGGCCGATTCCTCCTCGCTGACGGTGAACTCTACCTCTACCGGCAGATTGCCGGCCAACTCGAAGAAGTGATCTTCCTGCAGATGATGGTGGTGGCCGAAGCCGGCCATGGCGCGGAATGCGGTGCCGCCCCGGATACCCAGCTTATTGGCCTGGTCCAGCAGCCATTCCCAGGCCAGGCGGCCGTGGCAGCGCTGGTTCTCATGCAGATAAAACCTGATAAAACAGCCTTCCATGTCGACTCCTTATTTAACGAAACTCACGTCGCCCATAGGGCGGGCCATGCCCGCCGCAACGGCACCGGGTGAACAGCGACCATGGGCCGCCCTATGGCATTTCATGATTTGGGGAGGCGATGCGCCATGATGGTTAGACATCACGCGGCGTGCCGCGCCCAGGCCACAGTGGCGATGCCGGCGAAGGTCATCAAGATCGCCCCCAACACATGCCCGGCGACTGCGACCAGCGCCCAGGAGGGTCGGCCCTGCTGCAACAGGGTGGCGATCTCGGCGGAAAAGGTGGAGAAGGTGGTCAACCCACCGCAAAAGCCGGTAATGACCAGCAAGCGCCATTCCGGCGCCAGGCCCGGCAGTGCACTGAAAAAAGCGATGGCCAGACCAATGACGTAGCCGCCGATCAGGTTGGCAGCCAGTGTGCCGGGGGGAATGGTGGGGAAGAGCGCGTTGAGCTTGAGGCCCAACAGCCAGCGCAACAGCGCGCCAAGCGCGGCGCCGAGGGCGATGGCGAAGATGGATTTCCACATGCATCTGTCCTTGAAAAGTCACATTCCACAGACAGTGCATGAAAATGCCTACACCGCCCGTGCCGGGTTCGCGTAGGCATCATCAGCCGGGAACCCAGGCGGTTATTAGGAGGTATGCCATCTCCTGCTTTGAATTATCCCATGTTCTCGGACGGCATGGAAAGGCTGGCTGGCGTAGTCCGCGCAGACTACGAAATTTATAGCAGGAACCGATTATTGGGGGGTATTTCGAAAATGCCAAGGGCCCACATAAATGCAGGCCCTTGGTCTATTTGGTGCGCCCGGCAGGATTCGAACCCACGACCCCTTGGTTCGTAGCCAAGTACTCTATCCAACTGAGCTACGGGCGCTTCTTGAGGCGCGAATTATACGGACGGCATCTGCCCTTGCCAAGCCGGAATCGCACCCCTATCAAAAGTACGGCTGATTTATCCTGAATCCCACGGCACATAGAAAGCCCCTGCGCTACCAGGGTAATTGGCGGAGACGGAGAGATTCGAACTCTCGGTCCAGTTTTTCACCGGACTCTCCCTTAGCAGGGGAGTGCCTTAAGCCTCTCGGCCACGTCTCCAAACTTTGCCCGATGGAGGCCGGGCTAAAGGGGCGGCAAGGATAACCGCGCGGCCGCTAAAAATCAACGTAAAGTCAGGCTGAGGCCGGTTCCTTGTCCAGTTCGAAGGCCTGGTGCAGCGCGCGAACCGCCAGTTCCATGTACTTGTCTTCCACGACCACTGAAATCTTGATCTCGGAGGTGGAGATCATCTGGATATTAATGTTCTCGGCGGCCAAAGCCTTGAACATCTTGCTGGCGATACCAGCGTGGGTGCGCATTCCGACACCAACGATGGAGACCTTGGCGATCTTGTCGGCGCCGATCACCTCGCGGGCGCCGATGGCGCCTTTGACTATTTCGAGGACGTCCATCGCCTTCTTCATCTCGCTGCGCTGAACCGTGAAGGAGAAGTCGGTAGTGCCGTCATGGCCAACATTCTGGACGATCATGTCGACATCGATGTTGGCATCGGCGATGGGCGCCAGGATCAGGCCAGCGACGCCGGGTTTGTCGGGCACGCCCAGGATAGTGAGTTTGGCTTCATCGCGGTTGAAGGCGATGCCGGAGATGACCGGTTGTTCCATGGAATTCTCCTCGAAAGTAATCAGTGTGCCTTCGCCTTCGTCTTCAAAGCTGGAGAGCACCCGCAGTTTGATATGGTATTTGCCGGCGAATTCGACCGCCCGGATTTGCAACACCTTGGAGCCCAGACTGGCCAGTTCCAGCATCTCTTCGAAGGTGATGGTGTCGAGCTTGCGGGCCTCGGGCACGATGCGCGGGTCGGTGGTATAGACGCCGTCGACATCGGTATATATCTGGCATTCGTCGGCCTTGAGCGCCGCCGCCAGCGCCACGCCGGTGGTGTCGGAGCCACCCCGTCCCAGAGTGGTGATGTTGTTGTCGGCGTCGATGCCCTGGAAGCCGGCGACCACGACCACATGGCCGCTGTTCAGGTCGGCCCGCATGGCCTGGTCGTCGATGTGCTCGATGCGGGCCTTGGTGTAGGCGTTATCGGTGCGCAGCGGCACTTGCCAGCCGGTATAGCTCTTGGCCTTCAGCCCCAGGTCCTTGATCGCCATGGCCAGCAGGGCGATGGTGACCTGCTCGCCGGTAGAGACGATGACATCCAGCTCACGCGGATCGGGGTCTTTGTTGATTTCCTTGGCCAGGGCGATCAGCCGGTTGGTCTCGCCGGAGATGGCCGAAACCACGACCACGACCTGGTGGCCAAGCATCTTGAATTTGGCGACCCGCTCCGCCACGTTGCGGATGCGCTCGACCGAGCCGACCGAGGTGCCGCCGTACTTCTGCACGATGAGTGCCATGATTTCCTGTTTAAACGCTTGAAAAGCCCGACATTTTACAGAACTTGGCCGCGGCGTGAAGGTTGAAACTTTCTCGCTTACACCGTAGTCTTACGGCTGTTATCAACCCGAGTAAAAAAGCCAAGGGCTATGCAACCTCAATTCGACACCACCACGTATAACGCCCCTGTTGCCATCGGCGCTGGCCAGAACAAGGTTCTGCGCAATACCTACATGCTGCTGGGCCTATCCATGGTACCGACGGTAGTAGGCGCTTTGATCGGCATGAGCATGAACTTCGCCTTCATGGCCCAACATCCGATCATGTACTCGTTGGGCGCCTTCGCCGTGATGATGGGGCTATTCTTTGCCATTCAGGCCAACCGCGACAGCAGTATGGGCGTGGTCTTGCTGCTGGTCCTCACCGGCTTTATGGGTCTGATGCTGGGTCCCATCCTGCAAGTTGCGCTACATCTCAGGAACGGCGGCCAGATCGTCGGCCTGGCGGCCGGTGGCACCGGTGCCATCTTCTTGGCCCTGTCCGCCATTGCCAGCACCGGCAAGCGCGATTTCAGCTTCCTGGGCAAGTTCCTGATGGTCGGCATCATCCTGTTGATCCTCGCCAGCCTGGCCAACATGTTCTTCCAGATTCCGGCCCTGGCTCTGACCCTGTCGGCCGGCGCGGTGCTGCTCTTCTCCGGTTTCATCCTGTTCGACGTGAACCGGATCGTGAACGGCGGCGAGACCAACTACGTCATGGCGACCCTGGCCATTTATCTCGACATCTACAACCTGTTCATCAACCTGTTGCAACTATTGATGGCGCTGATGGGACAACGCGACTGAGTTCGAAAACACCCAACAAAAAAAGCGGCTGCGGCCGCTTTTTTTATGGCCGCTCGAACAGCGCGATGCTTTCAACGTGGGCGGTGTGCGGGAACATGTTGGCCACGCCGGCGGCCTTGAGTGTGTAGCCCTTGGTGTTGACCAGAACGCTGGCATCGCGGGCCAGGGTGGCCGGGTTGCAGGAGACATAGACGATACGGCTTGGACCGCTGCCATCCTCCGGCAATGATTTCACCAGTTCGATGGCGCCGTCTCTGGGTGGGTCGACCAACCATTTGTCGAAGCGGCCTAGGGCGGCGAGGATTTCCGGGGCCATCTCGAACAGGTTCATGACCTGATAGCGGGTGAGGTTGTCGAGGCCATTCAGCCGGGCATTTTCCAGCGCCCGGCTGACCAAACTCTGGCTGCCTTCGATGCCCAACACCTCGGCGCCGCGACGGGCGATGGGTAGGGTAAAGTTACCCAGACCGCAAAAAAAATCAGCCACCTTTTCGCCCGGCTTCGGCGCCAGCATATGGATGGCGCGGCGCACCAGCATCCGGTTGACGCCGTGGTTGACCTGGGTGAATTCGGTCGGTTTGAACGGCATGGTCAGGTTGAATTCCGGCAGGCTATAGCTCAAGGCCGGGCCGTCCAGGGGATGGAACGGCTGGACAGTGTCCGGACCTTTGGTTTGCAGCCAGATTTGCACGTCGTGGGCATCGGCGAAGGCGCGCACACTGGCTTCGTCCTCAAGCGTCAGCGGCGCCAGGATGCGCAATACCAGCACCGCGACCGTATCACCGACAGCGACCTCGATCTGCGGCAACTGGTCGCGTATGGTCAAACTGGCGACCAGCTCGCGCATGGCGGGTAATAATTTACCGATCTTCGGCGTCAACACCGCGCAGCCCAGCATATCGGCGACATAGCGGCTCTTGCGTTCGTGAAAGCCGACCAGCACGGCGCTCTTCTTGGCTACGTTGCGCACCGACAGCCGCGCCTTGGTGCGGTAGCCCCAGGTCGGGCCGTGGATAGGGGCCAGCATGGTTTCCGGTTGCACCTTGCCGAGGTGCGCAAAACAGTCCTCCAGGACCCGCTGCTTGACCGCAACCTGAGCCGCCTCGTCCAGGTGTTGGTGGCTGCAACCGCCGCAGCGGTCGAACCACTGACAGCCGGGCGTCACCCGGTAGGGACTGGCCTTGACGATACGCTGGACCTGAGCCTGTTCGTAGCTGTCCTTCTTGCGATAGGGCGAGGCCTCGACGCACTCGCCGGTCAGTGCGCCATCGACGAACACGGCCTTGCCGTCATGATGGGCGACACCCCGGCCTTCATGGTCCATGGATTCGATGAACAACGGGTAATTCATGCCGACCAGGCCCCGAGAAATTGCTGCCAATGGGGCGCGTCGATGCCGGTCAGTGTGTCGCGCACCAAGGCGATCTCGCGTTCGTATTGCTCGCGGGTAAGCGCGCCGCGCATGAGCTGGAAGCGCAGGAAGACCAGATAGGTATTTGCCACGTCGGTCTCGCAATAGTCGCGGATGTCAGTGGCCTGGCCGGCCTGGTAGGCGTCCCAGACCTTGCCGCCGTCCATGCCCAGCTTGCCGGGAAAACCAAGCAGCTTGGCGAAGTCATCGAGGCCGACATAGGCGCGCGGCTGGTAGAGGGCCAACAGGTCCATCAGGTCGAGGTGGCGGTTGTGGTAACGGCTGATGTAGTTGTTCCACTTGAAGTCGCGGTCGTCCTCACCCTGATCCCAGTAGCGCGGGGCGGCGACGCCGTGCAGCATGGCCCGGTAATGCAGCACCGGCAGGTCGAAGCCGCCGCCGTTCCAGGACACGATCTGAGGCGTGTATTTTTCGATACCGTCGAAGAAGCGGCGGACGATCTCGGCCTCGTCCATATCCGGCTCGGACAGGGAGAAGATGCGGAAGCGGTCGCCTTCGCGCAAGGCGCAAGAGATGGTGACGATGCGTTGCAGATGCAGCGGCATGAAGTCGGAGCCGCCAGTCTGCTGGCGGCGCATGAGCATGGCCATGTCGGCCACCTCGCGGTCGTCGGATTCGGGGCCTATGCCATGCAGACGGCGGATGCCAGCGATGTCAGGGATGGTTTCGAGGTCGAAGGTCAGGACTGGATTCATGGTGATTTCTGCGGCGTACAATGGCTGCCATTCTACCTTTTCCGGAATCCGGCACCGATGCAGCCTCGCTGGCAGATCGCGACCGACGATAACGACTGGCTGGCCAGGGCGCTCGCTTTTGTTGCCCGGGCCGAGGCCGAGGCGCTGGCGGCGCGGGGCGAATTCCACATCACTCTGGCCGGCGGCGGAACGCCCAAACGGCTTTATCAAGCCCTGGCCGACGAGGCCCACGACTGGTCCCGCTGGCAGGTTTGGTACGGTGACGAACGTTGTTTGCCGGCGACCGATCCAGAGCGCAATTCGCAGATGGCCGAGGCAGTCTGGTTGCGCCTCGTGAACCTGCCTGGAGCGAATAACCACCCCATCCCCGCCGAATTGGGCGCCATTGCGGCAGCGGCGGCCTACGACCGGCAACTACGAGCCGTGCCAACATTCGATCTGGTATTGCTGGGCCTGGGCGAGGATGGTCACACCGCCAGTCTGTTCCCCGGTCATGACTGGGGAACCGGGCCGAGTGCACCGGCGGCCTTACCGGTATTCGCGGCCCCCAAGCCGCCATCGCAACGGGTCAGCCTGTCGGCCCGCCGCCTGGACGATGCACGCCAAGTATTGTTTCTGGTGCTGGGGTCCAGTAAACGGGATACCGTGGCGAACTGGCGTCGGGGCGCCGCGCTCCCGGCGGCGGCTATCGCGCCGGCCGCCGGCGTGGACGTGTTGCTGGATCGCGCGGCGCTACCCTGGAATTCGTTCCCGGTCATGGGATAATCAAAAAACCAATCCGGAGCGTGTCGCCATGTTGCGTTTTTTCCTGCTGTTCATAGCCATTCAGATCGTCCTGTTCGGGGGCGAGTTATACGGCCCGGTTCAGGCCAGCCTAGTCATCCCCTGGACAGCGACCCTGGCGCGGATCAGCGCCGGCCTATTGCAAACCTTCGACCCCGATGTCCATGCCTACGGCGTGGTGATTCAAAGTCTGAAGAACGGCTTCGGCGTATCCATCCAACCTGGCTGCAATGGCGTCGAGGCCTGCATCATCCTGATCGCCGCCATGCTGGCCTTCCCGGCGCCATGGAAGTACAAGCTGGCCGGCATCGGCATCGGCATCGCGGCGGTGCAAGGCGTCAACATCGTGCGGGTAATCAGCCTGTTCTACCTGGGGCAATGGAATATGAAGGTGTTCGAGTTCGCCCATCTATACCTCTGGCAGGCCCTCATCATGCTCGACGTGCTGGTCGTCTGGCTGCTCTGGGTGCGCTTTTTGGCCGGCCATTCGCTGTTGCCCAAGTTCAAATCGTGAACCTCAGCCTGCTGGCCGGATTTCTGCTGCGCACAATTCTCTGGCTGCTGCTGTGCCTGTCGTTGTGGTACGCGCTAGCCGGCTTGCTGGCCATGCCGGTGGGCTGGCTGACCGGCGCGCTGGCGCACCTGATCTTCCCGTCCTGGGCCGAAGGCGCGGAACTGAGCGGTACCCATATCGACCTGATGACCAGCCTGCAAATGCCTGCGCAACCTGGGGCGCTGCCAGGTCAGGTGGCCTTGCTGACGCCGGAAGCGGATTACCTTACCTATGGCTATGGCCTGCCGCTCCTGTCAGCGCTGTTTCTGGCCTCGATGCCGCATGGCATGGTTACCAAGATGCTGTTGGCGGCGCTGGCCCTGCTGCCGTTTCAGATCGTCAGCGTGCTGTTCGCCTGGCTCAAGGAGGTCGCCATCGTGGCTGGTCCCGCCGTAGCGGCGCAGACCGGATTCGGCGAGCAGTCGCGGGAAGTCATTGCCCTGGGCTATCAATTCGGCACCTTGGTCCTGCCGACCCTGGCGCCGGTGGTGCTGTGGCTGGCGCTGGACCGCAAACTCATCTCAACCCTGCTGGTAGAGGCCTATCTGGAGCGAGCCAAACCCGACGATCAGGATTGGCCGGCCGGCCATTGAGCAAAGCCGAACTTGCACCGCCGCCGCAGAATAGGCTATACATAAGCATTCGCTAATATTCTGGGGACCAACCATGAGCGCCGACGACAAGCAGGACCTCGCCCAGCGAGCCTACGACAAGGCCATGAAATACGAGCTGGATTACGGCTGTTGTCCGCAGTGCGTGCTGTCGGCAATCCAGGAAACGGTGGGGGTCATCGACGACAGCGTCATCAAGGCCAGCCACGGCTTGTCGGGCGGTGGCGCGCTGTCCGGCGAGGGCGCTTGCGGGGCGCTGACCGGCGGCCTGGTGGCGCTATCCGCCAAGCGTGGCCGGGATCGAGATAAATTGGACAAGGGCCGCTTCATCAACAACTTCAAGAAGGGTCAGGAGCTGGTGGACCGGTTCCGGGCCGAGTTCGGCGGTGTCACCTGCCAGGAGCTGCAACACCAGTTCACCGGCCGCACCTACGACATGTGGCGGGCCGAGGAATACCAGGCCTTCAGCGACGCACGCGGCGAACAATGCGCACGGGCCACGGCCACGGTCACGAAATGGGTGGTGGAGATGTTGTAAGCTGACGGCCCTTTGTCATTACCTCGGGGCGCTCACATGACTAAATACATAGGCATCCTCACCGCCGGCGGCGACAGTCCCGGTCTCAACGCGGCCATTCGGGGCGTCGGCAAGGCGGTGGTGGGCCACTACGGTATGCATCTGGTCGGCTTTCGCGATGGCTTCCGTGGCTTGATGGAAAACCGCACCGCACCGCTGGAAGGCGGTCAGTTGTCCGGCATCCTCACCCTGGGCGGCACGATACTCGGCACCAGCCGGGACAAGCCGCACAAGATGCCGGTCGGCGGCAAGATCAAGGACATGACCGGCGTCATCGTCGAGAACTACCACGCACACGGCCTCGATTGCCTGGTTTGCCTGGGCGGCGGCGGCACCCAGAAGAACGCCCTGCGCCTCAAGGAAGCGGGCCTCAACATCATCACCCTGCCCAAGACCATCGACAACGACGTGGCGATGACCGACATCACCTTCGGCTTCGACACCGCGCTGGGCATTGCCACCGAGGCGGTTGACCGTCTGCACAGCACCGCCCACAGTCATCACCGCATCATCGTGGTCGAGATCATGGGCCACCGGGCCGGCTGGCTGGCCCTGGGCGCGGGCATCGCCGGCGGCGCCGACGTGATCCTGATCCCGGAAATCCCTTATGACGTAGACAGCGTGGCCGCTGCCATCAAGCGCCGCAGCCGGGGCGGCAAGCCCTTCAGCATCGTCGCCGTGGCCGAAGGCGCAATCAGCGTCCAGGAGCAGGCCCGTCAGGCTGCACTGGAAAACAAGAAGGTCAAGAAGGCCAAGGATGCCGATGTGGAAGAACCCGAGATCATCTACGCCGACCGGACCATCAAGCTGGCCCAGCAATTGGAAGCCCTGACCGGCCTGGAGGCGCGGATCACCATCCTCGGCCATCTCCAGCGCGGCGGCGCGCCGTCCGCCGCCGATCGCATCCTGTCCACCCGGCTAGGCACCGCCGCCGCCGACCTAATTGCCGAGGGCCGCTATGGCTTCATGGTCGCCGCTCGGGGCGAAGCCACCGAGGCCGTGCCGCTGGAAGACGTGGCCGGCAAGGTCAAGACCGTACCGATCGACCACCCTTGGGTGGAAAGCGCGCGTCGGGTAGAGACCAACTTCGGTGACTGAGTCCCTACCCTGGCGCGCCCCTGAACTACTCGCGCCAGCCGGTTCGCTGCACATGCTAGACACCGCCTTCGCCTTCGGCGCGACGGCGGTCTACGCGGGCCAGCCGCGCTACTCGCTCAGGGTGCGCAACAACGCCTTCGGCGAGATCGCGGTGCTCGACGAAGGCATCCGCCGCGCCCACGGACTGGGTCATCCGTTTTATCTGGTCTCCAACATCTACCCGCACACCGCCAAGCTGAAGACCTATCTCAAAGACATGGCCCCGGTGATCGCACTCAAACCCGATGCCCTGATCATGTCCGACCCCGGCCTGATCCTGATGGTGCGGGAAAGCTGGCCGGACATGGCAATCCACCTCTCGGTCCAGGCCAACACGGTGAACAGCGCGGCGGTGCGTTTCTGGCAGCGGGCCGGGGTGAGCCGGGTGATCCTGTCGCGCGAGCTGTCGCTGGACGAGATCGCCGCCATTCGCCAGGACTGCCCGGACATGGAACTCGAAGTGTTCGTCCACGGCGCGCTTTGCGTGGCCTATTCCGGCCGCTGCCTGCTGTCTGGCTACTTCAACCACCGCGATCCCAACCAGGGCAGTTGCACCAACTCCTGCCGTTGGCGATACCAGACCCATCCGGCCAGGGTCGATGCCTCGGGCGACGTGTTCGTAATCGAGGAAAACGAGCGTCGCCAGGGCAGCTACATGCCCATCGAGGAGGACGAGCACGGCACCTACATCATGAACTCCAAGGACCTGCGCGCCATCGAGCACATCCAGCGGCTGGTCGAGATCGGCGTCGATTCGCTCAAGATCGAGGGCCGCACCAAGTCACCCTACTACGTGGCGCGCGTCTGTCAGGCCTATCGGCAGGCCATAGCCGATGCCTTAGCCGGCGCCGGGCTGGACCCAAAACTGCTCGGCCATCTCGATGGCCTGGCCAATCGCGGCTATACCGATGGTTTCTTCCAGCGCCATACCCCAGCCGAGTATCAGAACTACCTGCGCGGCCACTCCGAAAGCGGTCGCAGCCTGTATGTCGGCGATATTGTGAGTTACAACCCGACCAGCGGCCTGGTCGAATTCGAGGCCAAGAACAAGCTCAGCGCCGGCGACCACATCGAATTGATCCAACCCGCCGGTCTGCGGGAATTCGTGATCGACGACATGCGCAACGCAGCGGGCGAGCCGATTGCGGTCGTTCCCGGCAGCGGCCACCGCGCCTGGATTGCGCTGCCCCAGGATAGCGTCGGCGCCTTCGTGGCGCGTTATCTGAGTTGATAGGGCGAATGCGCGTCGCCCAATTGCCCTACCGTGCCGATAGCGCCGACCTGTTCGAGGCCATTGCCTGGGAACCCTGGGCGGTCTATCTCGACAGCGGTCGGCCTCATGCCTTGGGCGGACGCTGGGACATCCTGGCCGCCCGGCCTTACGCGACCCTGGTAACACGCGGCGCGGTTACCGAGATTCGCACCCGGACTAGCGTTCGCAGCGAATCCGGCGATCCCTTGAATATCCTGCGCTCGCAACTTGGCGCGGTCGAATCGCACTCCGGGACGGTTCCATTCGCCGGTGGCGCAATCGGCTATTTCGCCTATGACCTGGCGCGGACATTGGGCGACCTGCCGGCCAGTTCCAGAGCCGGTCCGCCAGAAATGGCCGTTGGGCTGTACGACTGGGCGGTGGTCATCGATCATGAAACGCACGTCGCGCAACTGGTTTCCGCCGAACGGGATACCCAAACAGGATGCGATTGGGACCGCTTGGTCGAAGCCTTTTCCCACCCGCCAGAGGCAACGCCGGGCCGCTTCACGACCCGGTCCGCGCCGCTATCCAACCTGACCCGCGCCGGTTATGGCGCGGCCTTCGAGTCGATCAAACGCTACATCGCGGCCGGCGACTGCTACCAGATCAACCTGACCCAACGCTATACGGCTCAGGTCGGCGGCAGCCGCTGGGCGCTGTACCGCGCCTTGCGCCAGCTCAACCCGGCGCCTTTTTCAGCCTATCTCAACCATCCCGAGGTTCAGGTGTTATCGACCTCACCGGAACGCTTCATCGAGCTACGCGGCAACCGGGTCACCACCCGACCAATCAAGGGCACCCGGCCGCGCGACCCGGATCCCCAATGCGATCGCGCACTGGCCAAGGCGTTGGCCGAGAGCGACAAGGACCGGGCGGAGAACCTGATGATCGTCGACCTGCTACGCAACGACCTGGGCAAGGTCTGCCAAACCGGTTCCGTGGCCGTCCCCGACCTGTTCGCGGTGGAGAGCTTCGCTCAAGTGCATCACTTGGTGAGTACCGTCAGCGGCCGTTTGCGGCCCAATAGCGATGCCATCGACCTGTTGCGGGCGACCTTCCCTGGCGGCTCGATCACCGGCGCGCCCAAGCGGCGGGCCATGGCCATCATCGACGAGATGGAACCCGATCCGCGTGGCCTCTACTGCGGCGCCATCGGCTATATTGGCGGCAATGGCGACATGGACACCAACATCGCCATCCGCACCCTGGTCAGCGAGGGCAAAACGGTCAGCTTTGGCGTCGGCGGCGGCATTGTGGCCGACTCCGAAGTCGATTCGGAATATCAGGAATGTCTGGACAAGGCCGCGCCGCTATTGCGCGTGCTCGGGTAAAATAGCGCCCCTTGGAAGCGTGGCAGAGCGGTTGAATGCACCGGTCTTGAAAACCGGCGAGGGTTTACGCCCTCCGTGAGTTCGAATCTCACCGCTTCCGCCAGATAGCTGAGTTTAGAGCGAACCGTGCGGTTGACTCACATGGGTCTTGTCGAACGCATCCTGGCAAGCCACGCAGCGCAACGCGCCCGGGTTGGCGGTCAGGCGGGCCAAAGGAATGGCGCTGCCGCAATCCTGGCAAACGCCAAAATCGGGGCTATCCAGACGCCTCGCTGCCGTCTCCAGTTCCCGCCACTGCTTGACTTCAATGTCGAGTCGTGCCGAGGCGACATCGGCCAACGACGATGCCAATGCCTCGTCGCTGCTATCGCCCGCCGAGCGACCGAGAATGGCGGCGAACTGATTTTGCTCGCTCTCCGACAAACCAGCCCGAATATACTCTGCCAACGCCTGCCGCTGCCGGTCCAGGGCATCACGCACTATTTGCAGTTGCTGTTTTGAATACGTGGACATGTCATTTTCCGATGCTAGGTTTGGACATCCAAAAGAGATTCTTGATGAATCCACCAAGTCTCATTATGGCCTGGACGGCGTCCGCTTCAAGACGAATTTACCAAGGCGTCACGAATAGACCCAGCATAAGATTCGCGTCACTCCTAGTCGCCCGGTTTCATTGTTCCTTTACCTTTCATGCGCCCAGATAATCATTACGTGACTGCCCTGATCCTGTTCGGCCTGACCGAACTGGTCCTGGCTGTCTGGTCGATGAGCGGAGATTGGGCTGGTCGGGGCGGCCTGCGCACGGTCTTGATCGCGGCGCTAATACTGGGGCCCATTCTGGCCTTGGTCATCGTCTATCTGCTCCGAGCCAGTCGCCGCCGCCGGGACCGACTGGAACGTTCGGAGCAACGCGCCGATCTCGCCCTGGAATGTGCCCGGATGGCCTATTGGGATGTCGATATCGCCACCGGCAAGGGGGCTGTGAACGCTCGTTGGCATGAGCTGCTCGGCACCGTGCCGGAACAGGTCGGTGACCGCATCCACAATACCTGGGTCGCCATGCTGCACCCCGACGACCGGCAACGAGTACTGGAGGTCGGCCGGCGCTACAAACAAGGCGAAATAGCCGGGTACGAAGTCGAATATCGCAGCATCACCGGCCAGGGCGAAACCCGCTGGTTCGCCTCCAAGGGCATGATGGTCGGCCATGGCACTGAACGCTCGCCCCAACGCATGGTCGGTGTATTTCAGGACATCACCGAACGCAAACAGGTCGAAGTCGACCTACGTCATGCCAAAGATGAAGCGGAGACGGCTAACCGGGTCAAGTCGGAATT
Organism: Hydrogenophilales bacterium CG12_big_fil_rev_8_21_14_0_65_61_21; assembly: GCA_002782005.1. Lineage (GTDB taxonomy): Bacteria > Pseudomonadota > Gammaproteobacteria > Burkholderiales > Thiobacillaceae > Parasulfuritortus. Next base: position 92,698 of record PFGT01000060.1, on the reverse strand, counting down.
GCTGGCCAACGTCTCTGGCCATATCCGCGCCCCCATGAACGGCATCCTCGAACTAACCAGAACGCTGCTTAACAGCCCGCTGGGCAGCCTGCAACACACCCAGATCGGTATCCTCAAGGAATCGTCCGAGTCGTTGCTGGAGATCATCGACGACCTTCTGGATTTCGCCAAGATCGAGGCCGGCAGTCTGAGTTTGGCGCCCAAGCCCACAGCCGTTAGAGAAATCGTCCGGCTGACCCTGCAACCGCTCTATCCGTTGACCCAGGCCAAACGCCTGCAACTGAGCGCCGTCATCGACGACGACGTACCCGACCAGGTTGTTTGCGATCCCTTGCGCCTACGCCAGATACTGGCCAATCTACTCAGCAACGCCATCAAATACACCGACGCCGGCCGGATCGAGATTGGCGTGACCCGACAGGCCGAAACAGACTCACATTTACGCCTCGAATTCAGCGTCCAGGACACCGGAATCGGCATCCCGGCCAAGACCCAGAGTTCCATCTTCGAGCTATTCAAACAGACCGATGACGCCAGTGTCCGGTACCACGACGGCAGCGGCCTCGGGCTGACCATCGCCGCCCATCTGGTCGGCCTGATGGGCGGCCGGATTGAACTGGCCTCAAGCCCCGGCCAGGGCAGCCGGTTCAGCTTCGTGCTGGACCTGGAAAAGGTTGTTAGCCGGGACGCCGCAGCCACCAGCAAATACGCGCTCCAAAGTTGAATCTGCTAGGAGCCGACCACACCGACGGGCTGCACCGAGCCGGCCAGGCGGGTTAGAATCGCGGCCCACGCCCTCGTAGCTCAGTGGATAGAGCATCCCCCTCCTAAGGGGAGGGTCGCCCGTTCGATTCGGGCCGAGGGCACCAGTAAACAAGCGACCTACAGCGATGCAGTATTTTCCAATCCAGACATGAGCCTGAAGGGGGGGATTTGCGAAAAAATCCACTGGCCATTAAGAGAACGCTTATCGGCCAGTCCAGCTAGAATGCAGCGGTTAGGCCAGATAAGCAGCGCAATGCTACTTTACTAGACCTGACCCCGTGCTTTTGACGCCGTGCTTTTGTGTGATTGCAAGACATGATTGCCATGCGTATCAGTTTTCAAACCGTTCCAGCCAAACACCTGGTTCACGATGCTGATGAAAGAATGAAACCACCAGCAACTCATCTGGAGTTGGAAGATAAATGAGCGTGTAAGGAAATTTACGGAATAGCACTCGGTGGAAATCTTCTTCGATGCGCAAATGCCCAAAGGGATTGCGAAGCGCCAACGCAACTGCTGCGTCAGCGGCACGAGCGAACTCAAAGCCAAGTCCCAGCGCTTTTGATTCGTACCAAGCCTGCGCTTCCAGAAGTTCTTGTTCTGCCTCTGGACGGAGCACGACCAACATCAGGGTTTACTCGGAAATAATTTGGATCGAACCTGTTCCCACGGGACGGCGGTGGAAGGGTCAGCACGATGTGCGGCAACGCGACGATGCAACTCAGCCTTTTGGGCTTGTGACAACTCAACGGTATTAGGTGGTGCCTCCGCAGCAATACTATCCCATATGTCCTCGACGAGCTGGATGCGCTCGGAGACGGACAGCTTCATGTATTCGGCGGTAGCGGTTGGAGTAGGCATGGGCATAGTATAAATCAAGGTCTACATTGAGGTAGCTGGCACTGCCCGACGTTCCTTGTTCGCATATGTGCCAAACAACGTGCAATCCTACACTAGGATGATTCTTCCGCCAGCCACTCCAGAGCGATGCCTGGATCGTCGAATACCCGCAGTTCGCCGTCAACCAGCAGGCTGTTCAGCCAGACGATCCAGACCATCCATTCGTTGCCGGTGACCACCGCGATCTTGCGGAAATCGTAGCGGTGCTCATGGTTGAACTTGATCTCTTCCCAAACCACATCCAGGGTGTAGCGAACCATGTCGCGCAAATCCAGTAACAGGTTGACGCCGCCGGCCTTGAGATGCGCCAGGACGTGTTGTTCGAATTCCTTGTAATCGGTCACAGTGAATTCGCCGATGACTGAAATGCTGATTAGCTTGCCCTGGTCTTTGATCGCGATCATCTCAACTCCTTGTCGTAGAACCTATTATTCGATCTCGGTCGGCAGTCGCGGCGCCGCTTCCACCATGGCCGGCATCGGTAATTCCTTGTCGGCATCGGCGGCCTTCAAATCGCGGAACTTGCGCGCCGACACCAGCACCCGCGTCTCCAGCGAGGCCATAGCCTTATTGTAGGCCTCGGTAGCCTGACCGAGATTTTTACCGACGCCGAGCCAATGCCCGGTCATGGTTGCCAAACGATCGTACAGTTCCTTGCCTAGAACAGATATTTGCCGGGCATTCTCGGTCAGGGCTTCCTGCCGCCAGCCGTAGTAAACCGCCTTCAGCAGCGCCAACAGGGTGGTTGGCGTGGCCAGGATGACCCGCTGTTCGGCGGCGTATTCGATCAGGTTCGGGTCACGCTGCATGGCGGCGCTGAAATAGGCCTCGCCAGGCAGGAACAGCACCACGAATTCGGGCGACGGTTCGAACTGGGCCCAGTAGGCCTTGGCGGCGAGGCTGCCGATATGCTCCTTCACATGGCGGGTGAAGCGATCCAGGGCCAACTCGCGCTGGTGCTCGTCCTCGGCCGCCATGGCGTCCATGAAGGCGTCGATCGGCGTCTTCACGTCAACCACTATCGTCTTGCCGCCGGGCAGGCGCACCAGCATATCCGGCCGTTGCCGACCGGCCTCGGTGGTGACGCTGGACTGCTCGTCGAAGTCGCAACGTGACTGCATCCCGGCCAGCTCGACCACCCGGCGCAACTGCACCTCGCCCCAGCGGCCTCGGACATCCGGCCGGCGCAAGGCGTTGCCCAGGGTGCGCGTTTCCTTCTGCAAGGCATGTTGCGAGTCCAGCAACTGACGCACCTGCTCGGACAGCGCCGTATAGGCCACGGCCCTGGCCTGCTCCAGGCCGACGGTCTGGCCTTCCAGCTTGGCCAGGGTCTCGGCCAGCGGCTTAACCAGGGTTTCGACCGCCTTGTTACGCGCTTCGAGGTCGCTCTTCGCCCCTTCCTGGAACTTCCCCAGACTCTCGCGGGCGAGGTCGAGGAAGGTTTGATTGTTGTTGCTCAACGCCTCGGCGGACAGGGCGCGGAAAGCATCGGTGGACTGGGCGCGGGCCTCCGCCAGCAGCTTCAGCTTGTCGGCCAGCGCCGCCCGTTCGCTGCCGAGTTCGGTCTCCAGCCGGGCGATTCGGATCAGCAAGTCGCCGCGCTCGGCCAGCCAGCGGCCGCGTAACCAGAACAGGATGATGGCGAGGATCAGCAGGCCCGCCATGAAGGCCAAGACAATTTCCATTGCACTATCTCGATAACCACGGCGGCGACCGCCATTGCTGGCATGATACAGGTTATTGAAGACTGCTCGGACGGCGCCTATGCCTTTTATCGTGCTCAAAAAACTGGAACTGGCCTATGGTCACTGGCCCCTGCTGGACGGCGCTTCGCTGGTGCTCGACAAGGGCGAGCGGGCCGGCCTGATCGGCCGCAACGGCACCGGCAAGTCCAGCCTTCTGAAAATCGTCGCTGGCGAGCAGATGGCCGATGCCGGCGAGGTCTGGCGCCAGCCCGGCCTGCGGCTCGGCTATGTACCCCAGGAGCCGGTATTCACGGTTGGTCACAGCATCTATGAGGCGGTGGCCGAAGGCGTCGGCGCGGCGCGCGACCTGCTCCTGGCCTATCATCAGGCGACCCACGAGATGGCGCAAGGCAACGGCGACATGGCCGAATTGGATCATTTGAGCCACGAGCTGGAGACGCACGATGCCTGGCGGCTTGGCAGCCGGGTGGAAGAGGCGCTGAGCCGACTGGACCTGCCCGCCGACGTCGCGGTGGCCACCCTATCCGGTGGCCAGAAGAAACGGGTCGCGCTGGCCCGCGCACTGGTCGCCGAACCGGAACTGCTGCTGCTCGACGAGCCCACCAACCACCTCGATTTCGCCGCTATCGAATGGCTGGAGGGTCTGCTCAACGGTTATAACGGCGCTTTGCTGTTCGTCACCCATGATCGGCGTTTTCTCGATAACGTGGCCAATCGCATCGTTGAGCTGGACCGTGGCCAGTTGCGCGAATACCAGGGCAATTTCACCGCCTATCAAGTCAAGAAGGCGGAACAGTTGGAGGTGGAGGCGGCCCAGAACCGCAAGTTCGACCTGTTCTGGAAACAGGAAGAGGTCTGGATCCGCAAGGGCATCGAGGCCCGCCGAACCCGCAACGAGGGCCGGGTGCTGCGCCTGGAGGCGCTGCGCCGGGAGCGCGCGGCGCGGGTCAACAGACTCGGTCAGGTCGGTTTTGCGCTCGATGCCGGCGAGCGTTCCGGCAAGTTGGTGGCAGAACTGGAACATGTGTCCTACGGCTATGACGACCGGCCGCTGATCCGCGATCTCTCGACCCGCATCATGCGCGGCGACAAGCTGGGTCTGATCGGACCGAACGGCTGCGGCAAGACCACGCTGATCCGGCTCATCCTGGGCGAGCTGGCGCCGGACCAGGGTCGGGTACGCCAGGGTACAAACCTGCAAGTGGCCTACTTCGACCAGTTTCGCAATACGCTTGACGACGACGCGACCCTGATCGACACCATCGCGCCCGGTTCGGACTACGTCGAGATAGGCGGTCAGCGCAAGCACATCATCAGTTATCTGGAGGAGTTCCTGTTCCCGCCGGAACGGGCGCGGGCCAAGGTCTCGGCACTATCCGGCGGCGAGCGCAACCGTTTGTTGCTGGCCCGCCTGTTCGCCCGTCCGGCCAACCTGTTGGTGCTGGACGAACCAACCAACGACCTGGATATCGATACCCTGGAATTACTGGAGTCCCTGCTGCAAGACTATGCCGGCACGGTAATCTTGGTCTCCCATGACCGGGCCTTTCTGGACAACGTGGCGACCCAATCGCTGGTATTCGAAGGTGACGGCAAGCTGACCGAGATCGCCGGCGGCTATGGCGACTGGCTGGCCTACAAGGCGCGCCTATCGCCAGCCAGCGCCAAGCCGGAGCGGACGAAAACCGCGCCAGCGCCAGCGAAGAATGCCGAAAAGAGCCGCCTTAGCTACAAGGAGGCCAAGGAACTGGCCGCCATCCCGGACCAGATCGTGCGCCTGGAAGCGGAACAGGCCGAGTTGCACGGCCGCCTCGGCGACCCAGCCATCTACCGCGACCAACCTGGCGCAGCGATCGAGTTCAAGGCCCGCCTCGATGTCATCGAGGCGGAATTGCTGGCCCTGCTGGAGCGCTGGGAGTCGCTGGAACAGCGTCAGTCGGCGGCTTGATGCGCGGAGGGCGGCAGCGGCATCGGCTGGCCGTCGAGCAGGTTGAGCCAGCCACGGGCGATGCGATACAGCACCCAGATGCCGGCGCCGAGCACCAACAGCAGGGCGGCCGGGATGCCGATCAGGGTGATCGCCAACAGCCCGGCGACGACAAACCAGAGCAGCGCGAACCAGAAGGTCCGTATCTGCCAGCGGAAATGCGATTCCAGCCAACTGCCGCGCGCCTCGCCACGCTTCACGTAGTTGATGATGACAGCGATGATCGAAGGCCAGCCGGACAGGAAGGCGGTCACCACGAAGGCCGCGCTCAACAGGCCGGACAGCGCACTAAAGGCGTGCAGACCGTAGATGACGTGGGTCAGAGTCACCAGATTGCCATTGTTTGGCGCGGGCGGTTGCCGCAGGTCTTGCATAGTGGATGCCATGAGCGGGTCAATGGAATGAAGGTAGGTCATTCTCCATCTTTCGCATCCTAGTGACCACAGACCGTTGCTGCCGGCCCGACCAGAGTGCATCATCCCGGCGATGAAAATCGCACTAGCCCAATTCGACGCCACCGTTGGCGACCTGGACGGCAATATACGCAAGATCGGCGCCTGGGCCATTGAGGCCGAGGCGGCTGGGGCGACGCTTTTAATCACCCCGGAGTTGGCCATCAGCGGCTATCCGCCGGAAGACCTGGCCTTGCGGCAAGACTTCTACCAGGAAGCCGCCAAGCGCCTGAACAACCTGGCGCTGGCCTTGCCGCCGAGGCTGACCGCCGTGGTCGGCGTCCCGTTTATGGCCGACGGCGGCCGTTACAACGCCGCCGCCGTGTTGCGCGGCGGCGGGGTCGAAGCGGTCTATCGCAAACAATGCCTGCCCAACCATTCCGTTTTCGATGAGTTGCGTACCTTCATGCCGGGTCATGAGCCTTTGCTATTCGAGGTCGGCGGCGTCCGCTTCGGGGTGGCTATCTGCGAGGACATCTGGCAACCGGGCGTTGCGGCGCAGGCCAGATCGGCGGGGGCGAAGTGTCTGCTGGCGCTCAACGCCTCGCCGTACCACAAGAACAAGCATGCCCTACGCCATGAAGTTGCCCGCCAGCGGGCCCGGGAGACCGGGCTGCCTATGGTCTATGTCAACCTGGTGGGCGGTCAGGACGAACTGGTATTCGACGGTGGTTCCTTCGCCATGGATGACCGGGGCGAGGTGAGCGCCCAGTTCCCGTTGTTCGAGGAGGGGTTGTTTTTTGTCGATCTGGCCGGCGGCTCGCCTAAAGGCGAAATCCATGCCCTGCCCGGTCTGGAGGAAAGCGTCTACCGGGCCTTGGTGCTGGGAGTGCGCGACTACGTCGACAAAAACGGCTTTCCGGGCGTCATCGTCGGCTCGTCGGGCGGCGTGGACTCGGCCCTGACCTTGTGCGTGGCGGTCGACGCGCTGGGGCCGGAACGGGTCCAGGCGATCATGATGCCGTCGCAATACACCGCCGATATGAGCCTCGCGGATGCCCGGACCCTGGCCGAAAACCTTGGCGTGGGCCATAGCGTGTTGCCCATCGGACCGCTGTTCGACAGCTTCCGGACCGCCCTGGCCGAGGAATTCCACGGCCTGCCGGAAGACTTGACCGAGGAAAATATCCAGGCGAGAGTGCGCGGCGTGTTGCTCATGGCGCTGTCCAACAAGTCGGGCAAGATGGTGCTGACCACCGGCAACAAGAGCGAGATGGCGGCCGGCTACGCCACCCTGTATGGTGACATGGCCGGCGGCTTCGCCGTACTCAAAGACGTGACCAAGACGCTGGTCTGGCGACTGGCGCGCTATCGCAATGGCCTCTCGCCAGTGATCCCCGAACGCATCATCGACCGGCCGCCCTCGGCGGAACTGCGGCCCGACCAGACCGATCAGGACAGCCTGCCGCCCTACGCAGTTCTGGATGGCATCATGGAACGCTACATGGAACAGGACATGGCGCCGCGCGACATCATCGCCCAGGGCTTTGATGCGGCGGCGGTACGTCAGGTCGTGCGCCTGATCGACCGTTCGGAATACAAGCGCCGGCAGTCGGCGCCAGGCGTGCGCATCACCGAACGGGGCTTCGGCCGCGACCGACGCTACCCCATTACTAACCGCTATCAAGCGCCATTCTGACTCGTTTCGGCGTTTCCGCGCCGGCGGTAAGTTAGTAGAATTGGAGCCTGGGCACCCGTATTGGCAAGCATGGCGGGTTCACGGGGATAACCAGGAGACAGCAATGAAAAAGATCGAAGCGATCATCAAGCCATTCAAGTTGGATGAAGTGCGCGAGGCCCTGTCGGAGGTCAACGTGACCGGCCTCACGGTAACTGACGTCAAGGGCTTCGGACGCCAGAAGGGTCATACCGAGCTTTATCGCGGCGCCGAATATGTAGTTGATTTTCTGCCCAAAGTCAGGATGGAGATGGTCGTCGCCGATGGCATGGTCGAGACCGCCATCGAGGCCATAGTCAAAGCAGCCCGCACCGGCAAGATCGGTGACGGCAAGATATTCGTCACCAATGTCGAGCAGGTGATACGCATACGGACCGGCGAGACCGGGGAGACGGCTGTTTGAAGCATGACGAAACAGCGGCAAGTCGACCAATATTTTCCTAAGGATGGGTTGAACAAAAAATAATGTAGTAACATTTTCATTTATGAAATGGTTACTACTTGTTTTGTCTCTACCCACTGAAAACGCCTCGGCCAGGATGCGGGCCTGGCGCGCTCTGAAAACGGTCGGCGCGGCGGCGTTGCGTGATGGGGTGTATCTGCTGCCGGAGGGCGGCGAGCAACAGGCGGCCTTCGCCGGGGTGGCGGCAGACATCGCCGAATCGGGCGGCCAGGCCTATCTGCTCACGGCCGAGCCGCCAGAATACCCCTTCGCGTCCCTGTTCGACCGCACCGAGGAGTACCGCCAGCTCGCCGTCGATATTCAGGACAGTCTCACGGCGCTGGAGGGCAATGCGGCGTCCGACATGGCCCGCCTGGCACGCAAGCTGCGCAAGCACTTTGTCGCGCTGGCCGCCATCGACTTCTTCCCCGGCGAGGTACGGCGGCAGGTGCTGGCGCAACTGGACGAACTGGAACGCCGCATTCACGCCAAATTTTCACCCGGCGAGCCAACCCCGCGCCAGGCGGAAATCGCGCTGCTCAACGCAGCCGATCATCAAGGCCGGCTTTGGGCCACCCGCAAGCGCCCCTGGGTGGACCGCCTCGCCTCGGCCTGGCTGATCCGCCATTTCATCGATCAGGAAGCGCACTTTCTCTGGCTCGCCGCCCCCGCCGACAGCCCTCCTGACGCGCTGGGCTTCGATTTTGACGGCGCGGCATTCACGCATACCGGCAACCGGGTGAGTTTCGAGACGCTGCTTGCCAGCTTCGGCCTAGAGGGCGACCCCGCCCTGGTGCGCATCGCCCGCGTCGTCCATTACCTCGATGTCGGCGGCCTGCCGGAACCCGAGGCTGCTGGCCTGGAAACCCTGCTGGCCGGGATGCGCGCCAGCCTGGCCGACGATGACGCCCTGCTGGCCGCCGCCGCGCAAACCTTTGATTTCCTTTACGCCCATTACCAACAGGAAGCACCCAGACCATGAGCGACCCACGTCCCGCCCACCCCTCTTTCTGGGAGGCCTTCGGCTACTGGCTGAAGCTGGGCTTCATCAGCTTCGGCGGCCCCGCCGGGCAGATTTCGATGATGCATCAGGAACTGGTGGAGAGGCGCCGCTGGATCTCCGAGCGCCGCTTCCTGCACGCCCTCAACTACTGCATGGTGCTGCCGGGGCCGGAGGCGCAACAGCTCGCCGTCTACATCGGCTGGCTACTGCACCGCACCTGGGGCGGCATCGTCGCCGGCACCCTGTTCCTGCTGCCCTCGCTATTCATCCTGTCGGCGCTGACCTACGTCTATCTGGCCTATGGCAACCTGCAATTCATCCAGGGCGTGTTCGCCGGCATCAAGCCCGCCGTGGTCGCCATCGTCGTATTCGCGGCCTGGCGCATCGGCTCGCGGGCGCTGAAGAACAAGGCGCTATGGGGCCTGGCGGCGGCTTCGTTCATCGCCATCTTCGTCTTCCACGTCCCCTTCCCGGCCATCGTGCTCGGCGCCGGCGTGCTCGGTCTCATCGGCGGCAAGATCGCCCCGGACAAGTTCAAGATCGGTGGCGGCCATGGCGGGTCCGGCAAGGACTACGGCCCGGCCTTGATCGACGACGACACGCCGACCCCGGAACACGCAAAATTCAAACTCTCGCGCCTGATCTTCATGACCCTCGCCTTCGTCGCGGTCTGGGTGGTCGGCATGGGGATGACGCTGGGGTTTCCCGTCCTGAAAGACATGGGCGAGTTCTTCACCAAGGTGGCCTTGGTCACCTTTGGCGGCGCCTATGCCGTGTTGCCCTACGTCTACCAGGGCGGCGTCGAGCATTACCAGTGGCTCACCGGCCCGCAGATGATGGACGGCCTGGCCCTGGGCGAGACCACGCCCGGCCCGCTGATCATGGTGGTCGCCTTCGTCGGCTTCATCGGCGGCTGGAGCAAGGAAGTGTTCGGTCCGGACAGCCTGTTGCTGGCCGGTTTCGCCGGCGCCTGCGTCGCCACCTTCTTCACCTTCCTGCCCGGCTACCTGTTCATCCTGGCCGGCGGCCCGCTGGTGGAGGCCACCCACGGCGACCTCAAATTCACAGCGCCGTTGACCGGCATCACCGCCGCCGTAGTCGGCGTGATCCTCAACCTGGCGCTGTTCTTCGGCTGGCATGTGCTCTGGCCGCGCGCCAGCGAAGCCGCGCCGTTCTCCGGTGGCTTCGAGTGGTTTTATGCCCTGATTTCCATCGCCGCCTTCCTGGCTCTATGGAAGTACAAGCAGGACATCATGCGGGTCATCGCCGCCTGCGCGGCAGTGGGCCTGGCCTACACCTTCGCCATGGGAGCCTGAACATGAAATGGGTCACCCGCGAACACCCCAAGATCGACCGCATCGCCTGTCCCTGGCTGATCGCCCGCTTCATCGACGACAACCCGGAGTTTCTCTATGTGCCAGGCGGCGAGGTGCTGAAAGTGGCGGCCCAAACCGGCGCCATACCGTATGACATCCCCGGCGTGGAATATGGACACCACGGTGGCCCCCACGGCGACCAGTGCAGCTTTGACGCTTTCATCGCCAAGCACCGCCTCACCGATCCGGCCCTGCAGAAACTTGCCCTGATCGTGCGTGGCGCCGATTGCGGCGCGCCCCATCTGGCGCCGGAGGCCGCCGGCCTGCTGGCAATTTCCAGGGGGCTGTCGCGCAACTTCAGCGACGACCACGAAATGCTGAAGCACGGCATGGTGATCTACGACGCGCTCTATGCCTGGTGCGCCGACTCGTGATCCTTCCCACCGGCGTCGCCCCCGAGGCGCGCTTCCTGCTCATCGCCCGTGCCCTGCGCGCGCTGGCCGACGGTTACGTCGCGGTATTGTTGCCGGCCTATCTGCTGGCGCTGGGCATGGGTACCTGGCAGGTCGGTGTACTCAGCTCGGCCACCCTGCTGGGCTCGGCCTTCGCCACCCTGGCGGTCGGCGCCTGGGGGCATCGGATTCATCACCGCGCTCTCCTGCAAGGCGCGGCGCTCTTGATGGCCGCCACGGGCCTCTTCTTCGCCGGCCTGAGCAGCTTCTGGCCACTGTTGCTGGTGGCCTTCATCGGCACTCTTAACCCAAGTTCCGGCGACGTCAGCGTGTTCCTGCCGCTGGAGCACGCGCGTCTGGCCGAGGCCGCCGCAGGTGACGCGCGTACCTCGTTGTTCGCTCGCTATTCCCTCACCGGCGCGTTATTCGCGGCACTGGGCGCGCTAGCCGCCGGCGTGCCGGACTGGCTGGCGAGGCAGGGCAGCGACCGGCTCGTCGCCCTGCGCGGCATGTTCGTGTTGTATTCGGCCATCGGCGCCGTG
>PFGT01000060.1:51095-81434 GCA_002782005.1 Hydrogenophilales bacterium CG12_big_fil_rev_8_21_14_0_65_61_21 | reverse complement strand
GGCCTCTCGCGCGGCATCGTCTTCAAACTGGCCGCGCTGTTCTCGCTGGATGCTTTCGCCGGCGGCCTGGTGGTGAATTCGCTGCTAGCCCTCTGGCTGTTCCAGCGCTTCGATCTGTCGCTCGCGGCCGCCGGTTCGTTCTTCTTCTGGGCTGGGCTGCTCTCCGCCGCGTCGCAACTGGCCGCGCCCAGGGTGGCCCGCCGCATCGGCTTATTGAATACGATGGTATTTACCCACATCCCGGCCAGCATTTTCCTCATCCTCGCCGCCTTCGCGCCCAGCCTGCCGGTCGCGCTGGGACTCTTGTTAATGCGTGCCCTGCTTTCGCAAATGGACGTCCCCACGCGGTCGGCCTTCGTCATGGCCGTGGTCACGCCACCAGAACGCGCCGCCGCCGCCAGCTTCACCGCCGTGCCGCGCAGCCTGACGGCGGCGTTGAGTCCGTCCCTGGGCGGCGCCCTGTTCGCCGCCGGCTGGCTGGCCGCGCCACTGGCGGCCTGCGGAATTTTGAAGATCGTTTATGACCTGGGGCTGTTCGCCGCCTTTCGACGGCACAGCACGAATAAGGTGGAAATTCGGCGTTGAACCTGGCGGTTCGTTCCATTAACCTGCACCCGGACCACCCCAAGGCCATCATCCTAGGATCATGTTAATTCCCGAATTTACCCCAGCCGTCATCACCGTCTCGGAACTCAATCGCATGGCGCGGCTGGCGATCGAGCGTACCTTGCCCAGCGCCTGGATCGGCGGCGAGATTTCCAATCTGACCCAGGCACCGTCAGGCCATTGGTATTTCACCCTGAAGGATGCCAACGCTACCGTGCGCTGCGCGATGTTCCGCAATCGCAATCAGTTCGTCGACTGGCGGCCCGAGAATGGAATGCAGGTGGAGGTTCGCGCTCAGGCGACCTTGTACGAACCACGCGGCGAGTTTCAACTCACGGTCGCGGCGCTGCGACGGGCGGGCTTGGGCGCCTTGTTTGAGGACTTTCAGCGCTTAAAGGAAAAGTTGGAGAAGGAAGGGTTGTTTGATCCGGCCAGGAAGCGCGCCATGCCGGATCAGCCGGCTTGCATCGGGGTGGTGACCTCGCCGCGCGCCGCCGCACTCAGGGATGTCTTGACGACGCTGAAGCGCCGCTGGCCTTTGGCACGGGTGGTGTTGTACCCGACCCCGGTGCAGGGCGCCGATGCGGCAGGGCGGATCACCGCCGCGATTCGCAGCGCCGGCGAGCGCCGGGAATGCGATGTCTTGCTGGTGGTGCGGGGCGGCGGCGGCATCGAGGATCTATGGGCCTTCAACGATGAGGGCCTGGCGCGGGCCATTGCCGCCTGTCCGCTGCCGGTGGTATCAGGGATCGGGCACGAGACCGATTTCACCATCGCTGATTTCGTCGCCGACCTGCGCGCGCCGACGCCGACCGGCGCGGTGCAGTTGGCGACCCCGGATCGGGATGCGCTACTACTGCAAGTATCCCGATCCAGTCGCGACTTGACCATGGACCTGCGCCGCCGCCTGGACCTGCTTGGCCAACGCCTGGATAGTCTAAGCCGTCGACTGCAACATCCGGGCGCCCGGTTGGCTGGCCAGGCGCGCCAGATTGGCCATTTGAGCCAACGCCTGGCACTAGCCAAACAGACCAAGCTGGTGTATTGCCATTTGCATAGCGAGCGTTTGAACGAACGACTGGCCGCCCGTAGGCCCAGTTTTGGCCGGGGTCTCGAACGCCTGGGCGAGTTACGCCGCCGTCTGGATTATCTATATCGAGTCGGACTTCGGCGCCGGGCCGACCGGCTCGATTCACTGGCGGCCCAGCTTGCCCACCTGAACCCGCAGGCGGTCCTGGCGCGGGGCTATAGCATCGTCCGGAATCAGGCCGGCGACCTATTGATGGACAGCCGTCAGGCGATCGTGGACGAGGCAATCGCGGTCACCCTGGCCCAAGGCCGGTTGCGCGCGCGGGTTATCATGCGCGAACCTTAAGCCGCTTTGCCCTGGTAGCACATGAATACCTGGACAAAACAGCCCGTTGGGCTAAGATTCCGCCGAACTATATAAGCACTAATAAAACATGGCGCACCGCCCCCGTTTTTATCTACCGATAGCCGCGTTGCTATTCAACCTGGGCACACCCGTTTTTGCCATGCGCATCGGCGACCTGGAGGTCATCGGCAATATGGGTGACCCCTTGCACGCGCGCATTGCAATCGTCACCGACGACGAGGCCTCGTTGCGCGATGATTGCTTTCGCCTGGTCGGCCCGGATAGCCGCCGTGGGCCGCTCGCCGAGGCCCGTCTGGAGCTGGTCGCTAGCGGCGGGAAACGCTACGTCGACATCCGCACACGCACGCCGGTCAGTGACCCGATACTTGACCTGACCTTGCGTACCGAGGGCTGCGGACCGACCATCCAGAAAGATTTCGTGATCCTGCTTTCGCCCAAAAATATCGTGCTTGAAGCCGTCGCGCCGCCGCTACTGGCGACGCTACCGGCCAGCGCGCCGGCGGCAGCCGCAAATCCGACGGCATCGGTACGCCCGAGGTCTGCCGCGCTGCGTCCAAAGATACCGTTCCAGCAACGCCACCGCGCAGTTGGCAGCGTGCCGCGCCAGTCGAGCATCGCCGGCAACAAATGCCGAACCAGCCAGGACATTTGTCCCTGCGTCTGGATTATGGCTTTAACTCACTGGCCCGGTTCACTGAACAGGTTGCCAAACGAAGACAGCAATTACAAAATAAAATAGATGCGAAACCGGGGCCGGCGACACCAGCCAAACCGCTGTCTGGGGCCGAACCGCGCAGTCAGTCGGCTCAGGTTGGCCAGGGCGACAAACTCGTTCTGCAACCGACTACGCAAGGGTCGATTCCCGCGTTGCCAGCCAATCCGTCAACTCAACCCGGCGGTCAGGCCAACGGGGTAACTGCTCAGTCGCAAGCAACCGCCGGCAATAACCAGGCCAAGGCGGCGATACCTGGCATCGCCTACCGCTTGCCCGCGCCGGAGGCGAACCGCCTAACCGGGGCCTGGGGGCGTTGGCTATCGTCTTCTTACCCTCTGATCCTGCTGACGCTGGTGCTGGTAGCGCTGGTCGCGCTGTGGCTGAAACGCCGCACACCGGCCAGCCGATTCCTGGACAAGACCGCGCCGGGCATTGATACGCTGTTGCCGGTCGACCCGGAAAACCCGCAACGCCACCCGTTGCTATCGCACAATCTGCCGCCGGTTGACCATGCCTTTGCCGAGCCGCCCGCAGCCAAGACGCTGCTGTCCGAAACCTTCAAACCGACGACCAAGGGAGCGAAGACCGCCATGATCGACAGCCTGGCGGACGATCTCGAATTACCGGCCATGGCAATGCCCATGAGCGATTTCACGGTGGAACAGTTCGATTCGACTGACCAGGTACTGGAACTGGCCGAGGTCATGCTGGCCTTCGGCCGGAGCAGCCAGGCCATCGACACCTTGAGCCAATATATACGCAAAAATCCCGATCAGGCCATCACCCCCTGGCTCAAGTTGCTCGACCTCTATTTCCAATCCAAGCTACGCAATGAATTCGATGCCTTGGCCATGGACCTGCATCGACACTTCAATGTAACAGTCGCCGAGTGGCCGGATTATGAGCGTACCAATGGCCTGCCTATGGAGGATTCCTCGCTGACGCTCGAATCCTTGCCCCATATCATGGACCGGCTAACCTCGACCTGGGACACACCGGCGGCCCTTACTTATCTGGATAAGCTGCTCTCCGACAATCGCGGCGGCCAACGTCAAGGCTTCTCGTTGCCGCTGGTTCGCGATATTCTTCTGCTGCGGGATATTCTGCGGCAAACCAGCGCGGTCCCGACCCCGATTCACTGAGAAAGTACCGTCATGGCCAATGAAGTCGCTGCTCGAATGGTTGAGCAGATCGCGTTCGAGCTATCGAAGCCAGATGTGGTGTTTCCCACCTCATTCGAACTGACGATACGGGTGCAGACCCTGCTCAGGGATCCGGATGTCTCGATCGACCGATTGACCGACCTCATTCGCACCGAACCATTAATGAGCAGCAAGCTCATCGCCTACGCCAACTCGGCGGCGTTGCGCAGCGTGGGGCCGGAGGTCATCGACCTGCATTCGGCGATCATGCGGGTCGGGCTGGACGCGGTATGCACGGCGTCGTATAGCCTGGCAGTCGAACAGATCATCCGCTCCCGGCACATGATGCCGTTCCAGGAACTATCCGACCGAATTTGGCAGCACTCGCTGGCGGTGGCGGCGGTCGCGCGCATATTGGCCCAACAAGCCCGGATGAACGTAGAAAAGGCCTTCTTCATGGGCATCGTCCACGATATCGGCGCCTTCTATCTCATCTTTAAATGCGCCCAGGACGACCAATTGTCGGCCGATCGCGAACAACTCGTGGAACTGGTGTTCCAGTGGCACGACGGCATCGGTCATGCCTTGCTATCGGCCATGAACCAGACCGATGACATCCTCACCGCAGTGCAGGACCACGAGGCAGCCACAACTGTCACCAGCCTCGCCACTTGGACTTCGCTACTATCCTGCGCTGACTGTCTGGGCCAGCAGATCACGGACTGGGTGCCGGCGGCGTTGCGCGCCCGCAACCCGCGCTCAATCTCAGAAGACCTGCTGACCGCCGAGGCCCAGGCAGAGATTTTGGAACAGGCCAAGAAAGAATTGACCTCGCTACGGGGTGTCCTTTAACCCGCCAATTGCCCGCTTAGCCAGGCAGCTACCCGATCCGTCAGGTCGGCTTGCAGACAATCGAATACCTTGGCCCCTCGCCAACTACGCAACCAGGTGATCTGGCGCTTGGCCAACTGCCGGGTCGCCGCCGCGCCAATCTCATATAACCTGGGCGCATCAATCTCGCCGTTCAGAAATTGCCAGGCTTGGCGATAGCCGACACTGCGCATGGCGGCCATATCCGGGGTCAGCACATAGCGTTCGCGCAAACCCCGCAGTTCATCCACAAGGCCCGCCGCCAGCATGTCCCGGAAACGCGCCTCGATGCGCCTATGCAGCACCGCCCGATCGGATGGCAACAGGGCGATCTCGATCAGGCGGCAGGGCAGCGGTACGTTTGCCGCCGCAGACCATAGTTCAGACAGCGGTCGTCCGGTCAGCCGGTACACCTCCAGCGCGCGCTGAATGCGCTGACTATCATTGGGCTGAATTCGCGCCGCCGAGGCCGGGTCCAGCCGGGCCAGTTCGGCATGCAGCGCCGGCCAGCCCTCTGCGGCCGCCCGCACCAGCAGTTCCGCGCGGATTACCGGATCGGCCTTGGGCAAGGTGTCCAGGCCATCCTTCAATGCCTTGAAATAAAGCATGGTGCCGCCCACCAACAGCGGCACCCGGCCGCGCCCGACTATGTCCGCCATGAGCGCCAGGGCATCGGCCCGGAAACGGCCGGCGGAGTAGGCGTCGGTAGGGGTCACAATGTCGATCAGGTGGTGCGGACAGGCGGCCAAAGTGGCCGCGTCCGGCTTGGCCGTGCCGATGTCCATGCCCTGGTAGACCAGGGCCGAATCGACGCTGATGACCTCCAGCGGAAAGCGCGCCGCCAGGGCCACCGCCAGGTCGGTCTTGCCGCAAGCGGTGGGGCCCATCAGGCAGATCGCGTGCGGCAGTCGCTCCGGTGTCGGCATCGTCTCAGTCGTAACGCTTCGCTTCCTTGCGCCGTCCCGGCTTTTTCTTCAGCACCACCACGCCCTTCACCGTCTCCTTGACGTCATCGACCGGGATGTTGGGATAGAGCGGGTTGAGCGGCTTGAGCATCCAGCCTTCAGGGTGCAGCACCAGTTGCCGGAAGATGTATTCCTCGTTGGCCCAGGCCACTACATAAGCGCCATCCTTGGCGATGCCATCCGGCTCGACCACGATGATCTCGCCCTCGATGAACTCGGGGGCCATGGAGTCGCCCAACACCATCAGTGCATAGGGTTCGCTGCCGGCGCAAGCCGACGCGGCGATGTCCTGCTCGGTCTCGGCGGCTTCCGGCGCCGGGCGCACCGGAATAGGGAAGGGTTTCGGTTTGCTCATCTATTATTTTCCTCGCATGAATAGTCGGTCCAGATCGGCCATGGTCAGTTGAAACCAGGTCGGCCGGCCATGATTGCATTGATCGGCCCGCTCGGTCCGTTCCATATCGCGCAGCAGGGCGTTCATTTCCGGCAGGCTCAGACGACGATTGGCCCGCACCGCGCCGTGGCAGGCCAGTGTCGCCAGCATCTCGTTGCGCCGCCCGGCCAGGGCCTCGCTGGCGCCGAATTCGCGGATGTCCTTCAACACCTCGCGCGCCAGTTGCTCGGCATCCGCCTTGGCCAGTAGTGCCGGCGCCGCCCGCACCGCCAGATGGGTGGGCGAGGCGACGGTGATCTCGAAGCCCACGGCCGCCAGCGCGGCGTGATTTTCCGTGGCGGTCGCCATCTCCAGCGCCGTGGCCTGAAACACCAACGGGATCAGCAGCGGCTGAGCGGCCAGGCGCTGCTCGTCCAGCGCCGTCTTCAAGCCCTCATACAGGATGCGCTCGTGGGCGGCATGCATATCCACCACCACCAGACCATTTGTGTTCTCTGCCAGGACATAGACGCCAGCGACCTGGCCGAGGGCATAGCCAAGGGGTGGCATGGGCTCGGCTTGTGGCGGCGAGTCCGCCAAGGCATCGACCACCATGCCGTAATAGGCCCGTGGCTCGGAGGCTCGCTGCGGCGCGGTTTGCTGCGACCATGCGGCGCCAGCGCCTGGATGGCTGGCCGGGCTATAGGTGGTATTTGACAACAGCGCCGCAACGCCCTCAGCCTGGCCTGGCTGTGGAAGGGTGGATGCCCGTCCCAGCGCCCGTTCAAGGACATGAAAAACAAACTGGTGCACGGATTGAGACTGACGAAAGCGGACCTCGGTCTTGGCTGGGTGGACATTGACATCGACCTGTTCGGGCGGCAGTTCAAGATACAGCGCATAGGCCGGATGACGGTCGTGGTGCAGGATATCGCGGTAAGCCTCGCGCAGCGCATGGCCAAGCAGCTTGTCGCGCACGTAGCGGCCGTTGACGAACAGGTACTGGGCATCGCGCCCCGATCGGCTGTAGGCGGGTAGCCCCGCCAAGCCATGCAAGCGCAACTCACCGGCCGATTGGTCGACGCGGCGGGCGGCGGCCGCAAAATCATCGCCCAACAGTGCCGTCACACGGGCGACGACATCCTGGGCCGGGCAGCGCCAGGCGACGCGGCCGTTATGACGCAACTCGAAGGTCACCTCGGGCCGAGCCAAAGCGGCGCGGCGCATGGCCTCCTCGCAGTGGCCGTATTCGGTCGCCTGGGTACGCAGGAACTTACGCCGAACCGGGGTGTTGAAGAACAGGTCGCGCACCTCGACCACCGTGCCGATGCTCAAGGCCGCCGGCTCGGTGGCGGTCAACGTGCCATCCTGGGCGCCGATCCGCCAGGCATGTCCGGCCGCGCCGGCCCGGCTGGTCAGGGCCACCCGGGCGATCGCCGCGATGCTGGCCAGCGCCTCGCCCCGAAAGCCCAGGCTGGCGACCGATTCCAGCTCCGCCAGGCTGGTGATCTTGCTGGTGGCATGACGAGCCAGGGCGTTGGCCAAGTCACCGGCATCGATGCCGATGCCGTCGTCGGCCACCCGAATCAGCTTGATGCCGCCCTCCTCCAGGTCGACCCGAATCTCGCGGCTGCCCGCGTCCAGGCTGTTTTCCAGCAGTTCCTTGAGGGCCGAGGCGGGGCGTTCGACCACCTCGCCGGCGGCGATCTGGGAAATAAGCAGGTCGGGAAGGAGTCGTATGCAGCCCATGCGGTATTTTACCCCGCCGCCGGGCAGCGGCCGTTAACCGCCGGGGTGTTTTGTCTCTTCGAACAAGGACGGCGTCACCCGCGCCGAGGCCAGGTATTCGCGGATGTGCTTAATCTCCTCGCGCCCGCACACCCCGCTGTGATGCGGCCGGTGCAATACGCCTTCGACCCCGTTCAGCCGCACATGGATGCGCGCGCCCGACGACGACTCGACCTCCGCCCCAAGATGTTCCAGCAGTGACTCCACCTCCCGCCAGTGGATATTGCCGCTGATGGGATCCTGAAACAGGGCATGCAACAGATGTTCAAATTTATGGCTCATGCCGACTCCTGATTAGTCACACTCTCTCAGCATATGCCATTCGCTCAATCTCGCCAGAGCCAGACTGCGAACAGGATCAAGAACCAGAACAGGGCGGTCAGACCAGGCATCCCGGAGCACTTGTAGCCCAGCACAGGCAATAGCGCCGAGGCCAGGAACAGGATGGCGCGAATGCCGGCATAACGTCCCAAAAAGCGCCGCGATTGATCGTGCCAGGGCGTGGCCACGCCTGGTCTAGCCCAGACCGGCGCCAACTGGCCGGCGGCGCCGGCGACCAACGGAAACAGGAAGCCAGGCAGAAACACGGTCAACGGATATTCGAGATCGAGCTGCGTCCCGGCCAGCGCCAGCGCGAAACCGAGCAAGGCCGCAAACAACACCGGCTCGCTGCCATGCAGCGCAAACAACCTGGCACGATGTAGTCGCCACCAAGCCAGGGCCATCTTTAGCAAGGGCCAAGCCCAGGCCGCCAGGCCAGGCCAGACCGCGAACGGTACGCCGGCCTCGCCCAGGGCCAGCAACACGGAACCGGCCAGCGCCCATTTCAGGTCCAGCCGCAACCGTGCGGCGGCCTCCGGATCGGCCTGACCGGCCACGGTAGGCATCAGCACCTGCAAGGTGCCGATGGCGGTCAGGCCGATGAAACCATATAGGTTGATGTGGCTGTGAAAGGCACGCAGCGGGCCATGCCACTCCGGCAGCCAGGGGATCGACGCGGCGGCAGCCAACCCCAGGGCCAGACAGACCATGGCCGCCAGATACCAGTCCAGGCCGGGGTGCGGCCGGCCCAGCGAGGCCCGGCCCTTGGCGCGCATCCAGAGCAACATGATGACGGCCCCGATCAGCCCCAGGCCGGCCGCAACGGTAACGAAATCATAGTCCAGCCAGCCGGCGAACACCGCGCACGCCAGCAGGCCCGCCGCCAGCATCAGGCCAGGCAGACGCGCCAGCCAGCGGCTGGCACCCCGGCTGCGGGTCAGCACCGGGACGAAGTGCTGCATGGCGGCGGTGATGAGGGTCATGATGCCAACCGCGACCGCCAGATGGGTCCAGAACAGCGGCGCCATGGTCACCGCCTTGGGCAGGGCGATGGCGGCAACCATGAGCGCCAGTACGGCGGCGAGTAAAGGAATCAGCATGGGCGTTCAGTTTTAGATGAGGGGTTGAATAGGCCGTATCGGGCCGCTATTGACCGTGGTCAAGGCCGAATTTACAGCCAGCGTTAGTATGGCGGGCATCCTGAAGCAAAACTCAACTTTACGGAGTCCATCAATGAACCTGCAAAAAATCTTCGAACGTAGCGAGAACAAGGCGGTGGCGGTGATCGTGCTGCTGTTCATCGTCTTCCATTTCGGCATCTTGTACCTCATCGCCAATAACTAGGAGCCTGTCACAAACAGCCGCCGTAGGCCAGGTACAGCCGGCGCGCGGCCAGCAGATTGCGCCACAGCCGGTCACCGGACAAAACGAGCAGTAACCAGCCGACGCTGGCGACCGGCCAAGGCAGAAACGGCGCTGGGACCAACAAGCACACGGCCGAGGCGTGCAGCCATAAATGCCGGCGGGCGCTATCCTCCGGGACGAATGCCTTCATGCTCGGAATGGTGCCCGCACGGGCCTGGGTCTGGGCCTGGAGATGAAACCAGGCCAGGAACGGCACGATCTTGTACAGCATACCGTTGACCGCCGACGCGGCGAAGCCCAGCAGGAACAGGCCGCCAACCGCCATCTGGGCCGGCTCGCCAGCGACCAGCGGGCCGGCCGCCGCGCACCCCAGTAGGCTGGCCATGGCCAACCGCCAAAAAGTCAACGTGGCATCGCCCAGCTTGCGCCGACGCCGGTGCTGAAGTACCAGGGTCACAATGGCAAATATCCCGGCCCCGGCAGCCAGGGCAAAACGGCCAACGACTGAGACGATGCCCGCACCATCGAGCCAGAACAGCGCCGCGCTGTAACCGATCAGCCCGATTAAAACCAGCCAGGTCAACCAGCGGCTAACCTGGTTCGGATAAGGCGGCGTGAGCTGAAGCATGGGCACCACTTGATAGGCCACGCCGATCACCAATATCAATATCCAGCCAGCCAGGCCCCAGGCCACATGCAAGGCGGTGAGCGTCGTCAGGTCCAGGTCCGGAAACAGGCCAGCGAAACCGCCCGCCAGGGCCAGTCCGAGGACCGTAGTCGATAGCAGTGCCAACCAGGCCTGGCGCAACGGCCAAACCGTGTCGGAGACAACTACGCCGGCCCGTAGCAGGGCAATCGCCATGGCCGTCAGAAAGGTCACCAGGGCCAAGGCCAGCGCGACCATGGCGGCGACCAGCAGGGCCGGCTTGCCGAAGGCCAGGCCGGCGGCCAGCAAGGCGACACCGACCACTAACCCGCTCAGCGTCGCCCCGGCCACGGCGCGAACGGCCGGGATGCGAGCGCCCAATACAACCGGCAGCATCTGGGTTAACGCCCCCATCATGACCGTGCCGAGGTAGCCCAGCGTCAATAGATGGACGATAGCGAGAACGGCGGGGCTCCAGCGACTGACCAGTCCATCCTGACCTATCGCCAGCGCGCTGACCCCAGCCAACATCAGAAACAGCGGCGCGGCGAGGAAGAAGCGCAGGGGTAGCGCGAGGGGCGGCCCTTGCTGATAGGATAAGCCCGCCATCAGTCTCGTTCGGCCTTGGCCTCAATCAGCAACTCATAGCAACCATCGGCCAGCGGCCGCGTCTGGTAGGCATAACCGCTATCCCGAAGCAGTATATAAAGCGGCTGCGGCTCGCGGTGGATCAAGAAACGTATCTGTTGACCGGGGCGCAGCGAGACGAGCGCCGCCTGGATGCGTTCCATCGGCTCAGGCGGCTCCAGCCAGCGGGCATCGACCAGTATTTCGCGGTCCATCGCCAGCGCACTCAGGCGGTTAATTCCCGCATCCGCGCCACTAGCGCGTCCGCCGCATCCGGCATGGCCCGGTCGATCATCGGATACAGCATCTGCTCTTCCTTGAGATTGTGCTGGCGCAACAGCATGAGCAGGGTCTCGGAATAACCGAGATAGGATTCCATATCGTGGCTGGCAACCGCATTGGCCATGGCATCCAGTACCGACCGGACCTGTGTGTGCTCGTCGCGCATCACCATGGTCGGCCCGGCGGTCATCCCGGTTCGCTCCTCGAAGGCCGGAAACAGGACATCCTCCTCGCATAAAAAATGCCGCAGCGTAGCGGCCCGGAAGGCGTCAAACTGCTTTGCCGCCGTGGCCCAGTCGGCCGCTGCGGCGGCGTTCTCGGCCTCGGCGAACAGACGGTCGCAAGCCTCATGATCGTCGGTCATATAGCGGGACAGGATCGCCATGGCCGTCTCACTGCCTGATGAAATCGATGACCACCGCGTCCGGACCATTCTCCAGATACTGGATGTCAACCGCCGCGCCATAGCGGGCCTGCATCTGCTGCAACAGAGGGATGGGATTGTGATCGTTGACGAAACGCATCCGCTCGCCCGGATTCAGCGCGTCCAGCGCGCCGAAGATGGCGGCATGACGAAAGCGCTTGGCGATGCCGCGGGCATCGAACGGATAGATGCTGTCGGGCGAAAGATGCAGGTGTATGTGTTGTCCGGCCATGATGAGTTCCTCAAAGGGTTATGAAAATAACTGGGCGCTATTGTGCCGTACCTTGAGCGCAGTGGCATTGACTCTAATCAATGTTCGGTCATGACAGTCGGGTAGCATAGCTGACCATCTACTTTCCGCCTTTGCCATGACGACCTGGAAACACCTGACCGCTGCGCCCCACCGCCTGTTTTTTCTGCTTGGCAGCCTGCAAGCATTGGTCGCCATGCTGTCCTGGCTTGCTCTGCTGGAGATGCCCGGCCTGGCGGAAATCGCTTGGCCGGCCCCGGCGGCCCATGCATGGACCATGTTGTACGGCCTGTTTCCAGCCTTCGTGTTCGGCTTTCTATTCACCGCCTTGCCCAACTGGGTGAACGGTGCGGCCATCCGCCGGCTGGAATACCTGCCGACCGCCCTGCTGCTCGCCAGCGGCGGCCTGCTGTTCTACCCTGCTTTGCTGCTGCCCGGCCTCGACTGGCTGGCGCTCGGCCTCTATCTGGCCGGCTGGGCATTCGGGCTCATGGCCCTGCTCCGGGTGCTGCGTAGCGCTGCGCCGGGCGATCACCGGCAGCCCTGGGCGGTCTGGGCCGCCGCCTTGTCCGGGCTGCTCGGCGTCGCCGCCTTTCTGGTCTGGCGCATGACCGGGCAAGGCATCTTTCTCAGGCTGGGCGAGGTATTGGGCCTGTGGTGGTTTCTAACGCCCCTGTTTCTGGCCGTCTGTCACCGCATGATTCCTTATTTCACCAGCCGGGTGGTCACAAACTACGTCCTCATCCAACCGTACCCGGCACTGTGGGCCATGCTGGCAGCCTGCCTCGGCCACGCGCTGCTGACCTTGCTGGATGCCCCGCAGTGGACCTGGCTGGCCGATCTGCCGCTGGCCGGCATCGCCTTTTGGTTCACCGCCCGTTGGGGCCTGCGCAGCGGTCTGACGGTCCGCCTGCTGGGCATGCTACACATCGCCTTCGTCTGGGCCGGGCTGGCCTTCGCCCTGTTCGGGATCGACAGTCTGATGCGGCTAACTGGCGCCGGCAATCTGGGCCTCGCGCCGCTGCACACGCTAACGATCGGCTTCTTCGGCGCCATGCTGATCGGCATGGCCGCACGGGTCAGTCTGGGTCACTCGGGGCGCAAGCTGGAATGCGATGCGCTAACCTGGCGGCTGTTCCTGACCATGCAGTTGGCGGCGGCCGTGCGGATGTTGCCGGACCTGTTCCCGGACTGGATTGACTATCGCCTGGCCAGCCTGGCCGGGTTGATCTGGCTCGCCGCCTTCGCTGTCTGGGCGGCTAAATACGCGCCTTTTTACTGGCGCCCGAGGGCGGACGGCAAGCCAGGCTGAACGGTCATGGCGGCGTCTTGCGCCGGGTGGCAAGTTCATAGATGCGCAGCAGGTCTTCCTCGGTCACGTCGACGAAGGTATCCATCTGGCTCAGCGCGTAAACGAAATCCTCATGGTTGATCGGGGCCAGACCAAGCTCATGCCGAGGGCGGCGGAGCCGATGCAGATAGGCCGGATAGCGCCGCCAGGGAAAGATGAAATTGAACAGCATCGCCACCATGAACATGACGGCCGCATTGACGGCGATTGGCGTCAACACATACTGGTAGCCCAACTCGCTGACCGCCGGACCACCAATGACGGCTGTCAGCGCCGTTGCGCCACCTGGCGGGTGGAGGCAACGCAGATAATGCATGGCGCCGATGGCAAGACCAACCGCCAGCGCGGCAGCCGCGATAAGGTTGGGTACCCACATGGCGCAGGTCACTCCGACGATCGCTGAGACGATGTGTCCGCCCAGTAGCGGCCAAGGTTGAGACAGTGCCCCATGCGGCACCGCAAACAACAGGACCGCGCTGGCGCCCATTGAAGCCACGATCGGAACCAGCGCAGCGCTGTGAACGTAATAGCCGCTGACGGCGAACAAGGCCAGTACGCAGATGATGCCGCCAATCAGGGAAACCAGCCGTTCCCGATGGCTGACCGGGGTCGATTCGAGGCCGATAAATTGTCTGAAACCATACCAATGAGACATGCGGTAACCTTACTCTGCTATTTTCAGCCCCGGATGCTCACTCGCGTTGCCAGTGTCCCGACTTGCCGCCCTCTTTTTCCAGCACCTGGACGTTCTCGATCGTCATGCCACGGTCGACCGCCTTGCACATGTCGTAGACCGTCAGCAGACCGACCGAAACGCCGGTCAGGGCCTCCATCTCGACCCCGGTCCGGCCAACGGTTTCGACCGTCACCTCGCAGTGCACGCCAGGCAGGTTGGCATCCAGGCTGAATTCGGCGCCCGCACGGGTCAGCGCCAGCGGGTGGCAGAGTGGGATCAACTCGGCGGTGCGCTTGGTGGCCTGGATGGCGGCGACGCGGGCAATGCCGATGACATCGCCCTTGCCAGCCCGGCCGTCGCGGATCAGCGCGAAGGTCTCCGGCTTCATGCGGATATGACCGCCGGCGCGGGCGATGCGGCGGGTCTCGGCCTTGGCGTGGACATCGACCATGATGGCCTCGCCGGCAGCGTTGAAATGGGTCAGTTCACGGCTCATCGTTCATCTCGCTCCAGCGTTGCACGGCGCGCTCGTCGTGTTCTCGGGCATCAACCCAGCGCGCGCCCTCGGGCGTGGCCTCCTGCTTCCAGAACGGCGCCTCGGTCTTGAGAAAATCCATGATCGCCTGGGCCGCCTCGAAGGCATCGAAACGGTGGCCGGCAGCGACCTGGACCAGGACGATCTGATCGGCCGGTTGCAATGGCCCAACCCGATGCACGATGCGCACGCGGTGCAGATGCCAACGGGCCAGCGCCCGCTCGCCGATGTCGCGCAGCACCTTCTCAGTCATGCCGGGATAGTGTTCCAAGGTCATCTGGCTGACCGCGCCGGCTTCGCTTTGCTCGCGCACCCGGCCGACAAACTGAACGATAGCGCCAATGGCGGCATCGCCAGCCAGGCGGGCATATTCCTGGGCAATATCGAAATCGGTGGTCTGCACGGCGACGCTGATGTTGGTATCCATGTTCAGCCTCCGGTCACTGGCGGGAAGATGGCGACCTCGGAACCAGCCTGCAAGGGCGCATCTGGCGGCACTACCGCTTGATCGACTGCGACCCGAAATGCCCGGCCATCGGCCAGTTCCTCGGCCCAGACGCCGCCGCGCTGGCGCAACTGGGCAAGCAGACCGGCGACGGTCGCATCGGCCGGCGGCACAAGGGTTTCCTCGCCCAGGCCGAACACCTGGCGTAGCCTGCCAAAATAGAATATCCGCATCGCGCTGCCTTTCATAATTGCACCGGTCTGATGGCCGACTTGGGCCGGAAGGTCTTAACCACGGCCGGGTCGGTCTCGATGTAAGGTGCGCCGATCAGGTCCAGGCAATAGGGCACGGCAGGGAAGATGCCGTCCAGGGTTTCCTTGATCGCCTTGGGCTGGCCGGGCAGGTTGAGGATCAGCGCCCGGCTGCGGATCACCCCGACCTGGCGCGACAGAATGGCGGTGGGTACGTATTTCAGGCTAATGCTGCGCATCTGTTCGCCGAAGCCGGGCATGACCTTGTCGGCGACGGCCAGGGTCGCCTCCGGCGTCACGTCGCGCGGCGCCGGGCCGGTGCCGCCGGTGGTCAGCACCAGATGGCAACCGGCTTGGTCCACCATCTCGCGCAGACAGGCCTCGATAGCGGGCTGCTCGTCCGGGATCAGCCGGGTCTCCCGCATCCAAGGGGTGGTCAAGGCGGCGCTGAGCCAGTCAATCAGTCCGGGCAAGCCCTGGTCTACATAAACGCCCTGACTCGCTCGGTCGCTAATCGAGACCAGGCCGATTTTAAGTTGCTCGCGCATGATGGATTCCTTGGCGAATTTTATTGAATCACCTGCTCACCCCGCCGCCAGAAGGCAGCGGGGTGAGCGGATTATCCATCAAGCGAGGCGGCGGAGCAGGCGCTATTTTGCCTTATGGGTCTTAGCCCGTTGGCCGAAGGTGCTTTCCACGATCGGCGGGACATCGGCCTGCGGTTGATGGCATTGCACACAGCTCCAGCGCCCCAGGTTTAACTCGCCCTTCTTTACGTCGATATAATGGCTGGCCGGGGCCGGAACGGGCATACCCTTGGCAATCTTCTTGCCGATCTGCTTGGGCTGAACGTGGCAGTCCTTGCACATATTGACATCCAGGGTGATCGGCAACATGCCTTCGATGGTATGGGGAATCGTCGGCGGCGCGGTCGGATATGAGCGCACCGATCGTTTGTTGACCGTGCCCACATCCGGTTCCTTGTACTTGACGACCGATGGCGCCGGGGAATCATCGACACTGACCTTGGACAGTCCCAGCGAGTCTTCGGGGATTGCTTGATCGCCCTCCGCCATGGCGCTCATAGCAAAGCCCATGGCCACCATGGCCACACCGATTTGAATGTGCTTCTTCATTACGTCCTCCTTCACCGACTACTTTGAAAATCGTTCCGTCCGCGCGTTGTGCTGGCGGATCAGAGGCCTGAAATCGAATACCAGACTGCCCTCGGGGCAGAGCGGCGTACAGCGGCCGCAATTACTGCATTCACCTGAACTTACGTAGCCAACCACTTCCAAATGCTTCAGATTCAATACCTGCGGTTCCGGGCAGACCCTGGCGCACTCGCCGCAATGGCTGCAACTGTCCTTATCGAATCGGACCCTCAGTTGCGCGCCGCGACCGACCAGCGACCAGAAACCACCCAGCGGACAGAGATGGCCGCACCAGCCGTTCTTCAGAATCAACAGGTCAAACAGGAAGATGCTGCTCAACGCCATGCCGCCCGCGCCGAGGCCGAAGATGATCTCGCGCTGCATCATGCCGATCGGGCTGACCCACTCGAACGCGGCCAGGCCGGTGATGGCCGACAGGACCAGGGTCGCCGCCAACACAAAATAGCGGAGGTTGCGGCTGATATGGAACAGCGGCGGGATGGGCAGGCGGGCGCGCAGCCAGGCCGCCAGATCGGTCACCATGTTGACCGGGCAGGCCCAGGCGCAGAACACCCGGCCGCCGACCAGCAGGTAAAAGGCCATGACGATGGCCGCGCCGAGCAGAACCTTCTGTTGCAGGACATGGCCGGTCAGAAAGATTTGCAGCACC
Source organism: Hydrogenophilales bacterium CG12_big_fil_rev_8_21_14_0_65_61_21 (assembly GCA_002782005.1). GTDB lineage: Bacteria > Pseudomonadota > Gammaproteobacteria > Burkholderiales > Thiobacillaceae > Parasulfuritortus. The sequence continues at coordinate 64,582 of PFGT01000060.1, read as the reverse complement.
GCGAACGGATCGGCCATGGGCACCAGGCCGATGAATTCAGAGGCCGACAGGTTGCCGGATAGCAGCGGCGTCTTGGCCGGGAATTGCCAGGCCCAGTGCGCCGTGCCGAAGAACAGCAGCAGGATGCCGAACTGCGTGGCCCGGCGCAGGAACAGGTAGCGCCACGCCCACAGCCGCACGGCCAGTGGGCGGTTTGCAAGCTTTTGCTGGGAGCGGTCAGCCGGCGTGTTCATAGGCCACCCTGATTCAGGTAATCGACGCCGGGCGCGTTTTGTCCGGGCGCCTCGACGGGCGCGGGCACCGCCTCGGCCGGCTTGAAGTCCTGGGTGATCTTGCCCTCATTGGTCCAACCAAGCCGGTAATGCTCACCGATTTTGCCCTGCACCAGTTTGTGCGGCAGGATGCGGATCGCCGCCTGATCGGTCGGGCAGGACCTTTCACAGATGCCGCAACCGGTGCAGGCGTCCGAGTTGACGATGGGCCGGAACATGGCGTGCAAGGACAGGCCACGCGGATTGGTTTCCAGAACGATGGCCTTGCCCCGAATTGGGCAATCGCGATAGCAAATCTCGCAGCGCAGCCCCTTCCAGGACAGGCAGTTCTCGATGTCGATCACCGCCAGGCCCATGCGCGACTTGTTGATGTCCTTTAGTTCCGGTGCCAGTGCGCCAGTCGGGCAGGCCTTCACACACGGGATATCCGGGCACATGATGCAAGCCCCGGTGCGCGGCTGGAAAAACGGCATACCGATCGGCTGGTCGCCGCCAGATGGGGCCAGCTTGAGAATATGGGGCGGACAGGCATTGACGCACTGGCCGCACTTGATACAGGTAGCGTTGAAATCCCTCTCTGCCAGCGCGCCTGGCGGCCGCAAGGCATAGGGCTGCGCCTTGGCCTCCTGGCGTAGCAGGTAGGCCCAGAGCAGGCCGCCGCTGGCCGCCAGGGCAGCGCCCTGGGCGGTCTTCACCATGAAATCGCGGCGAGTGACGGAGGAGTCGGACATTCAGAGATTCATTCTCAAATTTTTGTCGTTCCCGTGAAAGTGGGAACCCAGTTCTTGAACAGGCTGGATTCCCGCCTACGCGGGAATGACGCTTCAATCAGGCCTTGTAAACCTTCACCGCGCACTTCTTGTAGTCGGTCTCTTTCGAGAGCGGACAGGTCGCATCCAGGGTGACCTTGTTGATCAGCACGCTTTCGTCGAACCAGGGCACATAAACCAGGCCGCGCGGCACGCGGTTGCGGCCGCCGGTCTCAATACGGACCTGGACCTTACCGCGGCGCGACTCCACCCAGACCAGATCATTGCGCTTAAGCCCGCGCGACTCGGCATCCTTGGTGTTGATCCAGCACACCGCGTTGGGGAAGGCACGGTGCAGTTCCGGCACCCGCCGGGTCATGGTGCCAGAGTGCCAATGCTCCAGCACCCGGCCGGTACACAGCCAGAGGTCGTAGTTGGCATCGGGTTTCTCGACCGGTGAGGCATAGGGGCGGAAATAGATCTTCGCCTTGTGAGAGATGTCCACCTTCTTGTCGGGACCGGAGGGCTTGTCCAGGTTGCCCGCCATCATCTTCTGGCCATTGTTGCCATAGAAGTCGAAGCCCATACCCTTCTGCACATAGGGATCGTACTGCTCGTTGCTGCGCCACGGGGTTTCCACCCACTTGCCGTCTTTCTGCACCACCGGCCATTTCAGGCCGCGCACCTTGTCGCCATGGTAAACATCGAACGGCGCCAGATCATGGCCATGGCCGCTGCCGAACTTGCGGTATTCCTCGAACAGCGCCTTCTCGGGGAACCAGCCGTCCTTGAGCAGATCGGCGATATGGTTGCCGTGACCGTGGGCAATGGGGTCGGGCCACTTGACCTTCTTGTTCTCCGGTGTGGCAAACAGCACGTCATACAGCGTGGACTCCGGCGAGTAGCCCATCGCCTTGGCGGCGGGCAGCACGTCGGGCAGGCCGCCTTCCAGGCCGGGAATCTTTTGCGCACCCCAAACGTCCTTCAATTTGAAGCGTTTGGACAACTCCAGCAGCATCCAGGTATCCCCGCGCGCCTGGCCGGGCGGCAAAATCTGTTGGCGCCAGACCTGGGTGCGGCGCTCGGCGTTGCCATAGGCACCCCACTTCTCGTTGATCATGGCGGCAGGCAGGATCAGGTCGGCCACCTTGGCGGAGACACCGGGATAGGCATCGGCCACCACGATGAAGTTGTTCATGTTGCGGGCAGCCTTGATCCAGTGGTTGGTGTTGGCGCTGTTCTGCCAGGGGTTGTTGACCTGAGTCAGGTTGAACAGGCAGGAGCCGTCTTCCAGGTCGCGCATGATCTTGACGAAGTGGCTACCCATCTTGGGGTTGATCGTCCCGGCCGGCAGTTTCCAGATTTCTTCCGTGTGCGCCCGATGTTTCGGGTTCATCACCACCATATCGGCGGGCAGCCGATGGGCGAACACGCCCACTTCGCGCGCCGTGCCACAGGCGGAAGGCTGGCCGGTCAGCGAAAAAGCGCCGTTGCCCGGCTGGCACTGGCGGCCGGTGAGCAGGTGGTTCATATACGCCTGCTCGTTGACCCAGGAACCGCGCTGGTGCTGGTTGAAGCCCATGGTCCAGTAGGACACGATCTTGCGGTTCTTGTCGCAATAGAAATCGGCCAGTTGTTGCAGCTTGGCCTTGAACTTGTCCATCGGCTCATCGGGATCGCCCTTGGCGACGGCGGCGGTGAACTCCAGGGTGTAGGGTTCGACGGCGGCCTTGAAGTCATCGAAGCTGATCGCCCAGTCCTTCATCGGCGTGGCGGCGTTCTTCTGCTCGACGGCCTCGCCCGCCTGCTTGCGCTGGGCAATGGCCTCGAATTTGTCGATGACATGCACCTTCTCGTTCTTGTAGGTCTCCATCTCGGCGCCGGAGGCGAATTTCTCGACGTTCTTCGGGCGGAAGCCATAGCCGATGTCGTAAGGGCCGGTGGCGAACACGGTGTGCTTGTTGACGAAGTCGTGGTCGATGGCGTCGCGCTTGACGATCTCGCGGGCGATGAAGTTCTGGATCGCCAGGTCGCCGCTGGGCGAGAAGACGATTTCCAGGTCGGCAATGTCGGATGACATATTACCGAAGGTGGTCAGGTTCACCACTTTCATGCCTTTGTGGGTCAGGCGGCGGTTGGTGATGCGCGACCACAGTATCGGGTGCATCTCAGCCATATTGGAGCCCCACAGCACGGCGGTGTCGGTGTGCTCGATATCGTCGTAGTTGCCCTGTGGCTCGTCGATGCCGAAGGTCTGCATGAAGGCCACCACGGCCGAGGCCATGCAGTGGCGGGCGTTGGGGTCGATGTTGTTGGAACGAAAACCGGCCTTCATCAGCTTGGCGGCGGCGTAGCCCTCATGGATGGTGTACTGGCCGGAGCCAAAGATGGAGATGCCGGTGGGGCCTTTTTCCTTTAGCGCCCAGCGCATCTTCTCTTCCATGATGTCGATGGCCTTTTCCCAAGTCACCGGCACGAACTTGCCCTTCTTGTCGAACTTGCCGTTGGTCATGCGCAGCAGCGGCTGGGTAAGACGATCCTTGCCATAGTTGATCTTGCCGTTGAAGTAGCCCTTGATGCAGTTCAGGCCGCGATTGACCGGGGCATCCGGATCGCCCTTGGTGGCGACGATCCGGCCGCCCTGGGTGGCGACCATGATGCCGCAGCCGGTGCCGCAGAATCGACAAACCCCTTTGTCCCATTGCCAGCCAGCCTCCGAGGCCTTGACCGCCGCCTCAGCCTCTCTGGCCACCGGCATACCCACGGTAAGAGCGGCGCTGGCCGCGATACTGTTCTTCAAAAAGTCCCGACGTGTCAGTCCCATTGCAACCTCCTATAAAAAACCGTCAATCCATCAGATATGCAGGCACCGCACAGGACCCATCCTGTGCGGCGAGTTCGGGTGGCAACGCCGGATACTCGGTGTTGTCCTCGGCTAGGTAGTGGTAAACCATCTCGGCCATGATGACGTGGGGCGCCGCCTTGATCCGCCGCAGCCCTTCGATTTCGGCATTGATATCATCGGCTTCCTGAACCGCGATCAAACGGCCAGTCGAGCGGTCGACCTGATGAACGCTCACGCCCGGCAAGGCTTCGAGCGCGGTGATGACTGCCGTTTGCCAATCTCGGTCGGCCACCACCAGTATTCCGGATAGGTTCATTTTGCTTTCTCCACAGACCATTCGATCATAAGTTGTGACTAGGCTAACCACATCGCCTGGAGGATGCTTTGACTATCGTCAAGACAATCTACAGGTCCTGATCGTAGTTCACCGTTAACCGTTTACAATCTACCCATGAACCACGAATCAACCATTGGTGTCGTGCTGGCTGGCGGCCTATCCAGCCGCATGGGCCGCGACAAGGTACTGCTGCCGTGGGGCGATGGCACCCTGCTCGATCACATGATCGGCCTGTTGCAAGACAGTGGTCTGAGTACCGTCGTCGTCTGCGGCGAGCGGCCTGGCTACGCATCCGTTCCTGACTCGGAGCCGGGCCAGGGTCCGGGCGTCGCCATCAGCCACCTACTGGCCTCGCTGGCGTCCGACGCCTGGGCGCTGATTGTGCCGGTGGACATGCCGCTGCTGACGCCAAAACTGATCCGTGCGCTACTGGACTCGGCTCAAGCGGCTTACTACGCCGACTACCCGCTGCCCGCCCTGCTGCCGACGCGGGATGGTTCCGGCCATCGTTTATACGGCCATTCGCTGCGGGCCTTGCACCTCGCCGCTGACAGCCATGTGCTGCTGCTTAATGACGCGGACAGGCCCGCCTTCATGAACGTCAACACGCCCGCTGACTGGGGCGAAGCACGTAAGGCATCGTCACTATGAAGGTCTTCGGCATCGCCGGTTACAGCGGCGCGGGTAAGACTACGCTGATTGAAAAGCTGCTTGGGGAATTCACTGCCCGTGGCCTGCGGGTGTCGGTCATCAAGCAAAGCCATCACGACGTCATGCTGGACCCGCCCGGCAAGGATACATGGCGGCACCGGCAGGCCGGCGCCCACGTGGTCTTGCTCACCTCACCCTACCGCTGGATGTTGGCCCAGGAACTGCGCGGCGCGCCGGAGCCGACGCTGGACCAACACCTGGCCCGGCTGGCGGACTGCGACCTGGTGCTGGTGGAGGGCTACCGACACGCCAATCTGGCCAAGCTGGAGGTGCATCGAGCCGAGACCGGCCAACCCTGGCTGTACCCGAACGATCCTCACCTACTCGCGGTCGTCGGCGACGAGACCATCGACGCCCTGCCCTGTTTCGGGCTAGACGACATCGCCGCCATCGCCGATTTCATACTGGACCACGGCGGCCACGGCGGGCCGCGCTAATTCGGCCAACGGCCGAATTAGCGCCGGGTCAGTGACTGGTGCCTTCGGACAGCCGGGTCTTGTTCCAGACGTTGTATTTGCCCACCGGCCGCTTCATGGGCAGGCGCTTGATCTCTTTCAGCGTCCGGGCGTCATACACCACCACGGCGCCGTCCATCTCCCAGATCGAGACCAGGGCATATTTGCCATAGCGGTCAAACTCGACATGGGTGGCGACCTTGCCCGGCTCGGGTCGGACCGTGGCCACCACTTCCAGGCGCTGCTTGTCGATCACCTGCATGACGTCCTTGTCGGTACCGCTGAACACATCGGCCCAGGCATAAGGGCTGTTCTCGTGGCTGCGCAAGAAGAAGCCTGGGCCCAGGGTGGGGATGACCTTGATGACCTGCCAGGTCTTCATGTCGATAACGCTGATCTGGTGATCCTTGAGATTGGGCGAGGCCATCACGCGGCGGACCTGGCCATTGCCATCGGTCCAGTCCCAGGTGATACCGGAACCCAGGTGCGGCATACCGGACAAGGCCAGGTCCGCCACCTTGCGGCCGCTGTCGAGCTGGATGACCTGGCCCTTGCCGCCGCCCCGCGCCGCGCCCATCAGGTACTGGTAATCCTGGTCGAAAAAGAAGTCGTCCAGATAATCGGCCGTCTTGAGCTGGCGTACCGCCAGGGGCGTCGCGCCCTTGTCGGCGTCATAGGGTATTTCCCAGACCTCCGGAATATCCTTCAGCGCGGCGATGAAACTGTGCCGGGGCCGGGCATCGTAGACGGCCGACACGCGCGAGCTCTTGCCGCCGCCATCGACTACCGGAATGACCTTGATCAAGGCCAGGTCACGGCCGCCCAGCGCGACCAGGGTATGCGGCAGATAATTGGCGGCCATTACCGTCCTGCCATCCGAAGATACCGCCACGTTGCGGGTATTGATCCCGGCGCGTACCTCGGCCACCACCTTGAGGTTCCACAGGTCGTACTTGGTGATCCAGCCGTCGCGCGAGGCCCAGTAGACGAAGCGGCCGTCCGCCGTGAACTTGGGCCCGCCGTGCAGGGCATGGCGGGTCGGAAAGCGGGTGATGGGCGCCATCTTGTCGCCGTCCAGGACGGTGATGTGGTGGTCGCCACCCTCGACCACCAGGGTGATGTTCATGGGGTCGGCCTTGAACACCGGCCGGGCCGGCAGGTCGAGATTGTCGCGGTTGACAACGCGCGAGGCCTCGATGTCGCCGGCATCCCATTTCGGCGGCAACTTGGGCGGGGTGTAGAGCCAGTCGGCCAGCGCCTGGATCTCCGCCGGCCGCAACTGGCCGCCGAAGCCCGGCATCTGGGTAGCCGGCAGGCCGTCGGCGATGGCCTTGTAAGCATCCGGCCGCTTCAGCCGAGCCAGGGCATCCGGCAACAAGGCCGGCCCCATGCCGCCGAGACGGTTGGGGGCGTGGCAGACCAGGCAGTGGGTCTCATAAAGTTTCTCGGGATCGGGAGCGGGAGCGGCGTGGACCAGACCGGCAATCAAGGCCAATGCCGCCAGGAGGCTGCTAGCGAATGAGGTCATATTCAAACTTCCAGAAGTTGGGGAGTGGGTTGTGGCGCGGCAAGGCCGATTTCCCCATCGCTGAGATAACAGCCCGGGTCTTCCGCCCAGAAGTCGCCGGTGGTTTGCCAGGCGCGCACACGGGTGTTGCCGTTGCAGATGGTGAGATGCGCGCAGGTGGCGCAGCGCCCTGTCACCGGACGCGGTGAGGTTTTCAGGCCGGCCATCAGCGGGTCGGAAACGTCATTCCAGATTTCCGCGAACGGCCGCTCGCGCACGTTACCCAGGGGGTAGTTCCACCACATGGTGTCCGGGTGGACCACGCCCAGATTGTCAATGTTGGCCACGTTGACGCCCGAGGCATTGCCGCCCCACTCGATCAGCTTACGCTCGATGTGGGCGGCCTGTTCTGGAAAGCGCCGGCGCACCCAGGCCAGCAGATACACGCCGTCGGCATCGTTGTTGCCGGTGACGAATTCCTTCGGCGCGCCGGCCCGCACCTGTTGCCAGCAACGTTCGAACAGGCTGTCCAGCGCCGCGCGAGTGGTGCGGAAATGGGCGTCGTCGCGGCGGTTCTTATTGCCGCGCCCGGCGTAATTGAGGTGGGACAGGTAGAACTTGTCGATGCGCTCGTCATCGATCAGGTCCAGCAAATGTGGAAGGTCGTGGGCGTTGTCGGCGGTCAGGGTGAACCGGACGCCGACCTTGGCGCCGGCGTCGCGGCACTGGCGCACGCCGTTCAACGCGGCTGCGAAGGCGCCGGCCTTGCGCCGAAAGCGATCGTGGGTGGCGGCCAGGCCATCCAGGCTGACGCCGACATAATCAAACCCGGTTGCGGCAATGGCGGCGATATTGTCGTCGTCGATCAGCGTGCCGTTGCTGGACAGGCCAACATAGAAACCCATGGCCTTGGCCCGCCGGCCGATGTCGAAGATGTCGGGCCGCAGCAGAGGCTCGCCGCCGGACAGGATGAGTACCGGCACATGGGCAGCCTTGAGGTCATCCATGACCCTATATATCTCCTCGGTCGTCAGCTCGCCGGGGAAATCCTTGTCCGCTGAGATCGAGTAGCAGTGCTTGCAGGTCAGGTTGCAGCGCCGCACCAGGTTCCAGATCACCACCGGGCCGGGCGGCTTGCGTTTAGGCCCGAGCGGGGTGGAATGAACGAGTTCCCGCATGAATTGGGTGACGCGAAACATGGCCTATTCCCTATGTTGACGTAGCGCCGCAATGACGCTAGCGATACTCATGAGGCGGCAGATAGAGCGCATAGAGGATGCTTTCCTCGGTCTTGATACGCTTGGTCAGCACCTTGCCAATGCCACCCACCTCCTCTTGAAAGCTCTGCCACATCGTTTCATCCCATATCCAGCCGTCCTCCTCGGCGGTGTATTTGTGCAGGAAATCCGCCACTGCCTTGCCGATGTGCTGCATCTCGCTGCGAAACTCATGCATGATGGCGGCGTTTTCGGCATCGCCTTCCAGGTTGTGCTGCAAGTAGACATAAAAGCGGATGTTTTCCTTGAGCAGATGACCGCGTAACCCATCCCCGAACTCGCCCAGTTTTTGCTTCACCTGCGCCATATCCTTACGGTTCATGGCGGCACCAATCTCACCGAATATCCCGAGCAATGCCCGATGGTCCGCCACCAGGTTGGGCACCAGATTGGGGTCATAGTGCAACTGGGTACCGGGGGCGACCGCCTGCTCGACCGCCACCTTAGGCCGTGGCACCGGTCTTATCGCCCGTTTTTGCACGACCGGCTGTACGGCTGGCGCTTTTTTTTTCCACAAGAATTCAAACATGGTGTTCTCCAATGGTCGCCAAGCGGCCAATACGCAACCCGGTTTTTTTCAGGATGCCTCTGCTGTACAGGATGTCCCGCCCCCGGCAGGCCAAACCGAGCAGATCGGCTATCTCAGCCACATAATCCGCCGCTTCATCCCGGTCCCGGCCATGCACCATAGCGAACAGGTTGTAGGGCCAGGCAGGCAGACGGCGCGGGCGGCGGTAACAGTGCGAGACAAACGCCAGGCGGCCAACCTGTTCGCCCAGGGCATCGACTTCCGTATCGACCACATCCCACACCGTCATACCGTTGGCTTGATAACCCAGGGCATAGTGGTTCGGGACGATGCCGATCCGGCGCACGACCCCGGTTTCCTGCATTCGGGCGAGCCTTTGTATCACCTCCTCGGCGCTCAGGCCAAGCGGTTCCGCCACGGCCCGATAAGGCTCCGGCACCAAAGGCAGCCCCGACTGGGTGGCCAGGATGATTTGCCGGTCGATGACGTCCAGAGACGCGCTCATACTTCCAGCTTCAGTTCGACGAAATATTCCCGCTCTTTGGGAAAACGCAGCACCTCGAGACCGCTGGCGGATTCGATCCTGAGAAAGGCGGCCTCCACCTGCTCGGCGGTTTCGGCCCCGGCCACGAACCACATGTTGAGGACGTGTTCACGGCGATAGTTGTGGGCGACTTCCGGTTGGGCGTCGACCAGGTTGACCACGTCGTTCCAATCGGCCTCCGGCACCGACATGGCGGCCAGGACATTAGTCCCGCCCATCCGGTCGGCATTAAACAAGGGACCAAAGCGGGTCAAGGTCCGGTCGTGTAGCAGGCGTTTCAAGCGGGTGATGAGCCGTCCTTCCGAGATACCGAGATTCGCCGCCGCCTCCCGGAACGGCCTGGCGCACAGCGGGAAACCGCCCTGCATAGCGTTGATGATGCGGCGGTCGACGGCGTCCAGTGGCATCATGCCGCCTGTGCCGTCGGGCTGGAATAATGGGCGCCGCACTGTTTGAAGCGGCGACAGGAAAACAGCGGCTGGCAGTTCAACGTTGTCAGTCCGAGCCGGGTGCGCAGGTCGGCCAGGGTGGCCAGCACCTCGGCACGGTCACGGCCGTGCAACATGGTGAACAGGTTGTATGGCCAATCCGGCAGTCGGCGCGGCCGCTGGTAGCAGAGGCTCACCTGGGGCTGGCCGCCGAGCAGCCGGCCGACCGCGTTCGCCAATGAATCGGGTACATCCCAGACCACCATGGCGTTGGCGTTGTAGCCCAGTTCCTGATGCCGCACCACCACGCCGAAGCGGCGGATGACGCCCAGCTCCGACAAGCGCCCGATCCGGGCGATCGCCTCGCTCTCGCCCATGTTGCAGGCGACCGCCAGTGCCGCGTAGGGCCGAGGCAGCAAGTGCAGGCCATCTTCCAGGGCGGCGGCCAGGGCATAATCGGCGGCATCCATTTGTTCGCGCAGAACGGCGGCATCGAGCGCATTGCCGGCCGGGTCGCGATGGCCAGGCGCGCTCGTTCGCCGGCTACTGCCCGACGGCGATAGATTAATAAAAAGGTCGAAACCCAGATCGATGTGATAGTCGGTCAACATTGGCAAGTCGAGTAAGGGCAGCCGGCTTTGCCTGCGTATCTCGTCCAGCACCTCATCGATGCGCTGCCGGGTCGGCGCGGTGAGGACGAACCACAGGTTGTAGACATGCTCGCGCTGGTAGTTGTGATTCACCTCCGGGTAGCTGTCGATCAGCGCCGCTACGGCCTCCAGGCGATCGTCCGGGCAGGCTACGGCGGCCAGGGTGCTGGCGCCCAAGATATGAGGCCGGAACACCGCCCCGACCCGTGATACAACGCCGCGCATCTGTAGGTCCTTCAGCGCGGCAATAACCTCCGCCTCGTCGCAATCAAGGCGCTGAGCCAACGCGGCGAAGGGCCGCTCGATCAACGGCAAACCCCGTTGCCAATCGTTGAGCAGACGCAGTTCCAGTTCCGGCGACATGATCAGAGTCCCACACGGTTGGCACGGGCGGTGAAGAAGATGCCGCTGGGTGAATCGACCGGCAGCTCGCCGAGCTTCTTGAAACTGGCGGTGTCGTAGATTTCCACCTTGTTCTCGTCGCGGATGGATATCCAGACCTGCTCGCCGCGTGGCGTGAATTCCATATGCAGCACGGCCTTGCCGGGCTTCATGGTGTGCATGACCTGACGGCTTTCCAGGTCGATCACCTGCACCGTGTCATAGTCCGGGAAGGCGAAGTTGACCCACAGTCGGCGGCCATCCGGCGCCGCCATGATGAACACCGGTTGCCCAGCGACTGGAATGACGCCGACCTGTTTCCAGGTGGGCATCTCCGCCACGATCACTTCATGGCGTCCTATAGCCGGCAAGAAAACCAGGTTGCCCGAGACCGCCCAGGTGCGCAGATGGGGCATCTTGTAGACCGGCAGTTTTTCCTCACCCCGGCCATAATCGGGCAAGGCCCGTTGCACGCCGCGTTCCGGATGCCATAGGTCGAGCACGGCGATACCGTCCTCGCCGAACAGACCAGCCAGATACCAATGGCCATCCGGGGTAATGGTGCCGTCATAAGGCTGTTTGCCAATGCCGGTGAATTTGCTCAACTTGGGCCGCGCCGGGTCCTCCGACAGGTCGGCGATCCAGGTCTCACCAGCATCGAACAGGCTGAATATGAAGCGCTGACCGGGGGCATCGGCTACGCCGACGACTCGCGACAGGCCGTGGTTGGCATCCGAATAGGTCGGAATATCGGCCACCAGGTCCAGGGTCTCGGCAGCAAATATCTTCAGCCCGCCCGGCGTGTAATTGGCGGCGGCGATGTAGCGGCCGTCCTGGGAGATGGCGCCGCCGATGGCATTGCCCGACTGAACGATGCGTTTGACGATCTTGCCGGTGAGCAGGTCAACCTTGGTCAGGCCGCCATCGCGGCCAAATACGTAAGCGTAGCGGCCATCGCGGGAAAACACAGCCGAGGCATGGGAGGTATCGCCCAGGCCTTCGACCTGTTGCAACAGGGTATGGTGCGTGGTGTCGATCAGTTGCACCGCGCCCTTGGCCCGCTCGATCACCAGGCCCAGGTCGCCGGTGCCGCGCAGGTTGTCAGCATGTGCCGACACGGCAAAGCCGAAACAAAAAATCGCGGCCAGGACCGCTGCCGCATAATTGCGCCATTTCATTCAGGGAATCCTTTCTGAAGCTGCTGTACGATCCAGGCCACGTCAGCCTCGTTGAGGTGCGGCGCCCAACCGGGCATGGCGGTACCGGGTATGCCGTGCAGGATCGCCGCAGTCAGGGTTTCGGCAGGCTTATCCTTCATGGCCTCGGCGCTGAGCGACGACCCCAGGCCGCCGGTCAATTTCAAACCATGACAAAAACCGCATTCCTGGCGCACGAAACGGGTCAGCTCCTGCTGCCGGGTCGCCGACAGGCCGTCAGCCTGCACAGGAAGCGCGCAACAGAAAACCAAGGGCGTGAGCCAGGGATGCGTTTTCATATGAAGACCGAAGCGCGACGGCTGGCCGCCGCGCTTCGAATCGGGTCAGATCAATAAACGTCGTACTGGGTGTTGTGGACGTTGAACTTGCCGGTAGGCGTGACCAGGCGCGGGTCCTTGATGACCGCCTTGACCTTGCGGGTTTTGTCATCCATGACCACGATGGCCGATTCCTTGTCCTTAGGCCCCCAGACCGACAGCCACACTTCATCGCCCTTGGCGTTGTACTCCGGATGGGCGACGCGGGCGTTGTCGATGCCGGCGAGCTTGGCGATGTTAATCACCTGGGCCGGCTTGTCGGGATGCTTCAGGTCAAACACCGAGACCGACTGACGGGTAGCCAGATCCGGGTTCAAGGGTGCATCGGACCAGAGGTTGCTGGAGTGCGGATTGGTCTTCAGGAACAGCGAGCCGGAACCGTGGTTTTTCAGCCAGCGCACCACTGTCCAGGCCTGCTTGGGATGGCGCTTGGGATCGGTGCCGATCTCGGCGATACGCTCATCGCCCAGGTGGCCGGTGGCCCACACCGGGCCGTATTTCACGTCGACCCAGTTGGTGCCACGACCGGGGTGCGGCTTGATGCCGACCTTGACGTTGGCGGCGAGCTTGCCTTCCTTAGTATCCACCACCGATACGGTGTTGCGCATGTTGGCGGCAACCATGAAGTAGCGCTTGGAGGCATCCCAACCACCGTCATGCAGGAAGCGCTCGGCCTCGATCTCGGTGGTCTTCAGGTTCTTGATGTCGCTGTAGTCCACCAGCAGCACCTTGCCGGTTTCCTTCACGTTGACCACGAACTCGGGCTTGATGTGCGAGGCGACGATGGAGGCGACACGCGGCTCGGCGTGGTATTCCTGCTCGTCGTAGGTGTAGCCACGGGTGGACATGATCTTCAGCGGCTTCAGCGTCGGGCCGTCCATCAGCACATAGGCGGGCGGCCAGTAGGTTCCGGCGATGGCCAGCTTGTCCTCGAAGCCCTTGAACTTGGAGGTTTCGATGGAACGGGCGTCTGAACCGGTGCGAATGGAAGCCACCGTGGCCGGGGTTTCCATCCACAGGTCGATCAGGTTGATCAGGCCGTCGCGCCCGGTGGTGTAGAGGTAGCGGCCGGATTTCGAGATACGCGAGATGTGCACCGCGAAGCCGGTCTTGAGAACGGTGACGATTTTCTTGCTATCGCCGTCGATCAGGGCTACTTGCCCGGAATCGCGCAGGGTGACCGAGAAGAGGTTGTCGATGTCGATGTTGTTCATCTTCTTCTTGGGGCGCTGGTCCACCGGCACGATCACCTTCCAGCTCGCCATCAT
>PFGT01000060.1:0-51068 GCA_002782005.1 Hydrogenophilales bacterium CG12_big_fil_rev_8_21_14_0_65_61_21 | reverse complement strand
CCGGCGGCGTCGGCGGCGTTTGCTGGATGTAACGCGCCATCAACCCGACTTCATTCTCGGACAGTTCGTTGGCGGCGCCAAAACCAGGCATTCCGCCCGGAGTACCGTAGGAAATGAAGGTCTTCAGGTTATCGGTGCCCAGCTTCTGCATGGCGGCCGGCAACAGCGGCTTACCGGTGGCGCCCTTGCGCAGCACGCCATGGCAGCCGGCGCAACGGTCGAAGTAGATCTGCCGGCCGGTATCGAATTCCGCCTTGGTCATGGCCGGGGCATTGGGGTCGGTGGACTGGTACATCTCCACGCCGGCCAGGGTGGAACCGCCGCCCTGCAGGTAGGTGGTGGTCGGCGTGTTGGTTTTACTGTCTACAGCCCAGGCCGTGGCCACCGCCAGCGGCAGTACCGCCAGTAGAGCCGTTCTTGCTACAAAACGCTTCGTCTTCATCTCAGGGGTCTCCTTAGTTAAGTTCACCGGAAAAAACCTCACTCCCGATGAGGTAAAGCAATATTCCCTAGTGATGGCTACGCCGCCTTGACTTTTGTCAGATGACTGACTAATACCTTGACATTAATCAAAGGCATTTAGATGCGACTGCAGTCAAGATCGCCCCACTGCAATTTTTCATGCAAAAGGAAAGGGGTGGCGACACATGATTGAGCCCGTCCAATTAGCCGACTTCTTCACGGTCTTTCTTTCGGCCGCCATGGTCATCATGACCGGTGCGCTGTATGCGTTGTTGTTCGCCTATTCCAGGCTCAAGCACGCGCCCCGTCTGTTGCCGTTCGCCTACCTGGCTTACCTGGGTCTGACGATCTCCGTATTCACCCTAGCGAAGGTCGCCAACCTGTTGCACCACCCATTCTGGATCGGCATCGTTGGCCTGATGTTGCTCGGTTATCTGCTCGCGCCACATGCCATCTGGAAACTCTGTGTCGGCACTCACGCCGCCGAACGCGAGACCTCAGCAAGTCCCATAAGTCCCAACGTTTTTCAACAGCCGTAACTGTAAGGAGGAAGCAACCATGTCACAGGAAGCCTGGTGGGCATCGGGGTCCTTTTGGCGCAAAAGCGCCATCTGGATCACGGGCCTTTCATTCATTATTCTGATTTTTCTGACCTTCGACTCGATGTCCTACATCAAGGCCGGCGGCAAACAAGTACCGAACTACGCGGTCATCAACCAACGGGTCGATTACCAGTTCAACGAGGCGCAAAACCGTTACCTGCCGGTGATTGGTCCCGAGGAACCGCTGTTCGGCAAGAAACTGACCGAAGACGAGGCGATGGCGATGGTCTCCAAGGGCAAGCTGAACGTGCAGTCCAAAAACTGCATGGACTGCCACACCCTGCTCGGTAACGGCGCCTATTTCGCACCCGACCTGACCAAGTCCTGGCTCGACCCGTATTGGGGCTCCAAGGAGAGCCGCGAGCAAACCATGGTCGATTTCCTGATGGATCCGAGCAACAAGCTGCACAACGGCATCGGCCGACGGATGCCCAACCTGGGCATCACCGAGGACGAAGCCCGGGCGACGGTCGCCTTTTTAAAGTGGATGAGCGCCATCAACACCTTGGGCTTCCCCAATAACTTCAAGGCGATGGATCAGTCCGACGCCCCGGCCCCGATTGCGGCGCCCGTAGCGGTGCCCGATGCCGCTGCGGCGACCCCTGCAACCGGCGCCCCGGTTCAACAGTAAGGAGGCATGAAATGGCAGCTCTTGGTATGTTCGATACCGCAAACTTGAATGGCGGCCAGAAACTGGCCGTCAAATACTTCACCGTTTCCCTGGCCTTGTTCGGCGCTCAGGTGCTGTTCGGGATGCTGGCCGGCATTCAGTATCTGCACCCGGACTTCCTCTATGGCATTCTGGATTTCTCGGTCAACCGCACCTTGCACCTCAACGCCATGGTGGTCTGGCTGCTGTTTGGCTTCATGGGCGGCGTCTACTGGATACTGGAGGATGAGGCCAAACACCCGGTGGTCGCGCTCTGGCTGGGTAACCTGATCTTCTGGATATTCACCCTGGCCGTGGTCGCGGTGGTGCTGGTCTTTCTGCTGGTCCAGGTCGGCCCCGCCGAGATGAAGAGCATCTGGTTCATCAACGAAGGCCGCGAATATCTGGAAGCGCCACGCTGGGCGGACATCGGCATCGTGGTCTCGGTGCTGTCATTCTTCTTCAACGTCGCAGCCACCTTCGCCAAGGGCAAGTACACCGGCATCGGCGGCGTCCTGGTCATAGACCTGCTGGCCCTGTTCGGTCTCTATCTGGCTGGCATGTTCTATACCCCCAACGTCTCCATCGATCAGTTCTGGTGGTGGTGGGTGATTCACCTGTGGGTCGAGGCCACCTGGGAAGTACTGGTCGGCGGCATCATGGCCTATATGTTGATGACCACCCTGGGCGTTTCCCGCAAGATCGTCGAGACCTGGCTGTACATCGAGGTCGCGCTGATGTTCGGTTCCGGCATCCTGGGTCTGGGTCACCACTACTTCTGGATCGGCACGCCGCAGTATTGGCTGACCATAGGCGGCTTCTTCTCCGCCCTGGAGCCGGTGCCGCTGGTCGCCATGGTGGTCCACGCGGTATATGACTCCGGGGTCCACAAACTAAAGAACAGCAACCATCCGGCCCTGGCCTGGACCATCGCCCAAGCGGCGGGCAACTTCTTCGGCGCCGGCGTCTGGGGCTTCATGCACACCCTGCCGCAGATCAACATGTATACCCACGGCACCCAGTGGACGGCCTCGCACGGCCATCTGGCCTTCTTCGGCGCCTACGCCTGCGCGGTCATCAGCTTCTTCTACATCGCCGCCCAGAAGTCACGCGGTAATGTATGGATGAGCAGCGGTATGGTTGGCGCCTGGCGGTGGAAATGGGCGATGACGTTCCTCTGGGTCGGCATGGTCGGCATGACCATGTCCTTGCTGATCGCCGGCTATGAGCAGTCGCAAATCGAGCGGGCCGTCGAAGGCTCAACCTGGATGGCTTATTTCACTGCCCAAGCCCACCCATGGTTTGTCCAGGGCATGAACTGGCGGCTAATCTCCGGCTGGGTATTCTCCGCAGGTTTCGTGCTGCTGGCTTGGGACCTGTTGACCATCGGCAAACGGGAAACCCGCCCAGCCGCCCAGATTCATGAGCAGGCCACGGCCAGCGCATAAATCGATTCCTGTCGTTCAGCCTTTAGAACGCACTTGGCCCGCCGCAAGGCGGGCCTTTTTATTGGCGCGGCAAATTCAAATCAGCGACGCAGATCGCGGATACGGTCGTGATAACGGGCGCGGTAGAGCAACCGCCGATGTTCCGGATTGTCATTAAAGCCGTCGCGGGTATGCAGGACGTTGTTGCAGATGAGGCCCATGCCCGGTTGCATTTTCAGGCGGAACCAGCCAAACGCCTGGCTGGCCAGCAACTCATCGATAGCCTGCACAGCGGCCTGCGTGATCGGGTCGTCCTTCCAGACGATGCTCTTGGTGCGGGCGGTGTAGCGCAGGTGCAGGCCGCCGCTGGCCGGGTCGACCAGAAATACTGGGCCAGACTCTGCCGGGCGCTCGCCGTCGACCTCGTCGACACGGGCCGGGATGGTCATGGCATCCGGCGCCATCAGGGCGCGGATGAAGTCCGGGTTGCTGTCGCGCAACTGAATGTAGGCCAGGTCCTGGTCGTACAACTCATTGTCGCCGCCTTCATGGGCATTCCGCACGCAATGCAGGGTCATGGCCAGGATGCGCCGGGGTTCCGGGTTGTAATAGCCGTCAGTGTGCCAGCGGATGCGGTGATGGGTATAAGGGATGTAGTCACCACGGCGGGCGGCCTTATGGCCGTCCGCCGCATTGGGCTCGGCCTGGCCGTCCTCGTCACGCGGCGTCAGGCTGGAGATGCCGTCTTCGTCGGCCAGCCAGTTGGCGTCGAGATGACTGAGGCCAAACTGGGCCGACAGCGCACGCACTGCGGCCTTGTCCTCGGCCTCGCCCAGCGCGGTGGCGTAGATGGCCATGTTGCACTTGGCGACGCGGTCCCGTAACGCGCGATATTCGGCATCGCTCAGGGCATGGGGGTTACGCACCTCGACGATGAGGTCCTCGCCCCGGGTCGGATAGCCGGCCAACTTGGCCTCACGCCAACGCTGGTAGCCGGCGCTGTTGTCGGGATGAAAAGGGGAATTTGTGGGGATCATTTCTATTGTTCCATTGCCGCGTTCGTTAGCGGGTAGAAGCCATCGACCTGCTTCTTCACTGTGCCCAGTATCTCGGGCATTTCGATGTCCATGATCTGGTCCTGGATCCAGGTCTGGTCGGACTTTTCCATGTCCTCGCGGATTTGCAGGCTAAGGAAGCGCAGGGACTGAAAGCTGGGCCGGTCGTCCGGGAAATCATAGTGTGCGTACTCGGTCATGCGGGCATTGAGCAGGTCGATGTAGCCTTGCTGGTAATCGTAGTCCGCGTCCTTCTCGCCTTCGGTGAAATCGAGGATATTTTCTTCCATGACCTCGGCCAGTCGGCCGCCCAGGGCGCTGACCAACTCGCCCCGGTCAACGTCGCTCAGCCGGGGAAATACCAGGCGATCGACATAATGGACGGCGAAGGCGGTCAACTCGCCAATGATCTTGAAGCCGCGCTGCGGCGTAATGATGTCGAAATCGGCGCGGGATAAATTATCCATGGCGCGGTCGGCCATGCGCCAGATAGTGGTGGCCAGGGCGCTGGCGGTCTCCTCAACTGCGTGCTCGGCGTCCTTCTTGAACCAGGTTGTTTTTACGCGGGTGGGGGCAGCCATTCATTACTCTCCAAGCGCAATCGGACGCGACGGGTCGGTGACCCACTCGCTCCAGGAACCGACATAGAGCCGGGAGCCGGATAGGCCGGCGATCTCCATGGCCAGGATGTTGTGGCAAGCGGTGACGCCTGAGCCACACATGTGGATGACATCGGACGGCGCCCGGCCCTTCAGCAGGGCCTGGTAATTTTCGCGCAGGGCCTCGGGCGGCGAGTAGGTGCCATCAATATCGAGGTTTTCCTCGAAGTTCCAGTTGACCGCGCCGGGGACATGACCGGCCACGGTATCCAGCGGCTCATATTCACCGCTGAAGCGCCGTTCCGGACGGGCATCAAGGATCAGTTTGTCGCCCGTCACCACGGCCTGCATCACCTGATCGGCATTCACGTACAGGCTCGACTCCGGCAATCTGGCGCAAATGCCTTTGCCAATCGGTTCGGGCACCTCTTGCGTGGTCGGGCGCCGCTCGCGCAGCCATTTCGGGTAACCGCCGTCAAGCAGCGCGACGCCTGGGTGGCCCAGCCAACGCAACAGCCACCACAAGCGAACCGCCATGGAACCGAAGCTATCGTCGTAGACCACCACCTGCTTATTGACGCCTACACCCCAGCGACACAACTTCAAGGCCAGGGTCTCGACATCGGGCAACGGATGGCGCCCCGTATCGGGGCCGATCGGACCCGCCAGATCGGCGTCCAGATGAGCGTACCGGGCGCCCGGTATGTGACCTTTACTGTAAGCCGAACGGCCGCCTTCGGGGTCGGTCAGGCTGAACCGGCAATCGATGACGATCCAGTGCGGATCATCCAGATGACGCGCCAGATCGTCGGTGGAAACGAGTGTGGTGTAGTACATAAGCTGGTAGCTGGTAGCTGGTAGCTGGTAGCCCGTAGCCGGCAGTTCACTACCGGCTACAAGCTACAAGCTACTCACTCAGTAACCGCCCTTACCGTACGGCTTGGGTAGGCCGGCCACCTTGGAAGCCTGGCGATTCGGCTGCTTGGGAAACAGCTCATACAAGGTCTTTTTCCAATCGGTACCAGGATATTCTTCATCCATGCCCATGAACATGTTGCGGAAGTTGGGGGTATGGCCATCTTCCTGGTATTTCTGGCGCATGAAGCGGACGACCTTCCAATGATCTTCGGTCAGTTTCAGACCTTCGGCTTCGGCGATAATCGGTACGATTTCATCGCTGAAATTGGCTTCGGTCAGGAAATCCTCGTCATCGACTTCCAGTTCTTCGCCGTTTAGTACATATCCCACGATTTTTCTCCTATACACAGGTTACAAAAAAACTGCGACCGACTCAGTCGATCACAACTGCCTTAATCGATTTATGGGGGACGAATATACCGCAGCCAAAGTGGCGATGGCGTCCCAAGCCTTGTTCCTGAACCCGCAACGATTGCTGTGGGTCGACATCATGCAACATGAGGCTATAACCCAATACCTCCCCTTCGGAGAGGTGAATTTTACGCTTCCTGCCCGGCAGGAGTTGGCAGCGAATCTCCATGGCCTCCAATTCGACGCGCGCCGCCGCCAAAAAGACCGCCTCATCGTCGGTCCCGAAATCAACAATCGGCGCGTACAAGGTGGCGAAGGGCGTCAGTAATCTCTCCTTCGCCTGGCCGACCACAAGCTCGCCAGCGCCGGTATCGAGGCGCTTGCCGCTCAGGGCGAGGGCATCTTCCATGCGAGTCACGGGGAGGCGCAACACCAGTTTGATGCGGCGGCTGATGATTAGGTTGTCGTTGCGCCCAGTCGGCTCGCCATGGATAGGATGGATGCCCACCGCGGGTTCGTCTTTCAACCAGGGTAGATGGGCTGCCAAGGCATCGAACAGGGCTTGACCGTGGTCGACCGGAATCTCGGCGCCAACCAAATCGAAATGCAAATCCTTGAAACGCGGGGTGTACTGGAAGTCCTTGATGGCCTGCCAGTCCGGGTTATACATCCGCATACGAGTCTCCTGTCGAAGCGACGGGGCCGGGTTCTTGGCTAGCGACCCATTTCAACATTTCCTCAGCCCAATGCTTGGCCGTCACCGAATCTACATCGAAGATCGTAAAGCGCGCGCCGCGTTCGCGGATACGCAGGCGCATCATGGGCATCCCGCCAGACGCATAGCGCGCCTCCTGGAGTTCGATCTCCTGGTTGCCGTATGGATTGCGGAATTTGGTCAGCGACTTGATCTCGTCCATGATTTCGGTACGGTCTATGAATCAAGGCTGTATTGAGCCTGATTTTATCGAGTAAAAGCATCATGCCATGGGGTAAACGAACCTACCTGATCGGGTAGGTACAAACTACTCCCACGAAAAACCAATTTACCCCATCGGAATGATGGCCTCAGGCAAACAGGCTCACTAATATTGTCGGACTCGTCTCGTGCCGGCAGGATGCCCACGAGCAGTGTTGTATAGGTAGTGACGATATACCGCATACCGCTTCGCAAGACCTAAAGGAGAAACAGATGGCTAAGAAAATGCATGACACGCCGAATCTGGACGAGCTGGAAAAAGGCCCGTGGCCCAGCTTCGTAACCGGCATCAAACGGCTAGCAAAGGATAACGACATGATGGTCGACCTGCTCGGCCAACTGGAAACCTCCTACAAGACTCGCTTCGGCTACTGGAAGGGCGGTACCGTGGGCGTGATCGGCTATGGCGGCGGCGTGATTCCCCGCTTCACCGAACTCAAGAACGCCGACGGCACCCCGAAGTTCCCGGAAGCCGCCGAGTTCCACACCCTGCGCATCATGCCGCCCGCCGGCATGCATTACACCTCCGACCTGTTGCGTCAATTATGCGACGCCTGGAGCGAAACCGGCGGATCAGGCCTGATCGCCCTGCATGGCCAATCCGGCGACATCATGTTCCAGGGCATCAGGACCGCAGACGTACAGCGCTCCTTCGACCGCTTCAATGAGATGGGCTTCGACATGGGCGGCGCCGGCCCCGCGCTGCGTACCTCCATGTCCTGCGTCGGCGCTGCTCGCTGCGAAATGTCCTGTTATGACGAGGCCCGCGCCCTGCGCACCGTCATCAACAACAACCTGGACGATATGCATCGCCCGTCCATGCCGTACAAATTCAAGTTCAAGTTCTCCGGCTGCCCGAACGATTGCATGAACGCCATCCAGCGTTCCGACATGGCCACCATCGGCACCTGGCGCGACAGCATCCGCGCTGACGAGAAGCAGGCCCGCGCCTGGCTGACCGCTCACAGCATGGAAGACCTGACCAACATGGTCATCGGCATGTGTCCGACCCGCGCCATTCAGTTGGTCAAGAATGACGGCAAAGCGGCCGCCGCAGGCATGACCAAGGTTGCGGTCTCCGACAGCAACTGCATCGAGATCGACAACCACAACTGCGTGCGCTGTATGCACTGTCTGAATGTCATGCCTGGCGCCTTGCTGCCTGGCAAGGACAAGGGCGTCACCATCCTGGTTGGCGGCAAGAGCGTGCTGAAGATCGGCACCTCGCTGGGCACCGTGGTGATCCCGTTCATGAAGATGGAATCCGACGAGGACTTCGAAAAGCTGAACGATCTGGTACGCAACATCATGGACTTCTTTGCCGAGAATGCACTGGAGCATGAGCGTACCGGCGAGATGATCGAGCGTATCGGCTTGGTCAACTTCCTGGAAGGTCTCGATATCCCGGTCGATCCAAGCATGATTACCCACCCGCGTACCAACCCCTACATCCGTATGGATGGCTGGGACGAGGAAGCGGCCAAGTGGAACGAGCGAAAGAACGCCGCCGCGTAATCCGATTACTCCTGTTTTGCGGATATTAGCCCGCAAAACAGGAGTAGATAACGGATACCAGCATCTTAAAGTTTTCTGATCTCACCTAGTTGGAGACAAGAATGAGCGAACGTACTCATGAGACTATCGAATCCGGCGCACCGGATCCGATGCCGTACATGCACCCTGTCATGGCCAAAAATTATGGCAAGTGGGTGTTCCACTCCCATCCGAAGCCCGGTGTGCTGTACCACCGCGCCGAGAACGGCGACGAAATCTGGACCGTCAAGGCCGGCACCCAGCGCCAGATGGACCACTACACCATCCGCAAGCTGGCCGACATCGCCGACCAGTTCGCCGACGGCTATGTGCGTTTCACCACCCGGTCCAACATCGAGTACATGGTTACCGATAGCGGCAAGGTCGATGGTCTGATCAAGGCACTGACCGACGGCGGCTTCCCGGTCGGCGGCACCGCCAACTCAGTATCCATGATTGCCCACACCCAGGGCTGGATGCACTGCGACATTCCGGGTACTGACGCCTCCGGCGCCGTGAAGGCCCTGATGGATGAACTCTATGGCGAGTTCATCAAATGCGAGATGCCCAACCGGGTCAAGCTGTCCACCTCCTGCTGCGAGATCAACTGCGGCGGCCAGGCCGACATCGCCATCGTCATCCAGCACACCAAGCCGCCCAAGATCAACCACGATATGGTCGCCAACGTCTGCGAGCGCCCAACCGTCGTTGCCCGTTGCCCGGTTGCGGCCATCCGCCCGGCCCTGGTGAACGGCAAGCCATCCCTGGAAGTGGATGAGAAGAAGTGCATCTGCTGCGGCGCCTGCTTCCCCCCGTGCCCGCCGATGCAGATCAACGACCCGGTCAATTCCAAGTTCGCGATCTGGGTGGGTGGCAAGAACTCCAATGCCCGCTCCAAGCCAACCTTCCACAAGTTGGTCGCATCTGGCATCCCGAACAACCCGCCGCGTTGGCCCGAGGTATCCACCATCGTCAAGAAGATTTTGGCGACCTACAAGGCCGATGGCCGCCCGTGGGAACGGATGAACGACTGGATCGACCGTATCGGCTGGCCCGCGTTCTTCGAAAAGACCGGCCTGCCGTTTACCAAGTATCACATCGACAACTGGCGCGGTGGCCGTCACAGCCTCAACGCCTCGGCTCAGATTCGCTTCTGATCCGATGTAGTCGTGCCGGGAGCGCAATCTCCCGGCACGGGTCAGCGAATCGCTTTTTTGGATTTAGGAATAGTTAAATGAAGATCGGTGTTCTAGTTAACGAGGGGCCTTATACCCACGAGGCCTCCGATAGCGCCTACAACTTCACCAAGGCGGCGCTGGAAAAAGGGCATGAGATTTACCGCGTGTTCTTCTACCACGATGGCGTCAACAACGCGACCCGGCTGACCGAGCCGCCGCGCGACGACCGCAACATCGTCAACCGCTGGAGTGAATTGGGCAAGCAGCACAACTTGGACCTAGTGGTCTGCATCGCCGCCGCCCAGCGCCGTGGCGTCATGGACGAGAACGAGGCCAAACGTCAAGGCAAGGACGCCCATAACCTCGCCGAGGGTTTCCGTATCTCCGGACTCGGCCAATTGGTTGAAGCGGGCATCCAGAGCGATCGCCTAGTAACCTTCGGCGACTGAGGAATACGAGATATGAGCGACGAAATGGATATGCAAGAAGGCGGCGTCGTCAAGCAGTTCATGTTTGTGAACCGCAAGGCGCCCTATGGCACCATCTACGCCCTGGAGGGACTGGAGGTCGTACTGATCTCCGCGGCCTTCGAACAGGACGTGAGCATGGCCTTCATTGATGACGGTGTGTATGAGCTGAAGAAAGGCCAGGACACCAAGGCATTGGGGCAGAAAAATTTCTCCCCCACCTACCGTGCACTGGAAGGTTACGACATCGAGAAACTGTATGTTGAAAAGGAATCCATGGCAGTCCGCGGTTTGACCGTAGAAGACTTTGCAGTGGATGTGACCGTGCTCGACCACGCCGAAATGGCGGCCAAAATGGCCGAGCAAGACGTCCTGATCAGTTTCTAATGGAGACCAAGATGCTGCACATCGTCAACAAATCGCCCTATGAACGCAACGCTCTTGATAGCTGCCTGCGTATTGCGACGAATGGTTCCGCTGTACTGCTGATCGAGGACGGCGTTTACGCTGCCGTCAAGGGCGGCAGCTTTGAGGGCAAGGTCCAGGCCGCGTTACCCGGCCTAAAGATTTATGCCCTAGGTCCCGATCTTTCCGCGCGCGGCATGGCCGATCGCGTTCTGGATGGGGTTAATGTTGTGGATTACGGCGGTTTTGTGGATCTGGTAGCAGAGCACAGCAACTGTCAGTCCTGGTTGTAATTTTTGAATACTTAGGAGAATTAACATGCCCATGGTTGAAGTTGCTGGCAAGTCCTTTGAAGTGGACGAAGAAGGTTACCTGATTAATCTGGCCGACTGGGATGAGGGCATCGCCGCTTATCTGGCCAAGGAAGAAAAGGTCGAATTGACTCCGAACCACTGGGAAGTAATCAACTTCCTGCGCGAATACTATTCCGAGTACCAGATCGCCCCGGCGATTCGTGTTCTGACCAAGGCCATCGGCAAGAAGTTGGGTCCGGATAAGGGTAGCAACAAGTACCTGTACGAGTTGTTCCCCTACGGCCCCGCCAAGCAGGCCTGCAAGATCGCCGGCCTGCCCAAGCCGACTGGCTGTATCTGATGCTGTTCTGACCGCAGCATTGCGCTGCGGTCTCGACTTCCGGCTATTGTCTCAATAGCCGAGAGTCGAGAGTGGTGAATCGAAGGACATTAAGGTCTTCATTCTCCACTCTCCACTCTCGACTGTATGTAAAGAGGAACGCATGTCATCGTTGACCGTTTTCTATATTGGCTTGTTCTACTTTGCCACGTTCGTCCTGGTCGCTGGTCTAACCTACCGTATTTACGAATACTGGAAGACCCCGGCGCCCTTGAGCATCCCGACCACGCCGGCACCGACGACACGTACTGGCGCCGTCTTCCGCGTCGCTCGCGAAGTCGCGCTGTTCGAAAGCCTGTTCAAGTCCAACAAATGGATATGGGTCTTCGGCTATCTGTTCCATATCGGTCTGGCACTGGTGCTGCTGCGTCATGTGCGCTACTTCTCGGAGCCGCTCTACTCCTTCCTGGTCTTCATTCAGCCATTCGGCGAATACGCCAGTTTTGTCATGGTCGCTGGCCTGGCTGGGCTTTGGGCGCGGCGCTTTCTGGTCGACCGGGTGCGCTACATCTCCACCCCATCCGATCATTTGATTCTGGCCCTATTGATCGCCATCGGCATCTCTGGCATGTCCATGACCTTCGTCGCTCATACCGACATCGTCAATCTCAAAGGCTTTGTACGCGGCATGATGACGCTCGATTTCCAGCCGTTGCCAACCGATGCCAATCTGCTGGTGCATCTATTCCTGGTGGCCCTGTTGATGATCATTTTCCCGGTCAGCAAACTTCTGCACGCGCCTGGCGTGTTCTTCAGCCCCACCCGCAATCAGGTGGACAACCCCCGCGAGAAACGGCATATAGCCCCATGGGCTGCTGCTCTCGAACGGGATAACAGCTGATTCATCGGACTGTTTGTAAGCATTCAAGGAGCAAACGTGGCTGGTCCCGAGTTCGAAGTACCCAAGATGTCGGAATACACCGAGGTCCCCAAGATCAAGGAAGGGGCGATGGCGCATGCCAAGTCCTTCCCTGCCGCCGAGGCCAGCCAAACCAGCCTGGGTTTCCCCTGGAAACTGACTGACGACTGGCATGATCGCGCGATCAACCGCATGGGCGAGTTGCTCGTCAAGTACCGTGGCCTGCGGGTATTCATGGACGCCTGCGTCCATTGCGGCGCCTGCACCGATAAATGCCATTACTTCCTTGGCACAGCCGACCCCAAGAACATGCCGGTTGCGCGCCAGGATTTAATGCGCAAGGTCTATCGCCGCTATTTCACCCTGCCGGGCAAGATCGTCCCTTGGCTGGTGGGTGCGGAAGACCTCACCAAGGAAACGCTCGACGACTGGTACAGCTACTATCACCAGTGCTCGGAGTGTCGCCGTTGCTCGGTATATTGCCCCTACGGCATCGACACCGCCGAAATCACCATGGCGGGCCGCGAGATACTCAACACCGTTGGCATGGGCCAGAAATATACCAGCGAGATCATCGCCAAGGTTTTCAAGATCGGTAACAACCTCGGTCTGCCCGGTCCGGCGCTGGAAGACACCCTGCTTGGTCTGGAAGAAGATATCGAAGCGGATACTGGCGTGGCAGTGAAGCTGCCGTTGGATGTCAAGGGCGCCGAAATACTCCTGGTCACGCCTTCGGCCGACTTTTTCTCCGAGCCGCACGTCGAGTCGCTGATCGGCTATGCCAAGGTATTGCACGCCGCCGGCGCATCCTGGACCTTTTCCAGCTATGCCTCGGAGGCCGGCAACTTTGGCCTGTTCAACGGCAACTACGAAACCATGCGCAAGGTCGCCATGCGGATACGCGACGCCGCTCTGGAACTGGGCGTCAAACGCATCATCGTCGGCGAGTGTGGCCATGCCTGGCGCATCGCCTATGCTTTCTGGAACACCCTGACCGGGCTTGGTTATGGCGGCAACGATCCCTTCTCGATCGAACTGCAAAAGCAACTCGACCCCCGCTACAAACAGCCCAGCCATATCTGCGAATACACCTGGGACCTGATCCAGCGAGGCGTGCTGAAATTCGACAAGTCACTCAATGACGATCGGGTCATTACCTTCCACGATTCCTGTAACGTGGCGCGCGGTTCGCGCATGGGCGACGAGCCGGGCGGCCAGTTCACGATCCCGCGCAACATCATCCGCGCGGTGGCCAACAACTTCCACGACATGGCCCCGGAAACCATCGGCGAAGCGACTTTCTGCTGCGGCGGCGGCGCCGGCATATTGACCGACGACTTGATGGAAGTCCGGGTCAAGGGCGCCCTACCGCGCATGAATGCCTACAACGCCGTGGCGCAGGAAAAGGGCGTCAACTTCATGGCCCTGATCTGCGCCATCTGCAAGGCCCAGTTCACCAAGGTAGTGCCTTATTACGGTTTCGACATGAGCCAGATCGGCGGCGTGCACCAGTTGGTCAGCACGGCCATCAAGCTGGAACAGGATTGATTGTTTGAATAGCCGCGGGCAACCGCGTACAGACACAGGCGGCCCTGCCGCGTGATTTACGATAGGAGAGCGAAGATGTCGGTCACATCAAAAGACGTAAAGAAGACTGAGGGCATGAACTGGCGCCGTTACAAGGACGGCCAAACCGAGGCTGACTACCGTTCCGAACAGGAGATAATTTTCCAGGCCAGTTGGAGTCACAAGTGCCCGGAATATGTGCTCTCGACCCCGCCCTGCCAGGGCTCCTGCCCGGCCGGTGAGGACATTCGTTCCTACCTGAACATCGTGCGCGGCATAGAAAAACCACCGGTCGGCGCCGATGGCAAGCCCAGCATGAGCTGGCAGGAATACGCCTGGCGTCGTCTAACCGAAGCCAACCCCTTCCCCGCCGTCATGGGCCGTGTCTGCCCAGCCCCCTGCGAGTCCGGTTGCAACCGTAACCAGGTGGAAGAGAATGTCGGCATCAACTCGGTCGAGCATTTCCTAGGCAACTGGGCGATCGAAAACAAGCTGGCATTCAACAAACCCGCCAAGAAGACCGGCAAGAAGGTCGCCATCCTCGGTGGCGGCCCCGCCGGCCTGGCCGCGGCCTACCAACTGGCCCTCAAGGGTCATAGCTGCACCATCTTCGATGACCATGCCGAACTTGGCGGCATGATGCGCTACGGCATCCCTGGCTTCCGCACCCCGCGTGAGGTACTTGACGCCGAAATCCAACGCATCCTGGACCTGGGCGTTGCGACCAAGCTGAACTGCCGTGTCGGCACCGACCTGCCCATGGCGCAGATCGAAAAGGACTATGACGCCATCATCATGGGGCTGGGTGCCCAGGCCGGTCGCGCCCTGCCGGTCGACGGCGCCGACGCACCCAACTGCGTAACCGCCATGGCCTTCCTGCGCGCCTTCAACGAAGGTCGCCTGCAACACGTCGGCAACAAGGTCGTGGTCATCGGCGGTGGCGACACCTCCATCGACGTCGCTACTGTCGCGCGTCGGCTCGGCAAGATCACCAACGCATCGAGCGCCGATCTGCCGGAGAATGTGCTGGCGGGGCAGACCGCCCATGACGTCGCTGCCATCGCCGCGCGCCAAGGCGTCGAGGTGGTGCTGATCTCCCGCGCCACCATCGACAAGATGGCCGCCAACAAGCACGAAGTCGAGCAGGCCCAGGCCGAAGGCATTCAGATCGTTGGCGGCGTTACGCCAGTCGGCATTGTCAAGGGCCCGGATGGCCGCGCTACTGCCTTGAGGGTCGCCAAGTTCGAGATGGCCGGCAAGGAAACCAAGATCATCCCGGGTACCGAGCAGGACATCACCGGTGACCTGATCGTCTCCGCCATCGGTCAGGCGGTCGACTTCACCGGTCTGGAAACCTTCAACAACAACAACGGCCTGATCAAGACCGACAAGAACTATCGCTTCCCCGGCAAGACCAATGTGTTTGTCGCCGGCGATGTGATTCGGCCCCACTTGTTGACCACCGCCATCGGCCATGCTCGCATCTGCGCCGAAGGCATCGACGAGTTCCTGTCCGGCGAAGAACCGGACAAACGGCCCAAGGTCGACGTTCATCGTTGGGACATGATCCGCAAGTGGCTGGAAGCGGGTCACGATTACAACGAGCACCACGGTCAGGAGATGGGCACTTCCGAATGGAAAGACACCCTGCACAACTTCGACGATCGCTCCGGCCGCTATGTGATTGCCTCCACCGAGCTGTTTCTGGGCCACTTCGCCAGCACGGCGCGCAACAAGCGTCAGGTAACGGTGCTGGACAAGAATTCCGCCCTGGGCAACTTCCAGGACCGCCTCCATGCCTTGTCCGAACAGGAAACCGTGGCCGAGGCCAAGCGTTGCATGTCCTGCGGCCTGTGCTTCGAATGCGACAACTGCGTCATCTATTGCCCGCAGACCGCCGTGTTCAAGGTCCGCAAGAAGGATAATCCGACCACTGGCCGTTATGTGGATACCGACTACTCCAGGTGCATCGGCTGTCACATCTGCGCCGATGTCTGCCCGACCGGCTACATCCAGATGGGCATGGGCGACTGATAAGGAAGGAACTGGCATGGCTAGATTTGCCCAATGGCTGAAGTTGGCCGCCCTCCTGGGCGTGGCGGTGGCCTTCGCCGCCATCCCACTGCGGCAGGCGACGGCGGACGTTAAGTTACCTGGACTGGAGAACCGCAAGGGTGATAAGTGCGTGGAGGATGTGGATATCATTCGCCGCAACCACCCCGACCTGCTCAAGCATCACCGTATCGAGACACTGCGCCAGGGTATACGCACCACCAAGTACAGCCTCAAAGGGTGCGTCGAGTGTCATGCCAGCGCCAAGACGGGTAGCGTAGCATCGACCAAAGACGATTTCTGCGTCACCTGTCATGCCTATGCCGGGGTCCATCTTGATTGCTGGGGCTGTCATGCCAGCAAACCGAAGGCAAAATCGGCGCCAGCCGCCGATCAGCAAGCTTCGCCCACGATGAACCCTGTCCAAACCGGGGGAGTTAACCGATGACCGCGTCACATAAACCCGAACGCCGCGATTTTCTCAAGACCGGCGCTGTTGTCGCTGGCGCCGCCATCGCTCCGGGCGTCCTGTTCTATGGCATTGCCCAAGGCCGGGCGCCGGAGGAAGGCGCCTCCAGCCTGGTACGCTGGGGCATGCTCATTGATACTGGCAAGTGCGCCAACGGCTGCACGGCGTGCGTCAACGCCTGCAACACCGAAAATGGCCTATCCGGTAAAACCGGACCGCAAGATTCACAATGGATACGCAAGCTGAACATCAAGCACCTGCAAACGGGCATCGAACACAATCTGCCTATGCTGTGCCAGCATTGCGCCAATCCACCTTGCGTGGATGTTTGTCCCACCGGCGCGTCGATGAAACGCGCCGACGGAATCGTCCTGGTCGACCGTCATATCTGTATCGGCTGCCGCTACTGCATGATGGCTTGTCCCTACAAGGCACGCTCGTTCGTGCATGAGCCACTGGCCGACCAGAACCCCGATGTTCCCCGCGGCAAGGGCTGCGTCGAGGCCTGCACCTTCTGCGTCCAGCGGGTGGACAAGGATCAACAGCCCGCCTGCGTCGAAGCCTGCAATGCCGATGGCCATCAGGCCATGTTGTTCGGCGATCTTCGCAATCCGGAAAGCGCTATCGCCAAGGCCATGCTGGCCTATGCCAGCGTTGAAGTACGCGGCGATCTTGGCCTGAACACCGGTGTCCGTTACCAAGGGATTTGAGCCATGACTGACGTAACCTGCTTCTCCGCCGACTGCAATAAAAGCAAATTGTTCTGGGGCCTGTTGGCCCTGGGCGGTTTGGTCATGCTGAGTACCCTCAGCGCCTACTTCTATATCGAGCATCACGGTCACATCGTGACTGGCATGAATAATCAGATCGTCTGGGGCCTACCCCATGTCTTTGCGGTCTTTCTGATCGTTGCCGCCTCCGGCGTGCTCAACGTAGCCTCCATCGGCTCGGTGTTCGGCAAGAAGATATACAAGACCCGGTCGCCGCTGTCCGGTCTGTTGGCACTGACCATACTGGCGGGCGGTCTCGCCGTGCTGGTGCTGGACCTGGGCCGATCGGACCGCATCATCGTGGCCATGACCCACTACAACTTCAAGTCCATCTTCGCCCTCAACATGATCTTCTACACTGGCTTTTTTGCCATTGTCGGCCTGTATCTGTTGACCCTGATGGATCGCAAGCTGAAACCATGGTCGCATCCGGTCGGGTTCCTGGCCTTTTTGTGGCGTCTGGCGCTGACTACCGCCACCGGCTCCATCTTTGGCTTTCTGGTGGCGCGCGCCGGTTATAACTCGGCTCTTTACGCCCCGATGTTCATCATCTATTCCTTCGCCTATGGCCTCGCCTGCTTCCTGGTCGTACAGACGGCGATGTACAAATGGAACAACATCCAGATCGACGAATACGTCCTCGGCCGAATCAAGAACCTGCTGGCCGTGTTCGTCGCTGCCAGCCTGTACTTCACGGCGGTGCTGCATCTGACCAACATGTACTTCGCCAAGCAATGGGATTTCGAGCGTTTCATCCTGGTGGAAGGCGATACCTATCCGATGATTTTCTGGCTTGGCCAAGTCATCGTCGGCGGCATCATCCCGCTGCTCATGATCTTCAGCCCTGGCGCCGCCAAGAGCCCCGCCCGGATACTCATTGCCGCCTTGCTGGTCATCGTCGGCGGACACGCCCAGATGTATGTCACCATAGTCGGCGTCCAGGCCTTCCCGCTGGCCATCTTCCCCGGCTATGCCGAGACCAGCAGTTTCTTCGACGGCGTGGTGCATCCTTACTCGCCGTCCACCCTGGAAGTGATGCTCGCCCTGGGCGGCATGGCCACGACCTTTCTGCTCACCACGGTCGCCGTACGGATACTCAAGTTCCTGCCCATCGACAAGCTCGACCAGAAACACTGAGCCCCCCGTCCAGACTATTAAGCGGGTCGCGGATCGAAAGGCCGACTAAAATTGTCGGCCTTTCGATTTTCGGCTGATAGAATATCGCCATGGCTAACTTGTACATCTCCGCCGCCCATAAATCTTCCGGCAAGACCATGGTCACCCTGGGGTTGTGTCGCGCGCTGAAGAATCGCGGGCTAAAGGTACAGGCATATAAAAAAGGGCCCGATTACATCGACCCTATCTGGCACGCGCAAGCCAGCGGACGACCTTCATACAACCTGGATTTCCGCTTTATGACGCACGCCGAGATCCACGGCCTATACGACCGCCACGCCGCGACCGCCGACATCGTCATCGTCGAAGGCAACAAGGGTTTGTATGACGGCATGGATATCGAAGGCTCCGACAGCAATGCCGCACTGGCCAAAGAACTGGCCCTGCCCGTGGTCCTGGTCATCGACGCTATCGGCATCACCCGTGGCGTGGCGCCGCTACTGCTCGGCTATCGGGCATTCGATCCCGAGGTCAAAATCGCCGGGGTGATCCTGAACAAGGTCGGCGGCCCCCGTCATGAAGGCAAACTCCGCCAGGTCATCGAACGCTACACGGATATTCCCGTGCTCGGCGCCATCCATCGGGACGCCCGTCTGGCCATCGAGGAACGCCACCTCGGGCTGGTGCCCGGCAACGAAGATACCGCGGCCGAACAACGCATCCAGGCCATCGCCGAAGTCGTCGCCAGTCAGGTCGATCTCGATGCCCTGCTCGCGCTGACGAACGCTGCGCCGATCCCGCGCGGGGTGCAGCCCAGCCCCTTCGATCCGGGTTTCCGCCTACGAGAGAATAGCCAAGGCCCTATCCGCATCGCTATCGCCCAGGACCGCGCCTTTGGTTTTTACTACAGCGAAGACCTTGATACCTTGCGCGAGAGTGGGGTGGAGCTCATCCCGCTCGACACCTTAAAGACCAGCGCGCTACCAGACGTGGCTGGACTGATACTGGGCGGTGGCTTTCCTGAGTCTTTTATATCCGAACTATCCGCCAACCACAGTCTGCGCCAGGACATACGCCAGGCAGTGGAAGCGAACCTGCCGGTCTATGCCGAATGCGGCGGCCTAATGTACTTGTCGCGTTCGATCCTCTGGAACGGCCAGCGAGGCGAGATGGTGGGGCTGATCCCGGGCGATGCCGTGATGGGCGCCCGGCCGGTCGGCCGAGGCTATGCCAGTTTTCTGGAGACCGCCGACTCGCCGCTGGTTACCCGACCGGGACAGGAAATCCCTGCCCATGAATTTCACCATTCCCATCTGGAAAATCTCGCCGATGGCCTGATCTACGGTTACCGGATCACGCGGGGCCATGGGATCGACGGTCGGAACGACGGATTTGTCCACAAAAACCTGCTCGCCGCCTATTGCCACCGGCGCGGGTCCGGCGACCAGGGCTGGATCGCCCCTTTTCTGGCCAAGGCCCGCGCCTATGCCCAAGATTGCAACGCGGCCCGTATCGCCGCTTAATTGGAGAAAATCGCATGATAAATTTAACCAAAACCGCCGCCGAACAGATCGCCCAAGCCGCTCGCGAATCCGGCGCCGACAAAATGGCCCTGCGTATCGCTGCTCGGTTAAATGAAGCCGGTATGTTGGAATTCGGCCTGGGCTTCGATGAAGAACGCGATAATGACAGCCGGCTTGAATCCTATGGTGTCACACTGTTGGTTCACCCATCCAGCGCTGAGTATTTGCAGGGCGTGACGATCGACTATGTTGAATCTGCGCCCGGCGAGGCCCACTTCATCTTTATGATGCCCGATCAAGGCGGCGGCTGCGGTTCAGGTGGTTGCGGCTCTGGCGGTTGCGGTTCGGGCGGCTGCGGTTCATCTGGAAATGCGTGACCAAAAATCGTGACACAGAGGCGTGACGAGTAACGATAAAGACGCAAAAACCACCCAAGAGTCACGCCTCACTGGTCACGCTTCACTTGTCACACTTTTCAGGTAACCCATGGACTACTTACCAATTTTCCTCGATCTCAAGGGTAAGACCGGACTGGTCGTCGGCGGCAGCGATGTTGCCGCTCGCAAGGCCACGCTGCTCATCAATGCCGGCGCCTGGGTCAATGTCGTCGCCCCGGGGCCACTGGCCGCCGGGTATGACAACCTGAGCAAGACCGATCGCCTCATCCATCGCCAGGAGGCCTTCCGGCCTGAGCACCTGGATGACGTCGAAGTGGTCTTTGCCGCCAGCGGCGACGACGCGCTGGACAAACAGGTGTACGAGGCCGCCCACGCCCGCCACCTGCCGGTCAACGTAGCCGACCGGCCCCAGTCCTGCTCCTTCATCATGCCCAGCATCATCGACCGTTCGCCGGTCGTGGTGGCCGTCTCCAGCGGCGGCGAGGCGCCGGTGCTGTCGCGGCTGTTGCGAGCCCGACTGGAAACCCTGATCCCGGCCGCCTATGGCCGGCTTGCCGCCCTTGCCGGCCGCTTCAAAACACCGGTCCGCAAACACTTCCCGACCACCGAAGGCCGGCGCAAGTTCTGGGAAAAGGCGCTGCTCTCGCCGATAGCCGAGATGGTCTTCGCCGGCCGCGAACAGGAAGCCGAGCACAGCCTGACCAAGATGCTGGAAGCAAGCGACACGGCCATCGGCGTCGGCGAGGTCTATCTGGTCGGCGCCGGCCCCGGCAACCCGGACCTGCTCACCTTTCGCGCCTTGCGCCTGATGCAGCAGGCCGACGTCGTGGTCTATGACCGCTTGGTCTCGCCGCCCATCCTCGACATGTGCCGACGCGACGCCGACCGGCTTTATGTCGGCAAGGAACGTGACAACCACGCTGTGCCGCAGGACGAGATCAACATGGTGCTGGTGCGTCTAGCCAAGGAAGGTAAACGGGTGCTGCGCCTGAAGGGCGGCGACCCGTTCATCTTCGGCCGTGGCGGCGAGGAGATCGAGACCCTGCGCGAACACGGCGTGCCGTTTCAGGTGGTGCCGGCGGTGACGGCTGCGGCGGGCGTGGCGTCCTACGCCGGCATCCCGCTCACCCACCGCGACCACGCCCAGGCGCTGATCCTGGTCACCGGCCATCTCAAGGACGGCAGCATGGACCTCGACTGGGACATGCTCTGCCGACCGCGCCAGACCATCGTCATCTACATGGGGCTGAAAGGCCTGGTGACGCTGTGCGCGCAGATGAAGAAACACGGTATGCCCGGCGACACCCCCGCCGCCATCATCCAGCAGGGCACCACCCTCAACCAGAAGACCGTCACCGGCACCCTGGATACCCTGCCGGCACTGGCGGCAGACGCCGAACTGAAGCCGCCAACCCTGATCATCGTCGGCAGCGTGGTCAGCCTGCATGCCAAGCTCAACTGGTTTCACCCAGAACCAGCCGAAGACGACCACTGGCACACGCCGCTGGACCAGCCAGCGAGCATGTGAGGCCGATTTTGTAGTCGTTGGCTATACGCGCGGCGCACCTGGCATGGCGTCGTCCGACATCCCCCGCGTCTACTTTCCCCAGCGCGGCAACAAATCGTTGGCGATATCTAACTGGTCGAGAACGCGGGCGACGATGAAATCGACCACCTGCGCCACACTCTTGGGCCGCTCATAAAAACCTGGATTGGCCGGCAGGATGGTGGCGCCGGCCTCGGCGAGCTGGGTCATGTTTCTCAGGTGAATCAGCGAGAACGGCGTCTCACGGGGGACCAGGATCAGCGGCCGTTTTTCCTTCAGCATTACGTCGGCGGCGCGTTCGATCAGGTTATCTGCCAGGCCGTGGGCGATCGCCGCCAGGCTGCCCATGGTACATGGGCAAACCACCATCGCGGCGGCCGGGTTAGAGCCGGATGCGGCCGGGGCAAACCATTCCTTCTCGCCGTAGACCTGAATCTCGCCAGCGTGGCCGGCTAAACGGCCATTCAGCATGGCCGCCAGTTCGGCCAGATCGCCAGGCAGGGTCAGGTCCAGCTCTTGCCGGGCGACGATACGGGCGGCCTGAGAAACCAGCAGGTCAACCCGGCAGCCAGCGCCGAGCAGGCATTCCAGCAGGCGGAGACCATAAGCAATGCCGGAGGCGCCGGTCCAGGCCAGGGTGATGCGTTTCATGTCTTCTTCTCCAGCAATCCAGCCACGACCAGGCCATTGACCAGGCCGCTGACCCAGGCCGCGCCGAGGAACACCGACAGCAGGGGCAACAGATTCACGCCGGGCATCAGCCAGACGCCGACCACGCCCAGTTGGGCGCCAATGTGGGCGAACGCCGCCAGCGCCGACAGGCCAACTGGCCCGAACCAGCGCCGGGGCAGATGCACGGCCAACCCCAGCATCGTCAGGCTGGCCAAGCCGCCGGCCAGGCTCATGACAAAGGTGGGGGTCAAAAAGGCGCCCAGGGCCAGCGCGCCAGCGACGATGCGTAGCAGTGACACCCAGACCGCCGCCCGCCAGCCAAACTGGTACAACACGACCAGGGTGACGATGTTGGCCAGCCCCGGCTTGACCCCTGGCAGGGGCAACGGGACGGCCGCCTCGGCCAGCGTCAGGCCCACCGCCGCCGCCGCCAGACCGGCGATGCGGCGATCCTCGGCGCTGATCTCCAGGTTAATAATTGAGGGAGTCATAGATGCTCGCCCCGCGCTCGACGCTGACCCGGTTGGGCAGGCAGATGGCCACCTGACCCGGCCCCAGCCAGCCCTGCTTGACGCAGATTTGCTGCGTACCAGGGTCGGACTTGATTCGCACCCGGCCGCCGCGAATCTCGACCTGGGTAACGCCCAGCGGTCCCGGCACGGCGATCTCCCGGTCCAGTCGGGGCGTGGTTTCCAGGAACACCCGGCCGGCCTGCTTGATGACCACCCGGTCGCCGCTGCCGCCATGGCCCCACAGCGCGGCGACCAGGGCAGCGCCGCCGGCCAGCACCAGCCAGTCGCCCGGTTTGAGCAGACTCAGGGCAGCAGCCGGCTTCAAGCCAGTTCCCGGTGCCGGACCAAGACTTGCTGGCTGGCCCGGAAATAGTCCGCCAGGGTTTCAGCGAAGAACACCGAACGATGCTGGCCGCCGGTGCACCCCAGGGCCACGGTAAAGTAGCTGCGATTATCGGCGATATAGGCCGGCAGCCACTTCTCGACATAGGCTCGAATGTCGTCGAGCATGGTCAGTACGCTCGGATGACCACGCAGAAAATTGATGACTGGGGCATCGCGACCAGTCAGTGGCCGCAAATTCGCGTCGTAGTGGGGATTGGGCAGACAGCGCACGTCGAACACCAGATCGGCATCGAGCGGGATGCCGTGTTTGAAGCCGAAGGACTGGAACACCAGGGTGAAGGCCGCATTCTCCATCTGACAGAAATCCCGGACCCAACCACGCAGGCTATTGGCCGACAGATCACTGGTGTCCAGATGATAAGCGCGACTGGACAAGGACTCCAGTATCACCCGCTCTTCGCGGATACATTCCTGGAGGGAACGTGCGCCGGTGTTCAGCGGATGGTGGCGACGGGTCTCCGAGAATCGTTTGACCAGGGTGTCGTCCTTGGCATCAAGGAAAATGACCTTCAAATCCACCCAGACACGCAGGGCATCCAGGGCATCGGGCATCCCGGCCAGGCCGCTGGCGCTACGCGCATCGACGCTCACCGCCAGGTCCGCGCAGCCGGTCTCGGCCAGGTGACTCGCCACCTCCGGCAACAGGTCGGCGGGCAGATTGTCGATACAGTAATAACCGCCGTCCTCCAGCGCCTTGAGTGCGACGCTCTTGCCAGAGCCGGACAGACCGCTGATGACGACCAGTCGCATGGTGCTCACTCGTCCCCGTCGTCCGCGCCTTGATCCTGCATATGGATGCGCTGCCGCTCAGCGAACTCCTCCGCGCTATTGAAGCCACGCAGGCGCAGTATATGGTTGCGCACCGCCACCTCCACCAGCACTGCCAGGTTGCGGCCGACCGCCACCGGGATGCGCACTTCAGGTATCCGGATACCGAGTATGTCGCGGGTTTCCGCCTTCATGTCCAGACGGTCCACCGTCTCCCATTTCTCGGCCGGGGTCAGATGGATGATGAGCTTGAGGTTCTTCTTGTGCTTGACCGCCGTTTCGCCAAACAGACGACGGATGTTGAGTACGCCCAGCCCGCGCACTTCCATGAAATCCTGCAACAGGGCGGGGCAGCGGCCTTCCAGGGTATCCAACGACACGGCATAGACCTCCAAGGCATCGTCGGCGACCAGGCGATGACCACGGGAAATCAGTTCCAGCGCCAGCTCGCTCTTGCCCACCGAGGCATCACCGCTAATCATCACGCCCAGACCCTGCACCTCCAGGAATACGCCATGCAAGATAGTCGACGGCGCCAGGGCGTAGGTAATGATGTGCGACAGCACCTGCATCAGGTACGGGCTTTGTTCCTGGGTAGCAAATAGTGGCGTGGCAGTGCGCTCGGCGGCCTCAAGCATGGCCGGTGGCGGCGTCTCGCCGTTGGCCACCACCACGGCCGCCAGCTCGGTGGAAAATAGATTATCAATGGCCTTTTGCAGGGCCGCGTCGTCCAGGCTGCGCAGATAATCCAGCTCGGCGCAGCCGAGCAATTGGACCCGATTGGGATGAACGAAATTGAGATGGCCGATCAAGGCCAGGGTCGGCTTCTGGATGGTTTCCGAGGTTAGCCGCCGGTTGCCGCCGGCGTGCCCAGACAACCAGTTCATGCGCAGCTTTTCGCCGGCCCGACTGAACAACTCGTCGACCGTGAGGTGGTTGACTACGGTGTCCATTCCCGGATAAGCCGATAGAGCGCGCCATTGTCCGGCGCCGCGCGCAATTGATCGCGCATTCCTTTCTCGCTGAACATCTGGGCCAGCTCGGCCAATATCTGCAAATGCAGATCGGACGCCGCAGCTGGCGCCAACAGGATGAACAACAGGTCAACCGGGACGCTATCCGGCGCGTCAAAGTCGATCGGCTCCTTCATCCGGACGAAGACGCAGGCGGTTTCTTTCAGGCCCTTGATGCGGCCATGCGGGATGGCGATGCCATGACCGAGGGCGGTGCAACCGAGCTTCTCGCGCGAGGACAGACTATCGGACACCTCTTTGGCCGGGACGCCCTCGCTGGTTTGCAGGGCCTGCCCGACCAGTTCGAACAGGCGTTTCTTACTGGTTGCTGCCAGGTCGGAGAAGACGTTTTCCGGCCTGAGCAAAGTCGATACGATATTCATGATGGTCACCGCAACACCCGCCACTGCGGGGCGCGGTTCACTCCGTTTCCGTTTCCACGTCCTGACGTTTCAGGCTGCCGGCTTCGCGATGATGGCCGCCCGCCTTTTCCTTATGCTTGACTACCTGGCGATCGAGCTTGTCTGCCAGGGTATCGACTGCGGCGTACATATCGTCGGCGCTAGTCTCGACGAATATATCCTTGCTGGCCAGATGGACATTCACCTCGGCCTTGTGCTTCAGTTTTTCGACCGTCAGTATCACCGCGACGTCGATGACATGGTCGAAGTGGCGGGTGATCCGCTTGAGCTTCTCTTCGACATAGGCACGCAGAGCGGGGGTCACTTCCAGATGATGGCCGGTGATGGTGAGGTTCATATGCACTCCAGTTGCGAAAGGGGCAAGTCACAACGACTTGCGTTGGTTAGCGGGCGGGATGTTGAGCTGCTCCCGATATTTGGCCACGGTCCGGCGGGCCACGACGAATCCTTGTTTGCCCAGCATCTCCGAAATGGCGTTGTCGGACAAGGGGCTGGTCCGGCTTTCGCTCTCAAAGAACTGCCGGATCAAAACCTTGATCGCGGTACTTGAAGCCGCACCGCCGGTCTCGGTGGTCAAGGCGTTGCCGAAGAAATGTTTGAATTCATAGAGGCCACGCGGCGTCATCATATACTTTTGGCTAGTGACGCGGGAGATGGTGGATTCGTGCAAGCCGACCACCTCGGCGATCTCGCGCAACACCAAGGGCCGCATGGCCACGTCGCCATGTTCGAAAAACAGCCGCTGCCGGTCGATGATGGCCTGGGCCACGCGCAGAATAGTCTGGAAACGCTGCTGGATATTCTTGATCAGCCAGCGAGCCTCCTGCATCTGCCCGGTCAACTGGCTGCCGCCCCCCCGGTTCTGGCGCAGGATATTGGCATAAACCTCGTTGATACGCAGCTTGGGCATCGCTTCCGGGTTCAGGCTGGCCAGCCACTCGCCCTGCACCTTGCGCACAAACACGTCCGGCGCCACATACTGCGTCCGGGTGGCTGAGAAACTGGCGGCGGGACGCGGATTGAGCGAGGTAATCAACTGCCGGATGGCGATGAAATCGCGGT
Organism: Hydrogenophilales bacterium CG12_big_fil_rev_8_21_14_0_65_61_21; assembly: GCA_002782005.1. Classification (GTDB taxonomy): domain Bacteria; phylum Pseudomonadota; class Gammaproteobacteria; order Burkholderiales; family Thiobacillaceae; genus Parasulfuritortus. Next base: position 24,600 of record PFGT01000060.1, on the reverse strand, counting down.
CGTCGCTAATGTTCAGCAACCTTTTCAGCTTGCCATATTCCCGCTCCGCCAGGAGATCGAGATGCTGGCTGACCAAGCGCCTGGCCTGAGCCAGATACGGGGTATCCTCGGGCAGATCGCCCAACTGAAGACGCAGATTCTCGGCCAGGTCGCGGGCGCCTACGCCAAGCGGGTCGAGGCTTTGCAACAGGCGCAGCGCCGTCAGCAACTCGTCCACGCCGACATCCACCTCGGCCGGCAGCATCTGAGCCAGTTCTTCCAGGCTCAGGCTCAGATAACCGTCTTCATTCAGCGCCTCGACCATGAAGCTGACCAACTGCCGGTCCCGCTCGCTCAAATGCATCATGGCCACCTGGTCGAGCAGGTGCTGGCGCAGGCCGAGGCTTTCATCGTCCGCCTGCTGGTTGCCGCGGTCGTCGTCATCGTCATCGCTACCCGCAGAGACATGACGGTCGCCCCAGGCCATTTCTTCATAGACCGAATCGGACTCGTCGCGGGTCACGGTTTCCGCTTCCCGGCTCGGCGTCTCGCCCTCGCCGACCGGCCCGACACCCTCCTCGATCCGCTCCAGCATGGGGTTCTCCTGGAGCATCTGGCCGATCTCCTGGTTCAACTCCTGGCTCGATAATTGCAGCAGACGGATGGACTGCTGCAACTGGGGCGTCAGGGTAAGCTGATGGGAAAGTTTGAGTTGTAGGTTTTGCTTCATCGTGAAGGCCGGTTGGGGCGTGGCCAAACGGGACAATTAGAGCCGGAAATGCTCACCCAGATATACCTTGCGAACGCTGTCATTATAAACGATCTCGTCGGGCGTACCGGACGCCAGAACCAGACCATCGTTGAGGATGTAAGCGCGGTCGCAGATGCCCAGGGTCTCGCGCACGTTGTGGTCAGTGATCAGAACGCCGATGTCGCGCTCCAGCAAGAACCGGACGATCTTCTGGATGTCGATCACCGAGATCGGATCGATGCCGGCGAACGGCTCGTCAAGCAGGACAAAGCGCGGCTGCATGGCCAGGGTCCGGGCGATCTCGACCCGCCGCCGCTCGCCGCCGGACAGACCGATCGCCTGGGCATCGCGCAGGTGGCCGATGTTCAGGTCGTCGAGCAGATAGCCCAGGTGCTCCTCGACCCCATTGGCATCGAAGCCCTTGAGTTCGAGCACGGCGGCGATGTTCTCAGCCACTGTAAGCTTGCGGAAGATCGAGGCCTCCTGAGGCAGGTAGCCAAGACCCAGCCGAGCCCGTTGATAAACCGGCAGGCGGGTGATGTCATGCTCGTCCAACTCGATGTGACCGCCATCGACACCGATCAGGCCGACCAGCATATAAAAGCATGTGGTCTTGCCGGCGCCATTCGGGCCCAGCAGGCCGACCACCTCGCCGCTATGCACCTCAATGGCGACGTCATTGACCACCTGACGCGACTTGTAACGTTTTTTCAGACCGGTCGCCTTTAAGCTGCTCATGGCTTCGCCGGGGCGCCCTGGTTATGCGGCCGAATGACCGCGTGGACGCGGCCCTTGCCGCTGCCGTCGCTGCTCCCCAGCGCCTGATAGCGCTCGCTGCGCATATCGTAGGTAATCGAAGCGCCGCGCAACTCGTCGCTGCCCTGCTTGAGGTGCGCAGCGCCGATCAGTTTCACCACCTCGGTCCGGGCGTCGTATTCAATACGATCGGCCTCGGCCTCCATGAACTCGTCCCGCCCTTCCATCTTTTGCTTGAACTCCACCGGCTTGCCGACAGCCACCCCGGAGGTCATGCCCTGGGCGTCCTGGCTGACGTCGATACGGGCGGCCCGCATCGACATCGTGCCCTGGGTCAGGATCACATGACCATCATAGGTCGCGGTCTTTCTAGCATCGTCCATACGCACGCTGTCGGCCTCGATCTGTACCGGACGATTCCGGTCCGCCTTCTCGGCCCAGGCCGAACCGACCGCGCACAAGCTGAACGACAGCGCGATCAAGCCCCATTCAACGATGAGTCTCATAGATTCCTTTCACCCGGCCGCTCAATTGCAGGGTTCGTTCCTTGCCATCGGCAACCATGGCGTTGCCGGTCAATAGGCTGGCGCCTTGTTTCAGGATAACCGGTTTATCGGTCGTCAGGCGGTCGGCATTGGGCATGATTTTCAGATACTCGGTGGTCAACTCCAGCGGTGCCTGGCCAGGCCGACCAGCCTCGGTCATCGACACCCCGCCCAGCAGATAGACAACCTCGCCATTGGCCGAGACCTGACCACGGCTGGCACGCGCCGCCACGCGAGGGATACCGGGCCCGTCGCGCAGGAAGGTCGGCGCGTCCAATGTGGTGGTGTCGTCATCCGGGTAGTGTCGCATTTTGCCGGCCGACAGATGATAGCGGGGAACGCCGGCAACGTCGTAAGCGACGGCCCGTAGGTCATCGACGAAGTAGTCCAAATGATGTCCCGCCGCCGCGCCGACCGGGGTCGGCCCTTGTTCGGCCAATTGGCCCAGCCAGGCCGTCAGCAGCACCAGGCCACCGACGACGGCCAGTGGCAGCCAGTAATGCTGAATCGGCCGCCAATCGTCGCCGGTCATTGATCGTAACGCGCCAATTGGATCGCCCAACTATCCTGGGCGCGCATAATCAACTCGCAGACCTCACGGGCGGCGCCGCGTCCGGCCCCGGCCCTGGCGACATAGTGCGCCCTGGCCTTGACCGCATCCGGGGCATCGGCCACGGTGCAGGCCAGGCCACAGCGACGCAGTACCGGCAGGTCCACCAGATCGTCGCCCATATAGGCGGTCTGCTCCGGCTTGAGACCTGTTTCGGCCAACAGCGCCTCATAGGCCGCCCGTTTATCTTCGGCGCCCTGGATGATGCGGGCGATACCAAGATTACGGGCCCGGTATAACACCACCTTGGATATCCGTCCGGTCAGGATGACCGACTCGACCCCGGCATCGCCCAGCATCTTGATGCCATGGCCGTCACGCGAGTTGAATGCCTTGTATTCCTGGCCATCGTCACCGTAGAACAGGCTGCCGTCGGTCAGCACGCCGTCGACGTCGAAGATCAGCATCTTGACGGCGCGGGCACGAGCCAGAATGTCCACGTCGATCATACGACCCCGGCGCGCAGCAAATCGTGCATGTTGAAGGCGCCGGTCAGCCGGCCAGCGCCGTCCACGGCCAGCAGGCCGTTGATCTGCTTATCCTCCATGTAGCGCGCCGCCTCGGCGGCCAGGACATCCTCGGAGATGGTCTTGGGCGCACGGGTCATGACCGCATCGATGCGGGTCGTCTTGATGTCCAGATCGCGATCCAGACAGCGGCGCAGATCGCCGTCGGTAAACACCCCGACCAGGCTACCGGCGGCATCGACCACGGCGGTCATGCCCAGTTTCTTGCGGGTCATTTCCATGAGCGCAGCCTTGAACGGCGTGTCCTCCTGGACCACCGGCAGGGACTCGTCCTTGTGCATCACGTCACGGACATGGATTAGCAGCCGGCGGCCCAGGGCACCGCCGGGATGGGTCCGGGCGAAATCCTCGGCGGTGAAGCCGCGCGCGTACAAAGTGACCACCGCCAGCGCGTCGCCCAAGGCCAGGGCCGCCGTAGTGCTGGCGGTCGGCGCCAGGTTATGCGGACAGGCCTCTTGGGCGACGGCGGCATCAAGATGGATGTCTGCCTCCCGCGCCATGGTGGATCCAGGTCGGCCAGTCATGGCGATCAGCCGAGCGCCGCGTCGCTTGATGAGCGGCACGATGGCAAGTATCTCCGGACTCTCGCCGGAATTGGACAGGGCGAGCACCACATCCTGGCTGGTAATCATGCCCAGGTCGCCGTGGCTGGCCTCGGCCGGGTGCATAAAGAAGGCCGGTGTGCCGGTGCTGGCCAGGGTCGAGGCGATCTTGTTGCCGACATGGCCGGACTTGCCCATGCCGGTGACCACCACCCGGCCCTTGCAGGCCAGCAGAATGTCGACCGCGCGAACCAGGGAATCGTCCAGGCGCGATTGCAAGGCCGACACCGCCGCCGCTTCGATTTCCAGGGTGCGGCGGGCCAGAGCCAAGATGTCCGATGCGGTTACGGGGCTGGATGTCATAATGGCGCGAAGTATACCGATCCCGCCGCCATCCAGCCATGCCGTCAACCCTGGCCCTAATCCTGCTCCTGCTGGCCGCCGCCGTGCTGGCCACCACACTGTTCCGGTTCTTGCGACTGCCGGCGCTGCTCGGCTATGTGGCGGTTGGCGTGCTGCTCGGGCCATCCGGCTTCAACCTCGCGCCCCAGGACACGCAAACCCGCAGTCTGGCTGAATTCGGCGTGGTCTTTCTGATGTTCTCCATCGGCCTGGAGTTCTCCTTGACCAAGCTAAAGACCATGCGCAATCTGGTCTTTGGCCTGGGCAGTCTGCAAGTCCTGCTCACCATGTTGCTGGCTACGGCGCTGGGCTTGGCCGTCGGCCTCGACATCGGCGCCGGCCTGGCCCTGGGCGGCGCGCTGGCGATGTCCTCCACCGCCATCGTGGTCAAGCTACTAACCGAGCGTAACGAGCTGAGCGCCCCGCATGGCCGCCGGATCGTCGGTGTATTGCTGTTCCAGGATCTGGCTGTGGTGCCGCTGCTCATCTATATACCAGCCCTGGCCAGCGGCGAGGACATGGCCGAGGCCATGCTCTACGCCGGCGCCAAGGCGATACTGGCCCTGGGCTTGATCCTGGTGCTGGGCCAGCGCCTGCTGCGACCCTGGCTGCACCTGGTGGCGGCGCGTAAATCGTCCGAGCTATTCATGCTCAACGTGCTGCTCATCACCCTCGGACTGGCCTACATCACCGACCTGGCCGGCCTGTCGCTGGCCCTGGGCGCCTTCGTCGCCGGGATGCTGATCTCGGAGACCGAATACCGCTACCAGGTGGAAAGCGATATACGCCCCTTCCGCGACATCCTGATGGGGCTGTTCTTTGTCACTATCGGCGTGCGCCTGGATGTCGCCATCGTAGTCAATCAGCTACCCGACACACTGACCATGCTGGCGCTCCTGATCCTGGTCAAACTAGTCTTGGTCACCGTCCTGACCCGCCGCTTCAGCGACGACTGGGGAGTCGCCCTGCGTACCGGCCTCGGTCTGGCCCAAGCCGGCGAGTTCGGCCTGGTGCTGCTGGCCTTGGCCGGCGATTACCAACTGCTTCCAACTGGCATCCAGCAAGCCGCCCTGGCCGCCATGATCCTGTCCATGCTGCTAGCCCCGTTCCTGATGCTGCACGGCGAAAAACTATCCCGCCGGCTGGCCGGCGGCGCCTGGCTGGAACAGGCCAAGGGCGTGCATGAAATCATGCAGAAAAGTTTCGACGTCAGCAAACACGTCATCCTGTGCGGCTACGGCCGCAGCGGCCAGAACCTGGCCCGCATCCTGGAAGCGGAGGGCGTGCCCTTCATCGCCCTGGACGACGACCCGAAACGGGTCCACGAGGCCGCCGCCGCCGGCGACAACGTGGTATTCGGCGACTGCACCCGGGCCGAGGTGCTGATCGCCGCCGGCATCAACCGCGCCCGCGCCATCGTCGTCAGCTTCGCCCATACCCCCACTGCCCTCAAAGTATTGGCCACCGCGCACCGCCTGCGGCCCAGCGCGCCGGTCATCGTCCGCACCCTGGATGAATCCGACCTCAATCGACTGCTGGAGGCTGGCGCCATGGAAGTGATTCCGGAAGTGCTGGAAGGCACCCTGATGCTGGGTTCCCAGACCCTGCTCATGGCCGGGGTTTCACTCGGCTCGGTACTCAAGCGCATCCGCACCATGCGCGAGGCGCGCTACAGCACCTTGCGCGGCTATTTCAAAGGCCTGACCGACGAGGCCGAGGAAGAAAGCGCCAGCCAGGAACACCTGGCCTCGCTACGCATGGAGGCCGGCCTAAGCGGGGTTGGCCGAACCTTGGGCGAGATTGATCTGGAGTCTCTCAGAATCGTCATCCTGGCCGTGCGCCGGCATGGCATTCGAGCCACCGAGCCAACCCCGGACACCCGCCTGGAGGCCGGTGACATCGTCGTGCTGCGCGGCACGCAGGAAGCGCTGGCCGGGGCAAAATTAAAACTCGGGATCATTTGAGGTATTCTTCGCCCAGACAGCGCGCTATGCCAAGTCGCCGTTAAACTGAGAAAGCTAACCCGCTTTTCATGAAATTCAGAGTGGAGTCCATGCGGTACCGGATAATCATATTCTTATTACTTTTCCTGACGGCTGGGTTTCAGGCCCATGCCGCGCCTGACGGCGGCGAACTCTATGCCCGCAACTGCGCCGCATGTCATGGGGAAAAGGGCGAAAGCGGGATCGGAGTGCCGCTCACGCTGCCCTCGTTTCAGGCCACGGCGAGCGATGACTATTTGCGCAAGACCATCCGCCTGGGCCGTCCCGGTCGGGTAATGCCAGCATCAACGTTGTCCGACACCGAAATAGACGCCATTGTCGGTTTCATTCGCGGTTGGGGCCGGCAATCCCGTGCGCCGTCGTTTCCGACGACGCCGATTCAGGGCAACGTCGAACATGGCAGTCGGCTTTTTGCCACACAGTGCGCCACCTGCCACGGCGCCAATGGCGAAGGCGGAAAAGGCACCGGCGTCACCTTCTCACGCCCGCGCGACCAGCAGATCATGGCCCCAGCATTGAACAACCCCGGCTTTCTCGCCGCCGCCAGCGACGCCATGATTAAGGCAATCCTCGTGAAAGGGCGCGATGGCACGCCGATGAGTCATTTCACCGGCAAGGAGTCCGCGCTTGAGGATATCAATGACCTGGTCAGTTTTATTCGCAGCTTCGAGAAAATTCCCAAACACCTGACCGCCGCCGTGCTGGAAACGGAACAGGCCGTGCTGATAAAGGACTCCCCTTATGACCTCGCAACCACCATAGCGAACGTGAAACTGGCGGCGATCTCGAACAATTTCATTTTTATCCGCGAACAGCGGCTCGCATACGGTCTGGTCCCGGAAGGCCAGGAAGACCCCCGACAACACATTGTCTACTTCTGTAATTTCAATATGCTGAACTCCGCCCTGGCGACCGACCCGCGCGTTGGCCTGTTCCTGCCGTGCCGCATCACCGTGGTCGAACAGAACGGCAAGGTCAAAATGATGGCGGTCAACCCCAAGCGCCTGAGCAAAATATTCAACAACACCGAGCTCAATGCACTGTGCGATGAAATGACCAAGCGCTACTTGGCGATCATGGAGGACGCGACGATATGAACAAAGCGCTACGGCTATCGATTGCCCTCCTGCTGTTCGGACTGGCCGCTGTCGCCAGTGCCGATCAACTGCTCATGATTCGCTCCAGCCTACCCTTCGCCGAGGCGATGTTGGCGTTGCAAAACGCCATCTCCGAGTCGGGCTACAAGGTTGCGCGGGTTCAGAACGTGGACATAGGCCTGTCGAAGATCGGCTACAAAACCGATAACTATAAAGTAGTGTTTTACGGTAAAGCGGAAGAAGCGGCGCGACTGGTTGAAAAATACCCGGAGCTAATCCCTTATCTGCCGCTCAATGTGGCGATTTTCGCCGAAAAGGACAATACCATTCTGGTCACCAACCGCCCTGGCGTACTCGCCGAGTTCTTTCCCGCGCCCGAGCTCAAAACGCTGTTCATGGATTGGGAAAAGGACTTGGCTAAAATCCTGAACAAAGTGCGAGACGCGAGATAAATCGCGGCAACCGGCTCCTAGTGTAGTGCTTCGTAATTAATGGAACCAATATGGTCAACGCCTGTCTGAACAGGGTCGGCCACAACAGGAGCCATGCGATGCGAGTAGCCACTGCGATCAAACTGAGCCCAGAAGAAGAACGGAGTCTGACGCGACTGACGCGCTCGAATACCACGAGTGTGCGTCTGAGTCGGCGGGCGCAGATCGTCCTGATGGCGGCGGCAGGGCATTCGAACCGGGAGATTGCAGTGGAACTGAAGATTGGCCGGATACAGGTTGGGCGCTGGCGGGAGCGCTATGTGGAAGGTGGACTGGCCGCCATTGAACGCGACCTTCAGCGCAGTGGCCGCAAGGCCCAGGTGGACGCCGCCGAGATCGTGCGGCGCACGACCCAGACCTTGCCCGTGGCGGCGACCCACTGGAGTACGCGCACGTTGGCCAAGGAGATGGGGGGTCAGTGACACCACGGTGTTGCGGGTATGGCGAACCAATGGGTTGAAGCCGCACCTGGTGCGCGGCTTCAAGGTCTCGCGTGATCCGGACTTTGTAGAGAAGCTGGAAGACATCGTGGGCCTGTACATGTCGCCGCCCGAACATGCCCTGGTGTTGTGCTGCTTTGATCCGAGTCAGGTGCAGGCGCTTGACCGCACCCAGCCCGGGCTGCCCCTGAAGAAGGGACGTGCGGCGACCATGACGCATGACTACAAGCGCAACGGCACCACCACGCTGTTCGCCGCACTCAACCTCCTGGATGGTCAGGTCATCGGCCAGTGCCAGCAACGGCACACCCATGCCGAGTGGCTGAAGTTCCTGCGCAAGATTGACCGTGAGACGCCCAAGGAAAAGATGCTGCACCTGATCGCCGACAACTACGCCACCCACAAGCACCCGTCGGTACAGGCGTGGTTGGATAAGCATCCGCGCTTTGTCATGCACTTCACGCCAACTTCGGCATCGTGGCTGAACATGGTCGAGCGCTTTTCCCGCGACATCACCACGGAACGGATTCGTCGGGGCGTGTTCACCAGTGTGCCGGAATTGATTGCCGCCATCGATGAGTACGTCGCTCACCACGACACCAAACCCAAGCCCTTCATCTGGACCAAGAGTGCTCGCGATATCCTGCAAAAGGTCATTCGCGCAAATAGTCGCTTAAGTTCCAAAAAGAATGAAGCAGTACACTAGCGCTTTTCGGAAACCGTGGTCTGTCCCCGATTATTCTAGGGGCTCGGATGCTCTCACATCTCGCCCACCCAACACGTTAATCAGAGTTGCACTTCGAATTTGAATCCGCAGCCGTTTTTATGGGCTGAACGCCACATCTTCCACTTTTGCAGCTCCCGGGGGCCGCTGCTTCTATGCCGTCCTGTCCCATGCTTTTCAAAAGCCAATAGACCCCGCCAACGGAGGCCACAAACACGATGAGGATGACGAGCATGACTAACATGTTGCTGACTCCAAATTTTGGTTATCGCGGAATATAGCTCAACTGGCTACGGAGGGTGGTTACCCTGTTACTCGGTCACTCGGTTCACCCGGTTTTCAGGTTTTATTTATCGCCCGATAAAAAACCCTAGCAACATTCCGGTCGCCGGCCCGGTACACTTATCTTTTCTACACTGGATTCAGGAGATCGACCATGGCCACCCGGGAAACTCTGGAACCCCGTCTTGCCGGCGCAGCTGGCGCCGATGCCCTTTACGCCTTGGCCCGCGAGGCCTTTGATGCCCCCGCTGATCTGGGTTATGCCAAGGAAATCCTGTCCAGCGCGGCCTTCACGGGCGATACCGGCGCCAAGGCCTGTCTGGACGATGGCGCCGGCAACGCCATGTTCACCAACGATTTTGTCTGTTTGGCCATGGGCTACAAGGCCCTAAACGACGCCGGCAAGGCCGACGAGATGCTCGGCCAGGGTCAGGACTACGCCATGAGCGGCGAAGAAAAAGTCACTGTCGGCATGGCTCAGATGCTGGTCTCGGGCGATGCTGCCGGCGCTGCCAAGACGCTCTCCGGCGCGCTCAAGGAAATCTCCACTACCGAAGAGTTGTATAGCCTGGCCAAGGTCGTCGCTTGCGACATCAAGGACACCGCACTGGCCGGCCAGATTTTCGACAAGATCAAGACCAAGGCCGGCCGTGCCGCCGACTTCGCCCGCCTGGCCAAGACCGTGGCCACGGATCTGGGCGACAAGGCTCAGGCCGCCCAGATCATCGCCGAGGGCGCCGACAAATTCAGCGCGCCAGCCGACTTGATCGCCCTGTCCGGCGCCATGGCCGAGATCGACCCATCCGCCGCTGGCGCGCTATATGACAAGGCGCTGGCCTCGGCCAAGGACTTCAACGCGCTGATGCAGGTGCTGGCCGCCGCTAAAGGCAACCCCGAATTCGCCAAGGCCGTGCTGACCAAGGCCGGCGCCGTTGCCAGCGTCTCGACCGACCTGATCCAGTTGGCCGATGTTTACGCCGAACTGGGCGACTCGGCCGGGGTAACCGACATGGTGACCAAGGCCGAAGAAGGCGTGGCCAATCTGGATGAGATGCGCAAGGTGGTGGAGGCAGTCAACAAGCACCTGTCCGCCGACACCGCGCGGGTCGCACGGGTGGCTGAAAAGCTGGCCAAACGTGAGGCCAACCAGGGTAAGTACATCGAGCTTCAGAACGAAGAGAGCAAGGCCAAGACGGCCAAGCAGTTCATCGAGCTGTCCGATCGGGTGATCGCCGAATTGGCCGACCAGGGCTACGCCGGCAAGCTGCTAGCCAGTGCCGAGGAAATCCTGCGGGCCGACGGTTTCCACTTCAGCCGCTTCAAGCCGCTGGTCCTGGCGGTCGACCGCCTGGGCGACAAGGACTGGCTCTCCAGGCTGCTGGACGAGAGCGTAGCCGCCTCCAGCGATTTCGTCTGGTTCCGCGAGATCGTGCTGACCGCCGCCCGCGAATTCAAGGACGCCGCCTTCGGCAAGGCCAAGGCCAGGGCCTACCTGGAGGGTCGCGCCAGCCAGTCCGGCGACAGCCCCTATGACTGGACCAAGCTGGCCGAGACCGCCCAGTCGGCGCTGGGTGATGCCGCCTGGGCCTCCAACTTGCTAGCCGAGGCCGCCAAACGGGCCAAGGATCACTTCGCTTTGGCTCAGATCGGCAAGTTGTTTGCCGACCTGGGCGATGCCTCCACCGCCAAGGCCATGTACACCAAGGCCGTGGCGGCCTGCACCAGCGGCGAAGGCTGCGTGCAGTTGGCCAGCCGACTGAACGTCTATCGGATCGCCAAGGCCGAGATCGGCGAGTTGATGTCCGCCTGCGTCGGCAAACTGACCTCCGCCAACGACAAGCTGCGCTGGGCCGAGGGCGTCTCCGACCTGTTGCTGGACAGCACCTGGACCGCCAAGGCCTATGCCGCCATCGCCGGCGCCTTCGGCGACGAGACCGGCAAGCAGCGACTGGCCCGTAGTCAGCAGATGCGCTTGGGTTATCGCTTCTTCGGACCTGGCGCCGAGGCCTATTGAGGTCACGCGCACACCCTAAAAACGGCCGGCTTTCCGGCCGTTTTTAGTTCCACCCCGTGATAAGATCGGCCCAGTTCATTTCCCATGGATAGCCAGGCGCCCAGATGGCCGAAGACAGCGATCTTGAACGCACCGAGCCGGCGTCGGGGCGAAAGATTCAGAAGGCCCGCGATGAGGGCAATGTACCCCGCTCCCCCGAGCTTTCGACCTTCGCTGTCCTGACCGCAGCCGGCGCCACCATCGCGCTCATGAGCAACTTCCTGATCGACACCCTGCGCCGGATGATGCACAACAGCCTGACCTTCGGCCGATCCGACATCGCCAGCGCCGGCATAATGACCGACAACCTGGCCGAGGCAGGCTACGACGCGATCATCATCCTGTTGCCTATCTTCGCCGTGGTCGTGGTCGCCGGCGTGGCCGCCAATCTACTGATCTCGGGCTGGAACTTTACCGCCAAGCCGCTCCAGTTCAATTTCGACAAACTCGACCCGCTCGCCGGCCTGGGCCGAATGTTCGCCGCGCAATCGCTGGTGGAGCTGGTCAAGGCTGCGCTCAAGGGCGGTCTCATCGCTGGGGCCTCGGGCTGGATGATCTGGCGGCAGTGGGATGCCATCCTGGCCTTGTCGGCCGAGCCGCTCGCCACGGCCATTCCCCATTTCGGCCGCGTCACCCTATACACCTTCCTGGCCGCACTCGCGGCCTTCGCCCTGCTCGCGCTGATCGACGTACCCTACCAACTCTGGCATTACGGCCACAATCTGCGCATGACCAAGGAAGAGGTCCGGCAAGAAAGCAAGGAAACCGAAGGCGACCCACAGATCAAGGCGCGTATCCGCTCGATGCAGCGCGAACAGGCCCGCCGGCGCATGATGCAGGCCGTGCCCAAGGCGGACGTTGTGGTCACCAACCCGCTGCACTTCGCCGTCGCCCTGCGCTACAACGACAAGACCATGGCCGCCCCGCAACTGGTCGCCAAGGGCGCCCAACTGGTCGCCGAACGGATCAAGGAAATCGCCCGCGAAAACCATGTTCCGGTGATCGAAGCACCGCCCCTGGCCCGCGCCCTGCACCGCCATGTGGAAGTGGGCGACGCCATCCCCGGCGCCCTGTTCAGCGCCGTGGCCCAGGTGCTGGCTTATGTCTACCAATTGAATAACCAGATGGACCCGGTCCTGCCCGCTGACTGGCAAGTGCCGGCCAAGCTCGACCCGGCCAACAGGGGCGCAGCCTGATGGCGACCACCGCCCTGCCCGGTATGCAGTGGCAGAAACTAGCCGCGCCAGTCCTGGTGATCGCCATCCTGGCGATGATGATCCTGCCGCTGCCAGCCTTTCTGCTGGATGTCTTGTTCACCTTCAACATCGCCCTGGCGATGATCGTCCTCTTGATTAGTCTGTACACCCTGAAGCCGCTGGAGTTCTCGGTATTCCCCACGGTGCTGCTGATTACCACCCTGCTGCGCCTGTCGCTCAACGTGGCCTCGGCACGCATCGTGCTAATGGAAGGCCACACTGGCGCCGATGCGGCGGGCAAGGTGATCGAGGCCTTCGGCCACTTTCTGGTGGGCGGAAATTATGCGGTCGGCATCGTGGTCTTCGTCATCCTGGTGGTCATCAACTTCGTGGTCATCACCAAGGGCGCCGGGCGGATCGCCGAGGTCTCCGCCCGCTTTACCCTGGACGCCATGCCCGGCAAGCAGATGGCCATCGACGCCGACCTCAATGCCGGCCTGATCGGTGAGGATGAGGCCCGCAAACGGCGCGCTGAAATCTCCGAAGAGGCCGACTTCTACGGCTCCATGGACGGCGCCTCGAAGTTCGTCCGGGGCGATGCTGTGGCCGGCATCATCATCATGCTCATCAACCTGATTGGCGGTCTCATCGTCGGCATGGCCCAACACGGCATGGGGCTGGCCGACGCCGCCTCACGCTACACCTTGCTGACCATCGGCGACGGCCTGGTCGCCCAGGTCCCGGCCCTGGTCATCTCCACCGCCGCCGGCATGGTGGTCTCGCGGGTATCCAGCTCATCCGACCTCAGCGAACAACTGACCTCGCAACTATTCGGCAAGCCGCAGGCACTCTACCTGGCTGCCGGCATCCTGACCCTGATGGGCATCATGCCAGGTATGCCCCATGTCGCCTTCCTGCTCATAGGCAGCCTGTTGGGCGGCGGCGCCTACTGGCTGCGTCAGCAACAGCAACAGGCTGCCGACCTGGCCGCCGCAGCGGTCCCCGCCGCAGCCCCGGCCGAAGCGGAGGAGGTCGGCTGGAACGACGTGGCCCAGGTCGACCGGCTGGGCCTCGAAGTCGGCTACCGTCTGGTGCCGCTTCTAGACAAGGGACAAGACGGCGAACTGCTACGCCGCATCCGCGGCATTCGCAAGAAGATCGCCCAGGACATCGGCTTTCTGATCCCGCCGGTGCATATCCGCGACAACCTGCAACTGCGACCGAGCGCCTATCGCATAACCATGAAGGGCGTCACCCTCGCCGAGGGCGAAGTCCAGGTCGGCAAGTATCTGGCTATCAACCCTGGGCGGGTGTTCGGCAACCTGCCAGGCCAGGTCGCCACTGACCCGGCCTATGGCCTGCCGGCGGTCTGGATTCAAACAGACCTGCGAGAGCAGGCGCAAACCCTGGGTTACACGGTGGTCGACGCCGGCACCGTGGTTGCCACCCATCTATCCAAGCTCATCAACGACCACGCCCCTGAGCTGCTCGGCCGGGAAGAGACCCAACAACTACTGGACTACATCGCCAAGGACAACCCAAAACTGGTGGAGGACCTGACGCCCAAGCAACTATCCTTGTCGACGATCCAGAAGGTCTTGCAGAACCTGCTGGAGGAGCGGGTCCATATCCGCGATATGCGCACCATCCTGGAAGCGCTGTCCGAACAGGCCGGCCGTAGCCAGGATCCGGACGAGTTGACCGCCGCCACAAGGACCGCGCTGGCGCGTGCTATCATTCATGAAATCTTCGGAGGAGTACAAGAATTGCAGGTGATGGCGTTGGCGCCCGGCCTGGAAAACATCCTCGTTCAGGCCCTGACCAACCGCGGAGAAAGCGGCATCGGACTGGAGCCGGGACTCGCCGAACGCATGGTCCGGGAGACGGTCGAAGCGGCGGACCGGCAGAGCCAAGCCGGTCGGCCGGTAGTTCTGCTCGTCCCGCCCGCTATCCGTACCCTGCTCTCTCGCTTCCTGCGCCGAGCCGCGCCCGGCCTGCGGGTAATCGCCCATAACGAAGTGCCAGAAGGCAAGACCATCAAGGTCGAGCTGACCATCGGGGCCAGCGCATGATCAAAAAATTCCACGCCGCCACCACCCGCGACGCCCTGCGCCAGGTCCGCGACGCCTTGGGCGCCGATGCCCTCATTCTGTCCAATCGGCAGGTGGAAGGCGGCGTCGAGATCATCGCCGTCGCAGATTTGGACATCGCCGCCTTGGCCGGACAGGCCGAACCCTTTGTCGCCGCACCTCGTCGCGCGCTGCCGACCAGGCCGCAACACGCCGCGCTGCAGTACCCGCCGCCGCACCGCGACCCGCCTCGACAACCAGCCTGGCGCGAACCGAGCCAGCCCACGCTGACCACCCTCGCGGATTATCTGGCCCAACGCGAGGCCTCGGTCATCCGGCCAACCCCGGCCCGAAAAACCGCCCCGGCCGCAGCACCCCAATCGGCCCGGTCGGATGAACCGCAGACCGAGTTCGCGCCGGCGCCAAGCCAACCGCCGCCGAGCGCGCCGACGACACTGGAATCGATGCCTCAGAGCAGGCCAAGTCCGGCCGAAAACGCCCCGGCGATGGCCGAACTGGCGCGGGAAATGCGCCAACTGCGCGCCCTCATGGAAGGCCAACTGGCCAGCCTGGCCTGGAACGAGACCTGTCGCCGTGATCCGCAACGGGGTGAGCTGATGAAACGGCTCATGGCCGCAGGCTTCAGCCCGGCGCTGAGCAAACAGATACTGGACCGGATGCCGGCCGAATCGGACCCCGAGCGGGCACAAAAGTGGGTGCGCGCAGCGCTCATTCGCAACCTCAAAGTAGTCGATCCAAGCGAATATTTCATCGACCGGGGCGGCGTCTATGCCCTGGTGGGACCGACCGGCGTAGGCAAGACCACCACGGTCGCCAAACTGGCGGCGCGGGCGGTGCTCAAGTACGGCGCCGATCAGGTCGCCATGATTAGCGCCGACAACTACCGGATCGGCGCCCAAGATCAGTTGCGCATCTACGGCCGGATACTTGGCGCGCCAGTATTCGCGGTCCGGGATGAGAACGACCTGGAACTGACGCTGCTTGATCTGCGCGCCAAGCGCATGGTGTTCATCGACACCATCGGCATGAGCCAGAAGGACCGTCGAGTCAGTGAGCAGACCCACCTGCTGAGCGGCCGAGACCAGCACGTGCAACGACTGTTGCTGCTGGGCGCACCGTCCCAGGGCATCACCCTGGAAGAGGTCGTGCGCGCCTACGGCGGGCCGGGTCTGACTGGCTGCATCCTGACCAAGATCGACGAGGCCCAGGTCTACGGCCCGGCCCTGGATGTCGCGATCCGGCACCAGCTACCGGTGCATTACGTCACCAATGGTCAGCGGGTGCCCGAGGACATGCACCTCGCCAACGCCGCCTACCTGATCGATCGCGCCTTCCGCCTTGGCACACCGGAAACGGCCTTCCGGGCAGAGGACGAAGACTATCCCGTGCTGATGGCGGCGACCCGCGTACCACGCGGCGATGAAACCGTAACCGACCTCGGGGCGTACGGTGCTACGGCATGAAGCCAACGACCAGGCAGCGGGCCTGCGGCGCCTGCTGGGCAACCGGAATAGCCTGCGCCCGCTCGGCATATTCGGCCCCGACGCCGACCTGAATGCCATTGCCGCAGCCAACCTCGGCCTCGCACTCAGCCAGCACAGCGACCGAGTCGGTTTGATCGACGAAGCCCACGCGCCGTACAACGCAACCAACCTGTGCGCTCTGAGCCCCAACCACGACCTGAGTGACGTGCTCCATGGCGTTCTGAGCCTGGACGAGGCATTGACCGGCGCGCCCGACGGTCCCTGGTTGCTGAAAGCCGAGTGCGGCTTCAGGCACGCCGCGGCAACGGACGAGCAGACCTGGAACCGGATTGGCGGCGATTTCGCCCACCATGCCTGGGACTGGCTGCTGCTCGCCGCCCCAGCCGACGAACATCCCAGCCTAGCCCTGGCCGCGCCCCTTAGGCTATTGATCCTGCCGACCGTCAAGGCTCGCCTGACCGAGGCCTACGTCATCCTTAAAGCAGCTCAACGCAAACAACCCGACGGCCGTTGGTTGGCGCTATTCATGAACGCCAACGACGACGCCAAGGTCAGCCAGCTCATGGCCGCACTCAACGCAACCGCTCGGCAATTTCTCGGCATCGAACTGGAACCGTTGACCGCCATACCGAAAGATGACCGACTCGATCCGGCGGCCCGCGCCCTGCGCCCGCTGCTCGAACGCTCGCCCGCCAGCCCATCGACTGAGGCCATCCGCCGCCTGACGGCACGCCTGCGTGACGAGACTGACTGGGCCACGGGCATCGATGCTGAGCTATTCTGGCAACGCATGGGTCTATTCAGCCGGTTGAACCAGCCCACTCAATATTCAAAGCAACATGCCCAGCACAGCCGCGCTTACGGATAAAAGCGCCCTCATCGAGGCGCATCTGCCGCTGGTAAAACGCATCGCCTATCACATGATGGGACGGCTACCGGCCAGCGTCGAGGTCGACGACCTGATCCAGGCCGGCCTAATCGGTCTGCTCGACGCCGTCAATCGCTATGAAGACAACCAGGGAGCACAGTTCGTGACCTACGCCACGCAGCGGATACGGGGCGCCATGCTGGACGAATTGCGCGGCTCCGACTGGGCCTCCCGGACCCTGCGCCAGGCCAGCCGGCAGATCGAGAATGCCATCAATGCCCTGCAGCAACGCCTGCAACGGCCGCCAACCGAACAAGAGATCGCCGGCCAGATGGGCATGAACATCCAGGACTATTTCGAGTTGCTCAACGAGACCCGTGGCGCCCAACTGGTCTACTACGAGGATATGTATTCCGCCACCGACGAGGACTTCCTGGAACGCTTTGCCGATGAGCTGACGGCCGGCCCGTTCGAAACGCTGTCCAGTCAGGCATTCAAGCAGGCGCTTAAACAAGCCATCGTGGAACTCCCTGAACGGGAAAAAATACTCATGGGGATGTACTATGAGCAGGAAATCAATTTCAAGGAAATCGGTTCCATCCTCGGCGTTTCCGAGTCTCGCGTTTGCCAGTTGCACGGCCAGGCCATCGCCCGGCTGCGCGGCCTGCTTCGGGATTGGATCGCCTGACCCGAGTCCCATAACCCTATACCGAAACCATGGATATCATCAGTATTGCGGGACTATTTCTGGGCCTGGCCGCCATCGTCGTCGGCCAGGCGCTGGAAGGCGGTCAGATCGGCTCGCTGCTGCAATTCACCGCCTTTCTGATCGTAATCGGCGGCACCATGGGCGCGGTGATGCTGCAAAGTTCGCTGCGGGTATTTCTGGATGGCATCAACATGGCCAAGTGGGTCTTCAGGCCACCGCCCTATCTACCCCAGGACACTCTGAACCTGATCCTGTCCTGGAGCCACCTAGCCCGGCGCGGCGGGCTGCTCGCACTGGAACCCATGATCGACCAGCAAAACGACCTGTTCGAACGCCGCGGCCTGCAAATGCTGGTCGATGGCGCTGAGCCGGAGGTACTACGCGACACCCTGGAAATGGAACTCTCCAGCCATGAGGCGCATCGGCTCGAAGCCGCCAAGATATGGCAGGCGGCGGGCGGCTACTCGCCTACCATCGGCATCCTGGGTGCCGTCTTGGGTCTGATCCACGTCATGGAGAACCTGACCGACCCCTCGAAACTGGGCGCCGGCATTGCCGTCGCCTTCGTCGCCACCATTTATGGCGTCGGCGGCGCCAACCTGATCTTCCTGCCCATTGCCGGCAAGCTGCGCTACCACGTCAACCGTAGCGTGCGGATGAAGGAGATGTTCATCGAAGGCATCGTGGCGATCGCCAACGGCGAAAATCCCAGGATGATCGAAGCCAAGCTGCAAGGCTATCTGGTCTAACCTCGGCATGGCCCGCAAAAAAAAACCGGAAGAGCATGAGAACCTGGAACGCTGGCTGGTTTCCTACGCCGATTTCATCACCCTGCTGTTCGCCTTTTTCGTG
Organism: Hydrogenophilales bacterium CG12_big_fil_rev_8_21_14_0_65_61_21; assembly: GCA_002782005.1. GTDB lineage: Bacteria > Pseudomonadota > Gammaproteobacteria > Burkholderiales > Thiobacillaceae > Parasulfuritortus. The sequence goes on along the minus strand of PFGT01000060.1, from coordinate 6,199 downwards.
GTGATGTACGCTATTTCGTCGGTCAACGAGGGCAAGTATCGGGTCTTGTCGGACTCCATCGTTCATGCCTTTCAAGAGAAGCAGACCAGCGACAAGATGGTCAACATGAACCAGAAAAACGCCTCGATCCTGCCGGGTACCGGCCGGCCCATCGGCAAGGCCGCGCCCCAGAGGCCGGATGCCGCAACCCACGACACGCCCGAAACGGCGCACATGAAAACCATCGCCAAGGATGTGGTCGGCGCGATGTCCTCGCTGGTGCGGCAAGGCCAGGTCAAGGTCACCCAATCCGCCCGCGGCATCACCGTGGAAATCAACGCCAGCACGCTCTTTCCCAGCGGCGAAGCGACCTTGCAGCCGGCCACCGCCCAAGCGCTGGCCGCCGTCGCCCGGGTACTGGCCCAGACCGACAACCCGATCCAGGTAGAAGGCCACACCGACGACCTGCCGATCAAAAGCCCGGTCTACCCCTCCAACTGGGAACTGTCTTCGGCGCGCGCCGCCGCCGTGGTCCGCCTGCTATCGGAACAGGGCGTGCCGCCCGGCCGTATGGTCGCCATCGGCTATGCCGATAACAAACCGCTGGACACTAATGCCAGCCCGGAGGGCCGAGCCCGCAACCGACGGGTCAATGTGCTGATCCTCAACAAGGTCGACGGCAGCAAGGAATTGCAGGTATTCAATTAATCCGCGCGGCAACGGAATAGCGCGATATCGTTCGACCCTTCCAGCCTTTCGGTCAGTAGCAGCCGAACCCGCGCCGTATCTTCCCGAACATCGACACGGGTATCGACTTCCATGCGAATGGCGGGCAGGATCAGTCTGCTGGGCGCGGCCTTGTTTTCCGGAAGGCCATTACCAGGTTGCAGGAGCAAGCCCGGATAAACGTGCCGGCCATCGCTAGGAAAGACAGTCACCGACCGGGGCTGACCAAACAGCAACTTGATGCCGAGCATCGACACGCCGTCCGTTCGGGTCTTGAACCAGCGCACCAGGCCCAGGCCGTGGGGACGGTGTCCCTGACCCTGGCCGAGCAGGATCAACATGCCGACCTGAAGCCGGAACGCCGGCTTGTCCACCGAGATAGCAATGCCGCCTGGGCTTTCATTGACCAACTCGAAGCCGATGGCGCCCGCTTCCGCCCCCCCGTTCAAGCCGCCGACGAGTTGCGCGTGGATGGCCGTAAAGCCCAACGTCGCCCTCTGCCGGGCTGGCCACGAAGATGTCCGCCGAGGCGCCGAGCGCGCCATGGCGCCGCTCCATAACAGTTTAAGCTGCTGCAACAGTGCCTTATAGGGCTGAAACCATGCCGCCGGCACGGCCTGTTCCATGGCCCTACCCTGTTCCATTTGGTTGATAACCAGGGCCAATTTTCGGGCCAGCGGCGCGGTATTCAGCACCAGTTCGCAAGCGGGCGTTATTTCCATCCGCCAGGACAAGGGGTAGGGCGGCTTATCCTCATCCACGCGTATGCCGTAAATCCCTTTATGGGTGGCCGAATCAGCATACTCGACCTGGGCCAGGCAACCTTGCCGGTCGATAGCATCCTCGATCCACAGACGCGTTCGCTCGGTACAGTGATAAGGGTCCGCCGCCGCCTCCAGAAGCAGGGCGGTATAGATTTCGATCAAGGTGGCGCCCGACCCCGCCGGGTCAAGTACATCGTTCAGGTGAGCATTGAAGATCAGGTAGCCAGTCTGGTGGATGTCACGCCAAAGGCCATCCGGCGGCTGGCGATGGCATAGATAGCAAATATCCAGGATGCGTCCGGAAACCCGCAGCAGGCCGGACACAAGTCCCGGCAATAAATGGTCGCCAAACCGGCGCGGCGGGTATTCGACATGGTCCAGTATCAACCGCTGGTACAGCGCCGCGACCGTCAAAAGGAGTCCAATGAGCCGGTCCACGCGGTCGCGCTGGCGGCCATCCATGGGCAGCGGCAGCGCCTTGAACTCGGCCTTCAGGCTATACAGCGCTTCCGCGACCGCTTGCCCGGTCAGCGCCAGTAGCTCCTTGCGGAAGCTCGCCGGCAGGTCGGGGCGGTCGTGCTCGGCCAGATAAGCCGCCAGCAGATCACACTTCGCCAGGGCATCGTCGTTTGGCAACCCGGCAAGCCAAGTCTCGACTTGCTTGGCCTTCGTGGCCAGGTTTATATTGGGCGCCGCGTCGGGTACGGCCAATGTGTATGATGGTTTCATGGACTGGCGCATTGTAATGACCCCCTTCCACGATTGTAAATTTCGGCGAATTTATGGGCTTTATCGAAAAACTGTTCGAAGGGCTGCTCTGGCGCAGCCGCTACGTCGTCATCTTCGCCGTCGTCGCCAGTATGGCCTCGGCCTTCGCCATCTTTTACATGGCGACCACCGATGTGGTGTACCTGGTTCGGCATATCGTCCATTACGCCGACGCGAATCTGACCGATCTTGCCCGCAAGGCCCTGCATGACGCCACCGTTACCCACGTCGTCGAGGTCGTGGACGGCTATCTGCTGGGCACGGTGATGCTGATCTTCGCCCTTGGCCTGTACGAATTATTCGTCAGCGAAATCGACGCCGCCAAGGGCAGCAAGACCTCCAGCAAGATACTGGTGATCGGAAGCCTGGATGATCTGAAACAACGCCTGGCCAAGGTCATCATCATGATCCTCATCGTCACCATCTTCGAATTAACCATGAAGGTCACCGTCAGCAGCCCCATCGACCTGCTCTACCTGGCCGGCGCACTGGCCCTGATCGGTCTGGCGTTGTATCTCACCCACGCCGCCGACGGCAGCCACGGCAAGGCGCAAGAATAGCCGTCGAGAACTCGGACCGGCCGACGCGGTCAATCTGTCATCATTACTAATTATCGGGATTACCATGTTTAAAAAAAGTTTACTGGGCCTTTGCCTGCTGACCTTGACCGGCGCTGCCCTGGCCTTCAACCTGACCGACAGCAAGGGGCGCAAACACAGCCTGGCCGGCTACCAGGGCAAATGGGTACTGGTCAACTTCTGGGCCACCTGGTGTCCGCCCTGCCGGCAGGAGATTCCGGACCTGATCGCGCTGACCAAAAATAACCCGAAAAAACTGGTGGTCATTGGCGTCGCCATGGACTACAAGGACCCCAAAGAGGTCGTCGCCTTCGCCCAATCCGCAAACATCAACTACCCCATCGTCCTGGGTGATGACAAGGTGGTCGCCCAGATCGGCCAGATCACCGGCCTGCCCACCACCTATCTATACAACCCGCAAGGCAAGATGGTCGCCTACAATGTCGGCGCGCTGACTCGCGCGGCGGTAGAACGCTACATGGCGGCAAAAGGCAGCGCGGCTAAATAATGACGAGGAGCACAACGATGCGCTGGCTGCTATTGCTATTGGCCTTTCTGACCGTTCCGGCCCTGGCCGAGACCCGCAACCCTGGCGAATATTTCTTCCAGCCCAAGATGGGTGACCTGAAAGGCGATCTGGCCGATGCCCGCCAGGCCGGCAAGACCGGTATCCTGCTGATGTTCGAAATGGACGACTGCCCATTCTGCGAACGGATGAAAAACACCGTGCTCAACCAGCGCCAGGTACAGGACTATTTCCGCCAGCACTTCATCATCTACCCGATGGACACCCGTGGCTCGGTCGAGCTGACCGACTTCAAGGGCAAGAACACCACTGAAAAGGCATTCGCTCTGGAACAGCGCGCCCGCGCCACGCCCACCTTCATCTTCTATGACACCGCCGGCAATGAGGTAACCCGCTTCACCGGCATCACCCAGACCGCCGACGAATTCATGCTACTGGGCCGCTATGTCGTGACCGGCGAGTACCAGAAGGCACCCTTCAACGTGTACAAAAAACAAGCTCGGGCCGCCCGCTGAACATGCGCGGACTGTGGCTGACACTGGGCTTGATGTTGGGCCAGCCGGCCATGGCGGCCGACTCGCCGCTCACCCTGGACGCCGTCCTGGCCTATGCCGACCAGGCCCATCCCGATCTCGATGCCGCCCAGGCCGAGGCCAACCTGGCCCAGGCCAGCCAGTTGCTGGCTAAGAGCCAGAACGACCTGCGCATCACCCTGGATGCCAGCCTGCGCACCGGCCGCAACCCGCTGGACGGCGGCTACACCGACGATAACTTCGCCAGTCTCGGTGCCCGCAAACTCATCTGGGATGGCGGCCGCAACAAGCTCGCCAGCGACGCGGCGGCGCTAGAGGCCGAAGGCCGGCAGACTCAGTATCTGGACGCCATCGCCCAACGCCGACTGGCCCTGATGAACCGCTTCTTCGACGTGCTACTGACCGATATGCAATACGCCGTCGATAGCGAACTCACCGCCGTCGCCTATGTCAGCTTCGGCAACGGCAAGGACCGGCTTCAGGTCGGCGAGCTTTCCAGCGTCGCCCTGGCCGAGATGGAGGCGCGCTATCAAGACATCCGGGTGAAACGCGAGGATGACCTGCGCCAGGCACGGAGCAAACGCGCCCTGCTGGCCAACGCGATGAATCGCCCCGGCGAGCTACCTTCCGAGCTAGTCGAACCGACACTCCAGGACAACGACCGCCCCCTGCCGGCACTGAACGACTTACAGGCCGCCCTGGAGGCTGACAATCCCCGGCTCCAGGCCCAGAAGCGGCTACTGGCGGCGGCGCAGAAACGGCTGGAGGCACAGCGGGCGGCAAACCGGCCCAACCTGGAATTAGAGGCCGGCACCGCCACCTACAGCCGTGCTACCGCGACCCGCGACAATATCCATTTCGGTCTCAACCTGACCTGGCCACTCTACCAAGGCCACCAGACGGACGCCCTTGTCGCCCAGGAACAAGCCCGCTTCCAACTACTCCAGGCACAGTATGAAAGGTTGCGCCTGGACCTCGGCCAGGCCTTGCGCGACAGCTTTGAAGAGATCGACTATCTGCGCACCGCCGCCCGCCCGGCGGCCGAGGTCAACGCCAACTACCGCGACCAGCGTTTGGAGCGCGCCCGTGCCGAATACGAGATGGAACTGAAGACCAACCTGGGCACCGGCATGGCCGACATCCAGGCCGCCCGGCTACGCCGGAAAGCGGTGGACTATCAACTGGCCCTGGCCTGGGAAAGACTGAATGGCCTGCTCGGCCGGCCGTTGGCAACGGTCAAGCCCACGAACACCATAGAGGAAACGAAATGAGGCTACTCGCTGCTGCATTGCTGCTCACCGCCCTGCCCGTCGGGGCAGCCGATCTGGCCGCCCAACTGGACTGGTATCAACGGCTGGAGCTATCCACCCCGGTCTCCGGCGTAGTGGCCAGCGTGAACGTCCAGCCCGGCCAGACCGTGCGCCAGGGCGAGCTGCTGCTGCGGCTGAACCCGACCCTATTCAAGGCCAATCTGGCTGAGGCGCAGGCCGACGCCAACCGGCTCGGCGAACAGATGGCCGACGCCCAGAAGGCCTTGAGCCGGGCCAATGAACTCTATGCCCGCACCGTGACCTCGACCACCGAGCTGGACGCCGCCAAGCTGCACCATGCCAGTGCCGCCGCCCAGGCCGCCGCCGCCCAGGCGCGCGTCGACAAGGCCCGCCACCTGCTCGACGAAAGCGAGATACGCGCCCCGTTCGACGCCCTGATTCTGGACCGCCAGGCCGAACCGGGCATGACCGTCGCGGCCCAAAACCAACCGCCCAGCCTGATCGCCGTGGCCCGCGCCGACCAGATCATCGCCCGTGCCAGCCTCACCGCCAACCAGGCCGGCGGCCTGAAACCGGGCGGCCGCCTGGACGTCAACGCCGGCGGCAAGGCCCTCGCCGGCCGTATCGTCGCCGTCCGGGCCAAGGCCGACGGCCACTACCAACTAGACGTCGCCATCCCCCGCAACCGCCTGCTGGCCGGCATGGCCGCCAGCATTCGGCTGCCCCCCCGGTAGCCGCAACGCGCCCGACTGGGCATCAAGGTGGTGCCGCTTAGCGGGGCCCGGTGTCACTCTTGCTGGCACTGGCGGCGAGCGGCCTCATGCGACACTACACTAGTGTAGTGTCGCACGTTGTTTGGCACCTATGCGAACAAGGAAAGGCCAATGTATCGGACGTAGGTCGGGATTCATCCCGACGACGTGGGTTCCATGGGCCGGGTTGTCGGGATGAATCCCGACCTACAAAACCCCGCTGACATGCCCGGCTTACCGTTGCCGCCGATGAATCCCGACCTACAAAACCCCGCTGACATGCCCGGCTTACCGTTGCCGCC
>PFGT01000056.1 GCA_002782005.1 Hydrogenophilales bacterium CG12_big_fil_rev_8_21_14_0_65_61_21 | reverse complement strand
TACTCGTCGCACCTATGCACCTGGCGCAAGCAGCGTGCCACCGCTGAACAGGCGGTATTGGAACCGCAGAAACGCGGCCGCAAGATCGACCCCGCGCTGGCCGAGGCGCGACGCATCGAGGCGCTGACCCGCGAGAACGAACGTCTGCGCCGTCAACTGGCCCAGGCCGAGCTCATCATCGACGTCCAAAAAAAAGTGGCGTCCTTGCTGGGCGTGTCGATGGCACAGCCGCCCAGCGGCGCATTCTGATGGACGCCGTCAATGTCCTCGCCACCGAAGTCGGCTTGGCCCGCGCCTGCGGCGCCATGCACGTCCCGCGCAGCAGCGTTTACCGCGCGGATGCCCGTCAGCGCCATCTGCTGGCCCCGACGCCGCTCCCCGCGCCCAGGCCGGCGCCGCCACTGGCGCTCAACCAGGCGGAACGCGCCACCTTGCTCGACACCCTCAACAGCGAGCGCTTCGCCAACTGTGCGCCGCCCACCGTCTATGCCACCTTGCTCGACGAGGGCATCTATCTCGGCTCAGTGCGCACCATGTACCGCCTGCTCGCCGAGGTTGGGCAAACCGCCGAGCGCCGAGCACAGCGCGTGCATCCGGCCTATGCCAAACCGGAGCTGCTGGCCACCGACCCGAACCAGGTCTGGAGCTGGGACATCACCAAACTCAAGGGACCCTGCAAGTGGACCTGCTTTCACCTTTACGTGATCCTCGACATCTTCAGTCGCTATGTCGTGGGCTGGATGATCGCGCCCCAGGAGAGCGCCGAATTGGCCGAGAAACTGATCGCCGACAGCGTGGCCAAGCAAGCCATCAAGCCGGGTACGCTGACCCTGCACGCCGATCGTGGCAGCAGCATGCGCTCGAAACCGGTGGCGGCCTTGCTGGTCGATCTCGAAGTCGCCAAGAGCCACAGCCGGCCTTATGTGTCGGATGACAATCCGTTCTCCGAGGCGCAGTTCAAAACCTTGAAATACCGACCCGAGTTTCCCGCGCGATTCGGCTGTATCGAGGATGCAAGAACCCACTGCCAGCAGTTCTTCGCTTGGTACAACGGCGAACATCGCCATTCCGGCATTGGCTTCATTTGCGCTGGGTCTTGGCCGCAGGATTGGGGTCAGCGACCGGGGCTTGAATAGATTGCATCGCGCTCGCGAGATCTGCGCGCATCGTCGAGAAGAGAGCCCCGACCGAACTCGAGAAGTAGTCCAGATGCCCATCGTCGGCTAACATCTTCTCCGCCGTGGCCGAGTCGATGAAGCGACGCATTTGGTCCTTGAACGCAGGACTTTTGACGATGGCGGGGATGCGCTCGATCGCTAGGTCGAGCATGTCTTTGTAGCCCTCGACTCTATAGTCGCCGATCTTGGCGGCGACCAGCGCCGGATCGAGCTTGGCTCCTTGCCGCGACAGCCAAGCCAGATCCCAGATGTCACGGTGGCGAATCTTGGCCGAGTCGAGCGCGACGGGGCTCCCTTTGTTGTCCAGCAACGAGGTTGGAAAGGCGAGGATCTTGTCGGCCATGATCTCGTTGAGCGATTCGGCGTTGACGTAGACCGTCGACATGGCCCGGACCGACTCGTAGTTGGCTTTCAAAGGCATCATCTCGCGGGTGCGGGCCGGGATGTTGGCGATCTCGAGTTTGATCTTCTGGCGCGGCATGGAAGGATTCTCCGGCGATGTCTCGATCGATATCCACCATTTGTCCACCTTCACATGCTCCGATCCGGCCTTGGCCGGCTTGTTGCTCACCACGACCTTTAATCCGAAGCGCTCGCCAATGCGCTTCTCCACGCAGTCCTTAATCTTCATCATCTTGTCGGACGAGAAGCCGACGCCGCCGGCGAAATCCAGGTCCTCGCTGAACCTATCGGATCCGCGGCACAAGCGCAGGGACGTTCCGCCTTGAAACACCAGGTCTTTGAGCAGGCCTTCGGCGTCGAGCGCTTGGAAGATCTCGTAATGCAGCAACTCCTTCTCCACCACCGGGCGCATTGCGGACAAGGCGGGATTGGACATGGCCAGGTCGACCAGATTCTCGAAATCTTGCTTGTCGCTCATGCGGACTCTCCCTCTGATTCTTCATCGATTTCTTCTTGGATGATCATGTTAACGTTGCGCCCGACGCGCAAGAGATCGCTGACAGCCGCCAATCGGGTGGCGATACGCAGAGGCCTGCCCTTGGGCTCAAGCGTGCGCCCGAGGATCTCCGACCGCGGGCGCTTGGTGTGGGTGAGTTCGATCGTCCCGAAAGGGGTCTTGTGGACGCCGCTGCGCCCGGTCGTCATCACTGTCAGTCTGTCGATTGGGATTTGCGAGATCGCCCCATACTCGGACAGGATGGATTCCAAGCTGACGTAGGTGATGCATCCAGGACGCAGCGCCTTGGCGATCTCCTCCGCGATCCAACGGTTTTTGCTCGTCGCGGACGGATTCACGTAGAGGCCCTTGGCGACCCGCTGCAGAATGCCGTCGGCCACCATCCGCTGCAACGACTTCTCCAGCGCCTTCTCGCCCTCATCGGGAAACATCTTCTCGATGTCGCGCTTGGCCAGCACATGGATCCCGCGCCGATCGAGATCGGAGAGTTTGCGAATCAGTTCGATTTTTGTCATAAGTATACCTTAACCCGAATTAAATATAGGGCATGTGTTGACATAATATAATTCATCGCTCTGGCAAAGTCAATAACAAGTCAACATAACCCCTAATTATTGATAGGAATGGCGTAGACATGATAGGACTGCGCGAGGGCGGCGGATCTTGAGGATATCAAGCCGCGTTGGGGCAAAGGATCTAGTCTACAAGGGAGATTCCCCCGCGCGGCCCTACAAGATCAACAGATTAGGTAAACGGATAGCACGGGCAGGCCTTCAACACTTTTTGTTAACGGCTTGAGAGATTCGGCGGCGTTTTCATTAAGGCTAGCCGCTAACAAGGGGGTTAAGCCCGGTGCCAAAGAGCACCATCTCGCAGCGGCACGGGTTTCCGCAGCTAGGGCAGGCGTAGCCTAGTTGGCGGCTTTCCGTAGCCCAGAACTCGGGACTTGACACCTACGCAACTGGGTCAAGGCCTTCGACGCCGGCAAGCTCAACGGCCCCGGCGCTCGCAAGGTGACACCGGAGGAGATGGAACTCTCACGGCTGCGCGCCGAGAACATCCGGCTCAAGCGGGAGTGCGAAATCCTAAAAAAAGCGACGGCGTACTTCGCAAGGGATGTTCTGTGAAGTACGCCTGGATTGATGCGCAACGGGGATTTGCCCTGGCCGAGATGTGCGCCGTGCTGGATGTCAGCGTCAGCGGTTACCGGGCCTGGAAGCGGGGCGGCAAACTCGACCGCAAGCGGTTGTCGGATGGTCAGATGCTGACGCTGATCCAGGCCATCCATGCCGAACACAAAGGGGCCTATGGCAGCCCCCCGCATGGTGCGCGAATTGCGCGAGCGAGGTTTCGCGGCGAGCAAGGAACGGGTGGAGCGGCTGATGCCTTGACCATGGCCTGGTTCCGACGCAAGCCGGCGGCGGGTCTGTTGCACCACTCCGACCGAGGCAGCCAGTATGCCAGCCAGGCCTTCCAGAGCAAACTCGGTGAGTACGACATGCTTTGCTCGAT
>PFGT01000051.1 GCA_002782005.1 Hydrogenophilales bacterium CG12_big_fil_rev_8_21_14_0_65_61_21 | reverse complement strand
GTTTTGTAGGTCGGGATTCATCCCGACGACGCGGGTTCCATGGGCCGGGTTGTCGGGATGAATCCCGACCTACGTCCGATGCATTGGTCTTCCCTTGTTCGCATATCTGCCAAACAACGGGCAACACTACACTAGATGCCACTGACCGATCATGGCGATCACTTCGTGAGCGCCATGAATAGCTCGGGAAGCTTTTCCGGCAACCGCTCGATGTTGTCGATGACCGTGTACTGACGGCCGAAGATGGTGCTGACATAGTCGTCGGCCTTCGGGTCGAGGCTGATGCAATAACTGAAGATGCCATCGCGGTCGAGTTCCTTGACCGCCTGGCGGGCGTCTTCGATGAGCAGGCGTTCGTCCTGGACATCAACATCGGAGGGCTGGCCGTCGGTGAGGATGAGCAATAGCCTCTTGTCGGCCTGACGGGCTTCCAGATAGTGGCCGGCGTTACGCATCGCCGCGCCCATGCGGGTGGACCAACCGGCCTGCATGGCGGCCAGGCGCGCCTTGACGTCCGCGTTCCAGTGTTCGCCGTAGCCCTTGATGTGCAGGTAGCGCACATCGTGGCGGGTGTTGGAATAGAAGCCGGCGATGGCGAAGGCATCGCCCAGTTGTTCCACCGCCCAGGCCAGCAGCGTGACGGCCTCCTGGCTCAATTCGAGTATGGTTTGGTCGCTGCCCGCCGCCTTTTCGTTGAGCGATTCCGACAGATCCAGCAGCAGCATGACGGCGATGTCGCGACCATCGGTGCGGTGGCTCATGTTGATGCGCGGGTCCGGCGTGGCGCCGCCCTTGAAGTCGATGAGCGAACGGATGGCAACGTCGAGATCGAGTTCGCTGCCTTCTTCCTGGTAGCGGATGCGCACCTTGTCCTGCGGCTTCAAGAGGTCGAGCATCTTCTTCAGCCGCTTGGCGAGCGCGCCATGCTTTTCCAACAAAAGATCGATGTCGGCGGCATTGCCACTCGGGTGCAGGTGCTCGTACAGACTGACCCAGTCAGGCCGGTAGGTCTGGCTGGCGTAATCCCACTCAGGGTAATGGCGCGGCGGCAGGCCGTGGACCTCTTCTCCCGGCTCGATCTTGCGCTCCTCGTCAACGGCATCTTCCTCGTCACCCGCCTCAATGAATCGCCACAACTGGCGATTATCGTCGCGGTAATCAACCACGGTGTCGTCGAAGTAAATCTTGGCGAACTGGTCGCTCTGGCGGCGGGTTTTCGCAACGTAGGCGAGGGCCAGCGCGGCGATCTCCGCTGTGCTCGATTCGCCCGCGTCCATGACGGCACGGAAGCGGGTGACGAAATCGTTGAGGTCAGAATTGCCGTAGCCGTAACCGGGATCGAGCAGTGCGCGCGACAGCATGGCCAGCCGGTGGCGTAGACAAGAGGTCGTCTCCGGATCGCAAGCACCTTCGACGGGCTTGGGATGCAACGCGAGAAAGATATGGCGCAGGCCGGGGTATTCGCGGATCAGCAGGGTCTCGACTCGGCAGTCCTCGAAGAACTCTACCGCCATGCGCTGGAAGGGACTCCAGTTGTCGGCGATCTGCACTGAGGACCAGCGCCGGTGGCCGACCATGTGGGCCAACGCGGCGCGGTAACGGTCGAGACCGGAGATGTCGCCCGCGTCGTCATACACGTCGGGCAAACGGATGCCAAGCTGGTCATAGTAGGGAACCGGCTTGCGGATTGCGTCGAAGGCGGTCGAATATGGCACCAGATGATCGCTGTCCCGCCACAGGGCGCGCAGATAGATATCCAGCTTGCGCTCCACGTCCGCCAGCAAGGTTCCATGCCGTTCGCGTTGCAGCACAGCGCGACTGTCAGCGGACTGGACGTTGAAGTAGTCCTTCTGCCGCTCGGGGTGGTTGCCATAGTTGCGGATGCCATAGTCCACCCAGTTCTTCAACCCGGCCAGGCTGAGCTGGGTAAGCAGGAAGGGCGCCTGGGCGAAAAAGTCAGGCAGTCCGGGACTGGGGAAGGTGGTGTGGTGGCCGTGAATAGAGCCGGTGGTGCGCACCATGAAGTCCAGCGCAATGTCAAGGTAATGGCCAAGCTGTTCGCGCGATTGCAAGGTACGCGCCACGGCCGCCAGGGTTTGCAGGAATGGCGTAATGGCGCGGCTGTTGGGCGACTTCTGCATCTTCATGACCAAGGCCATGACCTCCGGCAGCGCCGCCTCCTCAGCCAGCGTCCTGACCACGGAGGGCCATTCCTCCATGAACGCCAGCATCGGCTCGACGCCACGCCCCAGCTTGCCGATGAGGCGGGCGGCGTCGAGATAGTGGTAGATGTCCTCATGGCTGAGGATGGCCAGTGCTTCTGCCATGACATCCTCGAACACCGCTTCGACCTCGACAAAGCGGGTGTCGAGCTGCGCCCAGTAGGCTTGCATCAACGGGTGCTGGTAGGCGGTATCGGTCATTTTCTTGGCCTGTAGCGTGTAGTCTGTAGGAGGTAGCTTGTCGTGCGCCGGTGGCACGCCGTGTTTCGGCTACAAGCTACCGGCTACTGGCTGAACACCGCGTCGATGGCGTGGTCGAGCGTCGCGCGAATGTCAGCGTCATCGGTGATGGGGCGCACCAGCGCCATGCGGCAGGCGTCGAGCGGGTCAACGCCATCCTTTATGAGCATCGCGGCGTAGACCAGCAGCCGGGTAGAGATGCCCTCGTCGAGACCGTGGCCCTTCAGGTTGCGGGCGGTCTGGCCAATCTTCACCAGCTTGGCGGCCGTGCCTTCGGCAAGTCCGGTTTCCTGGGCGAGAATGGCCGTTTCCAGTTCTGGCGCGGGGTAGTCGAAATCGAAGCCGGTGAAGCGCTGCTTGGTGGACTGTTTCAGGTCCTTCATCAGCGACTGGTAGCCGGGGTTGTATGAGATTACCAACTGAAAGTCGGGATGCGCCTGGAGCAGCTCGCCCTTCTTGTCGAGCGGCAAGGTGCGGCGGTGGTCGGTGAGTGGGTGGATCACCACTGTGGTGTCCTGACGCGCCTCGACGATTTCATCCAGATAACAAATCGCGCCGATGCGAGCGGCGGTGGTGAGCGGGCCGTCCAGCCAGCGGGTGCCGTTGGCATCGAGCAGGTAACGACCGACTAGATCGGAAGCGGTCATGTCCTCGTTGCAGGCGACAGTAATCAGCGGGCGGTCGAGCTTCCAGGCCATGTATTCGATAAAACGCGATTTGCCGCAACCAGTGGGGCCTTTCACCATCACCGGCAGGCGGTTTCGATAGGCGGCCTGGTACAACGCGACCTCGTTGCCCTGGGGTTGGTAGTAGGGTTCCTGGTGAACCTTGTATTGCGCTTTATCGGCCATGAGCCGCTCCTTTCAATAAAAAACGCCCCCAGCGAACCGGGGGCGTTTCGCTACTTACATTGCAGCGGCGGTGTGCGACTTATTTGTGCACGCCCAGCTTGTCACGCCAGCCCGGGAACAGCTTGTCGGCATCACCAGGGAAGGACTCGAAGGCGCGCGCGAATTCCTTGTGCTCCTTGGCCCACTGGATCGGGTCGGCGCCCGCCTTCCAGCAGTCATAGGCCTGACGCAACGATTTTGCACCGGCGGCCGGCGAATCGATGTGGCCATAGGCGCCGCCACCGGCGGTGTTGATGACGTTGCCATGGCCGAGGTTCTCGAAGAAGCCAGGCAGGCGCAGCGCGTTCATGCCGCCGGAGATGATTGGCGTGGTGGCCTTGATGCCGTCCCACTTCTGGAAGTAGACCGGACCCTGGCACTCGTCGCGTTCGATCATGTAGGCGATGACCTTGTCGTCGCCGGCGCCTTCCATCTTGCCGTAGCCCATGGTGCCGACGTGGATGCCGGAGGCGCCTTGCAGACGCGCCATCTTGGCCAGGATGAAGGCCGTGTAGCCGCGCTGTGCGGAGGGCGAGGTAATCATGCCGTGGCCGGCGCGGTGGTAGTGCAGGAACTGATTGGGGTACTGGCGACGGGCGGTGGTAATCATGCCGGGGCCGCCGACGAAACCGTCAACCAGAAAGGCCAGTTTGTTGGCGTCGGTGCCGAAGGTTTCCAGCGCGAAGTCGGCGCGGGCGCACATTTCATAGTGGTCGTCGGCGGTGATGTTCATGGAGAACAGCTTGGCCTGACCGGTCTCGTCCATGGCGCGCTTCATCGAGTCATAGACCAGTGGCAGCACCTTCTTGATCGGGGCGAAGACCTGGTTGCCCTGGGGCTCATCGTTCTTGATGAAGTCGCCGCCCAGCCAGAACTGATAGGCCGCTGCCGCGAAGGGCTCGGGACGCAGACCGAGCTTGGGCTTGATGATGGTGCCGGCGATGTAGCCGCCATCCTTGACCGGGCGACCAAGGATGCGCCACAACTCTTCGATGTTGGTGGCCGGACCATCGAACTGGCGCACCACTTCGGGCGGCACCCAGAAATCGATCATCTTGGCGTAGGCGATGTCGCCCATGCCCTGGTTGTTGCCGATGGTCAGGGTGAGAAAGGAGACCATCATGAAGCGGCCGTCGATAACGTTGCGGTCGAACAGTTCCAGAGGATAGGCGATGCGCATGTCCTCGGTGGCCTCGTCGATGTGATAGACCAGCGCATCGACGCCCTTGGTGAAATCGTCGGTGGTGGAAACCTCGACATTGGTGCCGGTCGAGGACTCGGCAGCGAAGTGGGCGGCGGCTTCGAGATAGCCGAGGCCGGTCTTGGGCTTCATCTTGTAGGCCACCAGGATGTGGCGGCCACCCTTGATGAGGTCTTCTTCTTTCAGGGAAAGATCGGAATAACGGGCGGACTGATCCATGCTCTGCTCCTTGTCGGACGGTCATTAAATTCGCGGAAAACCGGGATTGCCAAGTTTCCATGCGGGTAACTGGAATGCACTATAACCGCGCCGTTCCATAAGCAATATTCACGATTTTTTATGCAAAAAATAAGTAATCCATTATGATTAAACCATGTTGCATGTCACCCTGCGCCAACTCCAGGTATTCGAATCTGCGGCCCGCCATCTGTCATTTTCGCGCGCGGCGGCGGAGTTGCATCTATCCCAGCCCGGCGTATCGATGCAGATCAAACAGCTCGAAGCCACGGTAGGCCAAGCGTTATTTGAACAACTGGGCAAGAAGATTTTTCTGACCGGTGTCGGCCGCGAGGTACTGCGGGCCGGCCAGGCCATCGCCCAACAACTGGTTGACCTGGAGGACACCCTGAACGATCTGCGCGGTTTGAAGCAGGGCGCGCTCACCGTCGGCGTGGTCAGTACGGTGAGCTATTTCGCCATCGGTCTGATTAGCCGCTTCCGCCAGGAACACCCCGAGGTACGCATCACCCTCAACGTGGTCAATCGAGAAGCCTTGCTGGCGCAACTGGCCAACAATGAAGTGGACCTGGCCTTGATGGGCCAGGCGCCAGAGGGTCATGACCTTGAGTCCACACCTTTCATGGAGAACCCGCTGGTGGTAATCGCACCGTTCGACCATCCGTTGGCAAAGCGCAAAAATATCGCCTTGGCCCGCATCGCCGAGGCGGATTTCGTCGCTCGCGAACCCGGTTCAGGCACTCGTGGCGCCACCGAGGCATTCTTCCAGGCACACGGGATGGCCCTGCGCGTGGCCATGGAGATGAACAAGAACGAGGCCATCAAGCAGGCGGTCGAGGCCGGTCTGGGCCTGAGCGTGGTGTCGCGCCATGCCGTAACCCAGGAGCTGGCCGCCCGCCGGCTCGTTATTCTGAATGTGGAGGGCTTCCCGATCCGCCGCCAATGGCACCTGGTACACCGCCGCAACAAGCACTTCTCGGTGGCCGCCGACGCCTTCGCCCGGTTCGTGCTGACTCAGGCGGCCAAGACGGTTTAACCTCCCTCCCTCACGATCTTTGATTCGCCGCCAACCATGACACCTGCCCTACTCGATGCCGCCGCCGCCGCCCTTACCGATCTGCTGACCTTTGCGCAGCCGGCCGATGTCGCGTTATCGGCGTTCTTCCGCAGCCGGCCGAAGCTGGGCGGCCGCGACCGCACCTTCATCGCCGAAGCGGTCTACGGTGTGATCCGCCGTTTGCGCAGCCTGGAACAGGTCACCGCCTCGGTCGCGCCCCGTACCCTGCTGCTGGCCTGGCTGGCCCGCCATGGCGGCCACACCCTGCGCGAATTCGAGGCCATCGTCGCCAAGGACGAAATGGCATGGCTGAAGGCGATCAAGGCCGCCCGTCTGGACGATGCCTCGCCGGCCATCCGGCTCGACCTGCCGGACTGGCTGTACGAACGCCTGGCCGGCCAATATGGCGACCGGATCGAAGCACTGATGGCCGCGCTGGGTCGCCCCGCGCCGCTCGATCTCAGGGTCAGCCGGATGAGCCGCGAGGCCGCGCTGACCAACCTGATGAACGATGATATCGAAGGCGCGCCGACGCCCTGGTCGCCCTGGGGTCTGCGTCTCAAGGGCAAGCCGGCCCTAAATAAGAATGCCCTGTTTCTGGAAGGCGTGATCGAAGTACAGGACGAAGGCAGCCAGTTGCTGGCCCTGCTCACCGGCGCGCGACGCGGCGAAATGGTCTGCGACTTCTGCGCCGGTGCCGGCGGCAAGACCCTGGCGCTCGGCGCCATGATGAAGAACACAGGGCGCCTCTACGCCTTCGACGTGGCCGAGAAGCGGCTGGCCAATCTGAAACCCAGACTGGCGCGCTCGCAACTATCCAATGTCCAGCCGCAACTGATCGCCAATGAGAACGACATCAAGGTGAAGCGACTGGCCGGCAAGTTCGATCGGGTGCTGGTCGACGCACCCTGCTCCGGCCTTGGCACCCTGCGCCGCAACCCTTATCTGAAATGGCAACAGACCCCGGAATCGGTGCTGGCGCTGACCGCCAAACAGGCCGCCATCCTGGCCTCCGCAGCACGACTGGTTAAAACCGGCGGCCGCCTGGTCTATGCCACCTGTAGCCTGCTGCCGGAAGAGAACGAGGCTGTCGTCGAGAACTTTCTGGCCGGCCATCCGGATTTTGCCCTCAAGCCCGCCGCTGCGGTCCTGGCCGAACAGGGCGTCGCCCTGGAGATGGGCGACTATCTGCGCTTGGACCCGGAAAAACACGGCACCGATGGTTTCTTCGCAGCGGTGCTGGAACGATGCGAGTAAGAGCGGCGGTAGCCGCGACCCGACGGCAGAGCATTGCCGCTGCCGTCGTTCTCACATTGGCGCTCTGCGTGGTGTTGCTGGCGGCCCCCGCCCGCGCCTCGCCACCGCTTGAATTTACCCTGCAAGGCAGCGCCCAGATTGCCTTTACTCCAGGCGACGACGCCGGCGCGCTGGTGACAACGGTCATCCGCCAGGCCAAGACGCAAATACTGGTCCAGGCCTACAGCCTGACCCACCAAGCCATCGCCAATGCCCTGGTCGCCGCCCGGCAACGCGGCGTCGATGTCCAGGTCATCGCCGACCGCGAACAGGACCGCAACATCGCAACCTCCAAAGTGGCTTATCTGGCCGCGCACGGCGTCAGCGTCTTTGTGGACGGCGAACACGCCGCCGCGCACAACAAGGTCATGATCGTCGACAACGGCCAACCTGGCGTCACCGTCATCACCGGCTCGTTCAACTTCACCACGGCAGCCCAGTATCGCAACGCCGAAAATCTGCTTATCCTGCGCGCTAACCCATTGCTGGCCGAGGCCTATGCCGCCAACTGGCGGCGCCACCGCAGCCACTCGCTACCGCTACGACCATGACCGCTACTCACGACCAAAGCCTGGTTGCAAACCTGCTCGCCGATCTATCCAACACCGTCCTGCTCGGCCAACTCACCGTGCTGCTGGTTGCCCTCGGTCTGGCCTGGCTGGCCGCACGCAGGATCGAGCTCAACCAATCCGGAAAGACCCGAGATATCTGGCATGGCAAGGGATGGAAGCGGTTTCTGCTGCCGCTGATCGCGCTGCTGCTGGTCCTGGTCGCCCGCCCCATCCTGGCGCGCTGGGAAAGCACCCACCTGCTCAACCTGGCCGTGCCATTGCTGCTCTCGCTGTTCATCATCCAGCTCGTCTTTTTCTTCCTGCGCGTCTTGCTCAACCCCGGCCCCGGATTGCGTAGTGCCGAGCGGACCATCGCCTGGCTGGTCTGGGGCGTCGTGGCCATTCATATCGCCGGTTATCTCGGCCCGGTGGTCGAGACCCTCGACGACATCGGTCTGACGATCGGTAAGCAACACATCTCGCTCTACACCGCCCTGCTCGGTCTGGTCTCGATCGCCGTCACCCTGGTCGTCGCCCTCTCGCTGGGCCGTCTGCTCGAAAGCCGGCTGATTACCACCAGCCACCTCGACCTCAACCACAAGGCGGCGCTGGGCAAGATCGTCCGTACCCTACTGGCCTTGATCGCGGTGCTCATCGCCCTACCCCAGGTCGGCATCGACATCACCGTGCTCTCGGTATTCGGCGGCGCCTTGGGCGTCGGCATCGGCCTCGGCCTGCAAAAGATCGCCAGCAACTACGTCTCCGGCTTTACCCTGCTGCTGGAAAACTCCATCCGCATCGGCGACATGGTGACCGTCAACGATCGCTACGGCGAGGTCCGCGAGATCGCTACCCGTTACACCGTCATCAAGGAGCTGGACGGCAGCGAAACCCTCTTCCCCAACGAGACCCTGGTCACCTCCGCCGTGACCAACCACAGCCTCAGCAACCCGGATAACAGGGTCGGTATCCCGATCCAGGTGGCCTATGACACCGACCTCAGAAAGGCCGAGGCCATCATGCTCGATGCCGCGCGGCGCAACCCTGAGGTGCTGGCGGAGCCAGGGCCGGAGGTCCGCCTGGCCGACTTCGGCGACAACGGCATCAACCTGAAACTGGTGGTCTGGTTCAAGCACCCCGAGCAAGGCAACATGGCCCTGGTGTCCGCTCTGAACTGGGCGATCTGGGAAGGTTTCCAGCAGCAAGGCATTGAAATACCGTTCCCTCAACGGGTGGTGCATATCGTCGGTACGGGCTAGTGTAATGTTGCTCTCTTCGGAGCGCTTATATGCAAGCCCTTGTAGTCGGGATTCATCCCGACCTGCGTCCGACGCATTGGACTTTCATTGTTCGCATAGGCGCCAAACAGCGTGCAACACTACACTAAGACCCATAAGGCCGCATACGCGGCAGGTGGATATGCCAGCGGATCGCCGCCAAGCGTATGGCCACCACCATGGCCATGGCCGCCATCAGGGCCGGGTCGTGGGCCATGCCGAGGCGATCCAGAGCGATGAGCAGAAAGGCGCCCAGCAGCGAGGCGGTGGCGTAGATGTCGGTACGAAAAATCAACGGCACCTCGTTGCACAGTATGTCGCGGATGACGCCGCCAAACACCCCGGTGACGACGCCCATGAGCGCGGCGATAAACCAATGGACATTCGCCCCCAGGGCGATGCTGACGCCGATCACGGTAAACAGGGCCAGGCCGATGGCATCCGGCAGCAGAAAGAAATCCATGGGGATCGCCAACCGGCGTTCGAGGAAGAAGGCGAGCATGGCGGCGACCATGCCGACGATCACATAGATCGGATCATGTATCCAATAGACCGGTAGCCGGCCGAGCAAGATGTCACGCACGGTGCCGCCGCCGATCCCGGCAATGATCGCGATGACCACGACGCCGAACAGATCGAGTTCGCGCCGCCGCGCCTCCAACGTCGCGGTGACTGCGCACACCGCGACCGCGCACAGGTCCAATAGATAGATCAGGCTCATGTCTGGATGGTCTTGGCCAGGTTGTGCAAGCGGCCGATGAGCTGGTCCCGCAGCGCCGTCAGCTCGGCCATGCGAGCTCGGGCCTCGCCATTCCGTCCGCTGTAGCAAAGGCCGCCGATCTCCTCACCCAAGGCGTGGATTTGCCGGTGTAGGGGGTCGATGACCTGGAATTCATCGAGGCTGCCGTAATGCAGCCGGCCGGGCCCGTGATACCAGCGTCCGAAGCGGCACAGACGCGGGTCCATGGGCGGCGGCTCGATTTTCTCTGCCGCGACACTGTCAAGACAGGCTTGCAGGTTTTCGACCCAGATGCGGTGATCCATCTCGGCGCCGAGTAGCACGGCGTCGTCCCGCGACCAGGTGGCAGGCGCCTGCCGCCACGACGGCACAGGCCGGTAGGTTGCGACCCAGCCGGGCAGGTCCTCTCCAGGCATGGGCCGGGCAATGCCATAACCCTGTCCCAGGGAACAGCCCAAATGGATCAGCGCAACGCCCTGCTCGGCGGTTTCCACACCCTCGGCGATTACGCTGATGTGGAAAGCCTCGGCCAGGCCGATGACGCCCTCAATGATAGCCAGATCGTCCGCGTCGCTCAGCATGTCGTGCACGAAGGACTGGTCGATCTTGATGAGGTCGGCGGGCAGGCGCTTGAGATAGGTCAAGGAGGAATAGCCGGTGCCGAAGTCGTCCAGCGCGACCGTTACGCCAAGGCGCCGGCAGGCATCGATCAGGCGGGAGACATGTTCGATGTCATCGAGTGCCGCGCTCTCCAGCACCTCCAGTTCGAGCCGGTTCGTCGGCGTGTCCGGGTGGCGGGCGAGCAGCCATTTGAGGCGTTCGGCGAAGTCGATGCGGGCCAGGTGCGGCGGCGCGATGTTGACGGCAACCGGCAGGTCCAGGCCGGCGGCGCGCCAGGCGGCCATCTGGGTGAGCGCTTGGTCGATCACCCATTCGCCGAGCTGGGTTTCCAAATCGACGCCGGCCATCGACGGCAGAAAGTCGGCAGGCTCAACCAGGCCACGTTCCGGGTGGCGCCAACGGATCAGTGCCTCGACCCCGATCACCGTCCCGGCGCGCATATCCACCTTGGGCTGGTAGTAGAGGCAAAACTCGCCCTGGTCCAGGGCCGCTTCCAGCCGATCCAGGAAGGCGCGCCGCTCACGCATGGCGTGGTCGTAGCGCGGATCGAATACATGGTAGCGATTGCGCCCTGCCTCCTTGGCCGCATACAGGGCCTGATCGGCATGGCGCAGCAGGGTGTCGGCGTCCGCCCCGTCATCGGGGAAAAGGGTGACGCCAATGCTGGCCGTGATCATCAAATCGGCGGTGTCGATGACAACAGGCCGCGCCACTGCCTGCAATAACCGCGCCAAGGCGGCTTCGCATTCCACCATGTCGGCCAGGTTCGCAAGTAGCAGGGTGAACTCGTCGCCGCCCAGCCGGGCCACGGTATCGCCGCCCCGCACCGCGTCGACGAGCCGCTCGGCAACAACACCCAGGAGGCGGTCGCCGATGGCATGGCCATGGCTGTCATTGACCCCTTTGAAGCCATCGAGGTCGAGATAACAGACCGCCAGCTTACCCCCAGAGCGCGCGGCCTGGGCCAGCGCCACCGCCATGCGGTCGGCGAGCAGCAGCCGGTTGGGCAGCCCGGTAAGCGGGTCGTGGTGCGCCTGGTGCTGAAGCTGCGCTGAGGCCTGGCGCAATTCGATGTCCCGCTTGCGTTCGCGCCGGAACCAGAACCCCATCCCCAGCAGGCCAAACAGCCATATGCCGCCGTGTGAGCCGATCAACAGCACCTTGTGCGCTTGTGCCACTGCGGCAAAGGGTTCCAGCGGCAGTTTGACGCCGATGCCGCCACGCAGGTCGCCCACGCTGTAGCCTTGCTGCTCGTGACACTTGAGGCATTCCTCGGCCACCACGAAAGGCCGCAACAGCCTGACATAGGGTTTGCCGTCGATCTGTTGCACCGCCACCCGTTCCTTCAGCACCTGCTCGAAGCTGTGTAATGCCTTCGCCTCCCAGACGTCCGGGGCATTGTTCGGGTTGACCGGCTTGAGGCTGGTAATGCGCGAGCGTGCGCCACTTTCGCCGGGGAAGTCCTGCTGCAACTGACGCAGCATGTAGGCTGGATTCATCAGGGTGAGTTTGAGGCCGGCGGTGGTGACGACCACCTTGCCGGGAACGCGAAGATAGGGATTGGGCGGGGTGCGCTCGGTGACCGGCACATAGACGCCGCCGTGCGAGGCGCCCCATTTACGGAAAGCGACGTCCTTGTCGATAGTGGCGCGGGCGGCGGCGGTCGCCGTTGCCAATATCGCCTCGTCCACCTGTTTCAGGTTCCAGGCCAGCGACAGGCCAGCCAGCAGACTCCAAATGACGGCCATGACGGCAAATTTCAGCGTCTGGGAAGACACGGCGACAGGCAGGGCGGTGGTGGCCATGAAGCGGATTCTAAACCGGGCCAGTCGGCAGCGAAATGGCGGCGCTTGAGCCTAGGAGCCTGTCGGACTTAAAGGAAATCGGCGGCAACACCGTCGGAACGGTCC
>PFGT01000072.1 GCA_002782005.1 Hydrogenophilales bacterium CG12_big_fil_rev_8_21_14_0_65_61_21 | reverse complement strand
GATTGGCGCCGATGCACATGATGCAGTCGGCGACTTCGGCATCTTCGTAGCTGTTGTTCAACTCCATGATGCCCATCTCGCGGGTGGCGTGACACTCGGAGTTGTAGGACGGCCGGTTGTGAATACGCACCAGTGGCGTTTGCAGGGCGGTAAACATTAGCTTGCCGGAGCCCCAGGTGTTCTCGAAGCCGCCGCCGGCGCCGCCGTGGTCGAAGCAGTCGAAGGCTAGTTCGCGCGGACCCTTGGTGTCGAGTATCTTCTTGGTCAGGCCAGCATAAAGGGCCAGCGCCTGTTCCCAGTCGGTTTCTAGCCATTGGTCGCCGGTGAATAGACGCGGATGCTTTAGCCGTTCGCCTGTCTGCGTGCCATCAGCATACAGGTAGCTGGCCATGTGCAGGCCGCGCACCGAGCCGCCGCCCTGATTCACCACGCACTCCTTGTCGGGCACGATGAGGATGTTATGGCGGCGGCCGTCCTTATCGGTCACCACATTCTGTTGGGTGGTGGAGAGGATGGTGGAAAACGGCGGTAGCTGCTTGCGGAAATCCAGGCCCAGGGCATTCTGGTGCGGCGCTTTGCCGCCTTCCTGGGCCTCGGGCCACTTGTAGACGTGGTAGCCACAGCCGACGATGCAGAAGTGGCAGGTCATGTTGGTCTTCTTCGCGTTGACCGGGGGAAGGGTGATGCGATCGTTTGCCATATTGGTATCTCTCTTACAGAACGTTGGCTTGGCGGCCGAAGATCAGGCCGTTGACGGCCACGGCGCTAACCGTGTCGGTCTTGTGGTTATGTTCCAGGACGATCTGCGGCAGTTTGCTCGGAGCCTGCCCACACACCATCTGGCCGCCTTTTTCGGCATCGAAGATGCTGAAGTGGCAGGGGCATTTGAAGCAGCGGTCTTTCGTGTCGTACATCGTTGGACAGCCCTGGTGGGTGCATAGGATGCTGTAGGCGACGATATCCTGGTCCGGGCCGACGCCACCGGGCGTCGGTGCGCCCATCTTCACCGCGACGCAGGGGCTGGCGGCATCCGGATAGGTGAATGACACCGGCTCATTGACCTTCATGCCTTTGGCATGAGTCACTAGTTTCGGCTTGTATGGCAGCGAAGCGGCGGTATTGACGGCCGCTTCTGCGCTAGCCGGGGTCAGACCGGCGGCGGCGACACCGGCTCCGGCGGCTAGGCCACCGCCCATCTTGAAGAAGTCCCGGCGGGACACGGTTTGAGTCATATTCAATCTCCTTAGTTTGGTATTCGGCGCACAGATACGCTGTCCTGGTAAGTGCAAGGATCGTGCCGATCCATAAATTTAATTTAATCAACCAGTTATAAATCTAATACATTACCTAATGGTAATAATATTGACGCCACTTGACGATTTGATATTACCAATTGGTAATATTGGATATGGCCACGACAGGAGACTGGATTGGATTTGTCCCGCAGAAAACTGCTCAAAGTCGCCGCCACTGCCTTGCTCATGCCGAGCCTGGCGGTGCAGGCGCAAGCGCCGCTATTGTTCGGCACCACCCCGGTTATCCTCGATGAACAGGCGCAATTTCTGGAGCGCTGGCGCATCTATCTGGAAACCTTGCTGCGTCGGCCGATGCGCTTTGTGCAGCGGGGCAGTTACCGCGAAATCATGACCCTGCTGGCCGATGCCAAGTTGGATTGCGCCTGGCTGTGCGGTTATCCCTACGTGCAGATGAAAGACCGGCTCGATTTGGTCGCGGTGCCGGTGTATGCGGGACAGCCGTCATACCGGTCCTATCTGATCGTCCCAGCCGAAGACCGCGCCACCCGCTCCATACTTGATCTGCGCGGCAAGGTGTTTGCCTATTCCGACCCGGATTCCAACTCGGGCTGGCTGGTTCCGCAGGTCGAATTGAAACGGGCGGGCGAGGATGCCACGCGCTTCTTCAAGAAGGGTTTCTACACCTGGGGCCACCGCAAGGTGATCGAGGCGGTGGCGGCCGGTCTGGCCCACGGCGGGGCGGTGGATGGTTATATTTGGGATAGCCTGTCCAGGTTGCATCCGGAGATGACCCGCGCAACCCGGGTAGCCTGGCGTTCGTCATTGTTTGGCTTCCCGCCCATCGTCGCCCGCAAGGGGGGTGATGAGCTCAATACCCTGCGCCAGGCGCTGCTCGCCATGACCAGGTCGCCGCCGGGCCGGATGCTGCTGGCGCGTCTGAACCTGAACGGCTTCACTATTGGCGAGTTGCATCTGTTCGACAGCATTCAAGCTAACTGGCGCTATCTGGAAGGTTGATGCTCGACAACCTGAGCTACCGCCACAAGACCCCGCTGGCCATGAGTCTGGTGATCGTAGTCACGGCCGCGGTCGTTGCCGCCGCGCTGGTTTGGCAGGGCTACCGACAGGCCCGTGCCAATTTCATTTCCCACACCCAGACATTGGGTAAGACGCTTGCCCGCACGGTGCGCCCGGCCTTGCTCCACGATGACGTCTGGCAGGCCTATGAAATTCTGCTTACTCCCCTCGAAAACCCCAGCGACAGCGGCCGGGTATTGATCCTTCTGGATGCGCGCGGGCAGGTGTTTGCCTCTTCGGCGCCGCGCCGGTTTGCAGTCTTGGACGACTTCATGCGGGATACCGACGACCTCGCGCTCGCCTGGCAACTCAGGCAACGGTCGGATTGGCGGCAGCATGTACTGGAAGGCGCGAGCGGGCGCTATCTTTATATTCTGACCCCGGTATTGGCGGAGGATGGCACCTTGCAGGGTCGGCTGGTGCAGCGCTACGACCAGGTCTTGTTCGGTCCACGCCTGAATGAGGTGGCCACCGGCACGATCTATGCCGCCCTGGCTGCCCTGGTTCTGCTCCTGCCCGTGGGCTGGTTGGCCGGCAAGCGTCTGGCCGAGCCGCTGTCTCACCTGGCCGATTGTCTGGGCCGGGTCGGCAAGGAGTTGCCCGATACGATACGTTGCGAATTTCCCCATGGTCGAGACGAGATTGGTCAGCTAGCTGAACGTTTCCAGGGCATGGTGGAAGAACTGCGCAGCAAACAGGCACTGGAAAAACACCTCGCGCACAGCGACCGCCTGGCCGCCATCGGCCGTTTGTCCGCCGGCATCGCCCACGAGATCAATAACCCCCTGGGCGGCATGTTGAATGCCATCAGCAATTACCGCCGGCGAGGCGGCGCCGATCACAATACGGAAAAGACGCTGGCATTGATTGAACGGGGACTACAACAAATTCGGGAGACCGTTTCCGCGCTGCTGGTGGAAGCCAAACTGGAATCGCGCGCGCTGACTACGAACGACCTGGAAGACGTGCGCACCCTGATCGCCGCCAATATCCAGAAAAAATTCATCGGCCTGGAATGGCGTAATGAGGTGACTCAGCCACTCCCGCTACCTTCGGCGCAAATTCGCCAGATACTGCTCAATTTACTCCTCAACGCCGCGCAGGCGAGTCCGGAGCATGGCCAGGTGGTCTGTGCCATCGGCCTGACCGAAGACGGACTGCAACTGATGGTGGGCAATGCCGGCGCTGAAATTCCCGAACGCCGCCGGCAGCACTTGTTTGAACCCTATTTCGGCGAAGGCGAGGTGCATGGACTGGGTCTGTGGGTCACCTACCAACTGGTTGACCAACTTCATGGTGCGATTTCAGTGCAAAGCATACCCGGCTTCACCCGTTTCACCGTCAGCCTACCCTTGGAGTCGAGTCGTGAAACGTGATCTCAACATCTTGCTGATTGAAGATGACACCATTATGGGCGAGTCCCTCATGGAGCGATTCGAACTGGAGGACTTTCAAGCCCAATGGGCGCATAGCGGGGCGGAAGGGCGCAAATGGCTGGCGCGCGGCGGTTTCGGTCTGGTGTTGTCCGATCTGCACCTGCCCGACATGGGCGGCGATGCCTTGTTCCGCGAAGCCGCTGCGAATTCTCCGGCGCTGCCGCCCTGGCTGTTCATTACCGGTTACGGCGCGGTCGACCAGGCTGTGGAACTACTCAAGTTGGGCGCCGCCGATTACCTGACCAAGCCGTTCGACCTCGACGCACTGGTCGCCAAGCTCAGGCTCTACGCCCTGGCCGCTCCACCGGCACATGCTGTCGTCGATCCCGGGTTGGGCATTTCGCCGGCCCTGCGCCGGATTGAGGCGCAATTGCCGCAATTGGCCACCCAGGCACGCACTGTGCTGATTACCGGCGAATCCGGTGTCGGTAAGGAGGTCGTCGCGCGCGCCTTCCACCGCCTGGCGCCGGAAGGCGACAATGCGCCTTTCATCGCCGTGAACTGCGGCGCATTTCCGGAAGGGCTGTTGGAGGCCGAACTGTTTGGCCATGAAAAAGGCGCGTTCACCGGCGCGGTGCGCACGCGCAAAGGGGTATTCGAACAGGCCGACGGCGGCACCCTGTTCCTCGACGAGATCGGCGACATGCCGCTGTCCATGCAGGTCAAGCTGTTGCGGGTTATTCAGGAGCGGCGGGTCACCCGCGTTGGTGGCGACAAAAGCATTCCGGTCAACCTGCATCTGCTCTCGGCCAGCCATCAGGATTTGAAGAAACTGGTCACCCAAGGCAGATTCCGCGAGGATTTGTATTACCGGCTCAACGTCATCCAGATTCAGATCCCGCCGCTCAGGCAACGGCGCGAGGACATCCTCTGGCTGGCCCGCCGTTTCCTGGCCGAGGTCGCCCCAGATAAGCGTTTCGGCGACGAGGCCGAACAAGCGCTACTCACCCACGACTGGCCGGGCAACGTGCGCGAACTCAGGCACGCGGTAGAACGCGGAAGCATCCTGACGCCGGGCCTGAAGGTCGGCATTTTAGCCCTGTTCGACGGCGAGACGGATTCTGATTCCGACTCAAACGAGTCCTTGCCGCTGTCAGATTTTGTCGCCCAAAGTGAACGCCGTTACATCCTCAAGATACTGGACAATTATGCCGGTCACCTGGGCCGTACCGCTGAGGCGCTGGGCATCTCCCGAAAAAACCTGTGGGAGAAGATGAAGAAGCTGGGGCTGTCGCGGAACGAGGGCGACGCGCAGTGAAACCAGACAAATCGTGTTCCGCAGGCCGGTCCGCAATTTCGCGTTTTGCGCCGGTAAACCCGTTTCGATAGCGCCATAGCCTGGAACCGCCGGCTATAATCATCCACTATCGACAAGCGGTAATGGCCTGCTGGTTTGGCGAATTCGATTTTCGCCATGAGCTTGGCAGCGCTGTAAGCAAGAAACTACAGCTATATATTACGGAGTTTGACTCGTGGAACGTATTCACAATTTCAGCGCCGGGCCGGCCGTCCTGCCCCGCGAAGTGTTGGAGCAGGCCAGCGACGAGCTGATGAACTGGCATGGCTGCGGCATGTCGGTCATGGAGATGAGCCACCGAGGCAAGGAGTTTGGTTCCATTCTGGAAGCAGCCGAGGCCGATCTGCGGGCCTTGCTGGGCATTCCGGCCCATTACCGGGTGCTGTTCCTGCAAGGCGGCGCAACGATGCAATTCGCCCAGGTGCCGATAAACCTGCTGGCCGGCGGCACGGCCGATTACATCGTTACTGGTGACTGGTCCAAGAAGGCCTACAAGGAGGCCCAGCGCTTCGGCGCGGTGCGCCAGGTGGCGTCTACCGAGGCTGACGGCTTCACCTTATTTCCGGCCTGGTCGGACCTGGAGCTGGATCCTGCCGCCGCCTATCTGCACCTGTGCAGCAACGAGACCATACGCGGCGTCGAACTATTCGACTTCGCCAGCCTGCCGCACGATGTGCCGCTGGTGGCGGACATGAGTTCGCACATCCTGTCGCGGCCCATCGACGTGTCGCGCTTCGGCCTGATCTATGCGGGGGCGCAAAAGAACATCGGCCCGGCTGGCGTCTGTCTGGCCATCGTTCGCGCCGACCTGCTGGGCAAGGCGGCGGCCGGTATGCCGACCCTGCTCGACTATGCCGTGCAGGCCGAAAACCATTCCATGCTCAACACCCCGCCGACCTTCGCCATCTACATGGCCGGCCTGGTCTTCAAGTGGCTGCTTCGTCAGGGCGGCCTGGCGGCGATGGAGCAGGTCAACATTCAGAAGGCGCGGATACTCTACGATACGATCGACCGCAGCGGCTTCTACCACAACCCAGTGCAGCCGGCCTGCCGCTCGCGCATGAACGTGCCGTTCACGCTGCGCGATCCAAGGCTGGACGAGTCCTTCATCGAACAGGCCAAACAGCGCGGCATCCTGCAAATCAAGGGTCACAAATCGGTGGGCGGGATGCGCGCCTCGATCTACAACGCCATGCCGCTGGACGGCGTCCAGGCCCTGGCCGATTTCATGGACGCTTTCGAACAGAAACACGGATGAACAAGGAACTCATCGAACTGCGTCGCCGGATCGACGCCCTGGACGACCAACTGTTGGAGTTGCTCAACCAGCGTGGCCGTCTGGCCCAGGCCGTCGGCCATATCAAGAACGGCGCGCCTATCTATCGACCTGAACGCGAGGCCCAGGTGGTGCGCCGGCTTCAGGCGGCCAATGGCGGGCCGTTGCCGAACGAGTCGGTGGAACGGCTGTTCAAGGAGATCATGTCCGCCTGCCGGACCCTGGAACAACCGATGACCGTGGCTTATCTCGGGCCGCAGGGCACCTTTTCTGAAGCGGCGGCGATCAAGCAGTTCGGTCGGGATACCCAGGGCATGGCAGCGGCCAGCATCGACGAGGTCTTTCGCACGGTGGAGCAGGGGCAGGCCCACTACGGCATCGTGCCAGTGGAGAACTCCAGCGAGGGCGCCATCGGCCGCACGCTCGATCTGCTGCTGACCACCTCCTTGACCATCTGCGGCGAGGTCATGCTGCGCGTTCACCAGAACCTATTGCGTCATGTAGACGGTCTGGACGGCATCCGGGTGGTCTATTCTCACGCTCAGTCGCTCGGTCAATGCGCCGGCTGGCTGAACG
Source organism: Hydrogenophilales bacterium CG12_big_fil_rev_8_21_14_0_65_61_21 (assembly GCA_002782005.1). Taxonomy (GTDB): domain Bacteria; phylum Pseudomonadota; class Gammaproteobacteria; order Burkholderiales; family Thiobacillaceae; genus Parasulfuritortus. The sequence continues at coordinate 4,338 of PFGT01000072.1, read as the reverse complement.
CCCATCTGCCCGGCGTGGAACGGGTCGCGGTGGCCAGCAATGCCGAGGCGGCCCACCTGGCGGCCGAGCAGCCCGATGCCGCCGCCATCGCCGGCGAGAACGCGGCCAGCCGTTATGGCCTGCTGGTGGCCGCGCCTGACATTGAGGACGATGCCGGCAACACCACCCGTTTTCTGGTCATCGGCCAGAGCTCGGCCGCGCCCGCACCCTCCGGCCGCGACAAGACCTCGCTGGCCGTTTACGCCAGGAACAAACCCGGCGCGCTCCTGGAACTGATCGAACCCTTCGCCCGCCTGGGCGTCGGCCTAAGCAAGCTGGAGTCCCGTCCGGCCAAGAGCGGCGCCTGGGAATATGTCTTCTTCATCGACCTCGAAGGCCATCGCCAGGACGCCAAAGTGGCCGAGGCCATCGACAAGGCCGCCGGCCACGCGCTGTCCCTGAAGGTGCTGGGCGCCTATCCGGCGGCACTTTGATCGCACCTCCATGTCGCTGATCGATCACGCCCCCGCGCACATCCGCGCTATTGCCCCCTATCAACCCGGCAAGCCGATCTCGGAGGTGGCCCGCGAAATGGGTCTGGACGAGGCCGACATCGTCAAGCTGGCCTCCAACGAGAACCCGCTCGGCGCCAGCCCGCGCGCCCTGGCGGCGATCGAGAATGCGCTGCTGGAAGCGGCCCGCTATCCGGATGGCAACGGTTATGGCCTGAAGTCGGCGCTGGCCGAGCGTCTGGCCGTGACGCGCGAGCAGATCGTGCTCGGCAACGGCTCCAACGACGTCCTGGAAATGGCCGCCCGGGCCTTACTGGCGCCCGGCGCCAGCGCCGTCTACTCGCAATATGCCTTTGCCGTCTATCCGCTCGCGGTCCAGGCCGCCGGCGCGCGCGGCATCGTAGTGCCGGCCAGGGACTGGGGCCACGATCTGCACGCCATGCTCCGGGCGATCGCGCCCGATACCCGCATCGTGTTCATCGCCAACCCCAACAACCCGACCGGCACCCTGGCTCGTCCGGATGAGCTGGCCGCGTTTATCGCTGCCGTACCGGCCGAGGTCGCCGTCGTGCTGGACGAAGCCTACTACGAATATCTGGCCGTCGACCTGCGCGGCGACAGCCTGGCCTGGCTCGCGGCGCACCCCAATCTGATCGTCACCCGCACCTTCTCCAAGGCCTACGGCCTGGCCGGTCTGCGCGTCGGCTACGCGCTATGCGCGCCGCAGTTGGCCGACCTGCTCAACCGCGTGCGGCAGCCCTTCAACGTCAGTAGCCTGGCCCAGGCGGCGGCCGTGGCGGCCATGGATGACGACGCATTTCTGGCCGAGTGTCTGGCCATCAACGCCGCCGGCATGGTCCAGTTGACCGCAGGGCTGCGCGAACTGGGCGTCGAGTACATCCCGTCGCACGGCAACTTCGTTTGCTGCCGGGTGGGCGATGCCGCCGCCGTCAACCGGGCCTTGCTCGAACGCGGCGTGATCGTCCGGCCGGTCGCCGGCTATGGGATGCCCGAGCATCTACGGGTCAGCATCGGTCTGGAAAGCGAAAACGCCCGTTTCCTGACGGCGCTGGCCGAGGTGCTGGGTCAATGATCCTAGAAACGGCAGTTAACCGCTTCACGAGAGGCTTAATGCAATGAGGCTATTGGGTTTCTACAGGAACTATGGGTTCACCCGTTTGGTGAGATCGCTACGGGGTGGATTGCACCATTTTTATGGCACATGGCGGTGTTGCAACTCCTTGGAATGGAACGACCATTCCGCGTCGTTGCGCCTTGCCCTGCACCCTAAAAATCGCACACTCCGCCCCGTCCAACTGCCGTTTCTAGGATGATCCGCCGTCTCGCCGTACTCGGCGTCGGGCTGATCGGCGGCTCGGTCGCGCTGGCCCTGAAGCAGGCCGGCGCGGTGCGCCAGGTCATCGGCTATGGCCGCGACCGCGCCAACCTGGACGCCGCCCGGTCGCTGGGCATCGTCGACGAGATCGCTGACAGCCCGGAACAGGCGGTCGCTGGCGCGGATGGCGTCCTGCTGGCCATGCCGGTCGGCGCCATGGCCGAGACCTTCGTCCGCATCGCGCCGCATCTGGCCGCTGACGCCCTATTGACCGACGCCGGCAGCACCAAGCAGGACGTCATCGCCGCCGCCCGGCGCGGCCTGGGCGAGCAGGTTGGGCGGTTCGTGCCCGGCCACCCCATCGCCGGCGCCGAGAAGAGCGGGGCATTGGCGGCACGGGCCGACCTGTATGCCGGTCGCAATGTCATCCTGACGCCGCTGCCCGAGAACGCGGCCGCGACCGTCGCGGCCGTAGCCGACCTGTGGCGGGCCTGCGGTGCGCGGCTGATGGAGATGACCGCCGCCGAACATGACCGGGTGTTTGCCGCGGTCAGCCACCTGCCGCACCTGGCGGCCTTCGCCCTGGTCGACGAGTTGGCCTCGCGGCCGCAGGCCGGGCTGTATTTCCGTCTCGCCGGCAGTGGTTTTCGCGACTTCACCCGCATCGCCGCCAGCTCGCCCGAGATGTGGCGCGACATCGCCCTGGCCAACCGCGAGGCGCTGGCGGCCGAGCTGGATGCCTACGTCTCGCGGCTTTCGCGCCTGCGTGACGCACTAATGGCCGGCGACGGCCAAACCTTGTTCGATACCTTTATCCGGGCCAGTAAGGCGCGTGGCAACTGGGCGCCGGCCGGCACTCACTTGGAAAACGACGAATGACCACTACCGACCATATCGACCTGCCCGCCGCCCATGGTGCTCGCGGCACGGTGCGCCTGCCCGGCTCGAAGAGCATATCCAACCGCGTTTTGCTGCTGGCCGCCCTGGCCGAAGGCACGACCGAAGTGAAGGCGCTGCTCGATTCCGACGACACCCGCGTGATGCTGGAGGCCCTGAAACATCTGGGCGTGCACTGGACCCGTCACGAAGGCACCGACGACTACCGGGTCGAGGGCGTCGGCGGCGCCTTTCCGGTCAAGTACGCCAACCTGTTCCTCGGTAATGCCGGCACCGCCTTCCGCTCGCTCACCGCCGCTTGCGCCCTGGCCGGCGGCGACTACACCCTGACCGGGGTGCCGCGTATGCACGAGCGGCCCATCGGCGACCTGGTCGATGCCTTGCGCCAGGCTGGCGCCCAGATCGACTACCTGGAAAACGACGGCTACCCGCCGCTGCATATCCTCCCACCCACGCCGAATGACGGCGAAATCCGGGTCAAAGGCAACGTCTCCAGCCAGTACCTCACCGGTCTATTGCTCTCGGCGCCCTTGCTGGGGCGGGCGGTGACGATACAGGTCGAGGGCGAGTTGATCTCCAAACCCTATGTTGAGATCACCCTGAATTTGATGCGGCGCTTTGGCGTCGAGGTCCAGCGCGACGGCTGGGCGAGCTTCATCGTGCCCGCCGCCACCTACCAAAGCCCCGGCCATATCGAGGTCGAGGGCGACGCCTCGTCGGCCTCGTATTTCCTTGCCGCCGGCGCCATCGGCCACGGCCCGGTGCGGGTCGAAGGCATCGGCCGCGACAGCATCCAGGGCGACGTCCGCTTCGCCGAGGCGCTGGCAAGAATGGGCGCCGAGATCGGCTTCGGTCCAAACTGGGTCGAGAGTCGTCTCGCCTGCGCCGACCGTCTTACCGCCATCGACCTCGACTGCAACCACATCCCCGACGCCGCCATGACCCTGGCCATCCTCGCCCTTTTCGCCAATGGCACCACCACGCTCAGCAACATCGCCTCCTGGCGGGTCAAGGAGACCGACCGCATCGCCGCCATGGCCGCTGAACTACGCAAGGTCGGCGCGACGGTGGAGGAGGGCGCCGACTTCATCCGGGTCACGCCGCCGGCCAAACTGACGGCCAACGCGGTCATCGACACCTACGACGATCACCGCATGGCCATGTGCTTCTCGCTGGTCAGCCTGGCCGGCGTGCCGGTGCGGATCAACAACCCGAAATGCACCGCCAAGACCTTTCCGAGCTATTGGGACGTGTTCAAATCCATCACCCAATAACGCGATGTCCCTGCATCCCGACTTTCCGTCTTCGCCTTATGCCGAGCTGTTGCCGGACCAGCGCTGGTTCCCGGCGGCAGAAGAGCTGCGCAGCACTGCGTATGAAAAGCTGCTGCCGCCGCTGGTCGCCAAAATTCGCAGCGAGGTCTCTGCATGGCGGGCCGATAGCTATGTGGGCGCTTCGGAGACATCGCGCGCGCTGCTGAACTGGTGGTTCGAGACCGAGCACTTGGTCGAGCAAGCTGACGGAACGCTATCGCCGTTCCGCTATTACTTCGCGCAGCGCGAGGCGGTGGAGACAGTGATCTGGCTGCATGACGTGCGCAAGGTGCGCGACAAG
>PFGT01000097.1 GCA_002782005.1 Hydrogenophilales bacterium CG12_big_fil_rev_8_21_14_0_65_61_21 | reverse complement strand
GGACAGGCCGATCAGGTGGGCGCCGCGCGACTTGGCCAGAGCCACGCCGGTGCGGATGGCGCCGATGGAAAAGTCGGAGCCATCGGTGGCGACCAGGACACGATCAAGCATCCCGTTTTTGGATAGTGAGATCATGTGTTTCTCCTTGATGGGTTTAGTCGGCCGCGGATTCCTGTATGCCCAGGGATCGTTTTTCGCGATGCAGCTTCATGCCCTGGATCAAGGCCGAAAGGACGGTGTAGGCACCGATGAACAAGGCCAGATACAACACGCCGTCGCCAATCCATTTCAAGACCTGAAGGGTGCCGGCCGGTAGCGGGGCCATCATGCCCACACTACTGAGATAACCAGGCACGTAGAAGAAGCGGGAGAACAGCACGGTCAGCATGATCACCGCCATGGCGAATTTGATCTGATAGTCCTTCACGTAGGTAGTGCCGATAGCGCCGAGCTGGATGCCGAACAGGGAGCCGAGCAGGATCAGCATGGCCATGCGGATGTCTACCGCGCCCTCCAGTCCGTAGAGAAAGGTGGCGCCCAGGCCGGTCGCGACGGCGATCACCATCTCGGTGGCAGAGGCCATGATGGCCGGCACGCCCAGGATGTAGATCATTGCCGGCACACCGATCAGCCCCCCGACCGCGATGGCGGAGGACAGAAAACCGGTGGCGAAGCCCAACGGGATGACGAACAGGAAGGATAGCTCGGACTGCGCGCCCCTGGAATAGAACATGGTGCCGGGGATGCGCACCGATTGCACCCATTTCGCCAACCGGGTCAGACCAACCTCTTTCTGTTGCTCGTCGCTCATATTCTTGAGTCTGCGATAGTCCCTGAACATGAAGCTACCGACGACGGCCATGGTCAAGATGAATATCGCGGAAACATAAAGATCGGTGCCCACGGCGCCGAAGCTGTTCCTGATGCTGGTCATCATATGTTTGCCGAACAGCACGCCCGCCTCGGCAAAAAACGCCATCACCAAGCCCAGTTTCACGTCCACCTGGCCATACTTGTGGCGCTTGAGTACACCGACTATCGCCTTGGGAAATTTGTGGCAGGAATTGCTGGCCACCGCAACCATGCCCGGCGCGCCCAAAGCCATCATCGCCGGAGTCAGCACAAAAGCGCCGCCTGAGCCGATGAAGCCGGACACCAGCCCCCCCACAAAGCCGATCAGTATCAGCATAATCGCGCCGCCTAGGCCGATATCGATAAAGTTGATGAGTACCATGTGTTCCATGTCGTATTCCTTATTTCTTGGCCTTCAGGCCGAGCAAGTCCCAGAACAGGCCGGTAAACATGCCATGGGAGTAAGAGAGGGCAAAGGCCATGGCGATGGGCGCGAACACGTACCACCAGGTGCCAGCCACAAGGGTGCCGCCTTGTTTCGCGCACAGTTCCTGCGTGGCTTTGGCGTAGTAATCGCTCTTCAAGCCGTTTTGCACCACGCAGGCATCGGCTGTGTTGTGGGCTAAACGCGAGAATTCCTCGAAGTACAGGAACAAGAACCCAAAAAGGGTAGCGCTAACCCACAACCACAGCAGGGTCTTGCCCAGATTGGCTTGGCTACTGGCCATGTCATATCTCCAATAAATGTTAAGTGAAAAAACAGGTGAATCGAGTGCCTGTATTCACGGCGGCTCATCAGGTAGATCAGGGTGATCAGAAGCGGCGACCAGCGAGCATTCCAGCCTCGCCCAAGCGGCGAAACGCTCCACTACAAAGACGGTGAATACTTGGGGAACGGTGCAGGTAGATTAAGTCCGGTGGCAAAACCATTTATTTATTGCAAATGATCCATGAAGGCATATTTGTATCGTTAAGCACATTACATGCCATAAAGTATTTATTTAAAATAAACATAATGTTATGTATTGTTCTCAACGAAGCGGCCATTGAGAATGTTGCATCTCGCAACAGGCTGACTGCTAGAATGCGTTTACATGCCTTCCCTGCGCCAAAAAATCCTCCTCGGCTATGTCGCCCTTGCCATCCTGCTGCTCGGATTGTCGATTCGTGTGCTGGTGGAATTGCGCGACATGGAAATTCAGATCAAGACCGGGGCTCGGATCAGTGAGTTTTTTGACAGCGCGTTGGAAATGCGGCGCTTTGAGAAGAATTACTTTCTTTACCGCCAAGCGGCCGACCTGAACGAATACCACCGCTTCCTTGCGCAGGGCGGCAAGCTACTGGACGAAAACCCTGAGGTTTTTATCGGCCTCGCCTCTCCGCAGCGCGTTCAGGCGCTTCGCGAACGACTTAATCGCTATGCTGCCGAAATGGGAAAATATGCCATGCTCGCCGATCCCGGCATTGCCCAGGCAATTCGTGCCCTTGGCATGGAAATCGTTAGCACCGCACAGACACTCGAGGAAGCGGAAAGGCGTTCGATCCGGCAGCGTATCGAGCAGCATCGGCGTGAATTCCTGTTCACGTTGAGCGGGCTGCTGATTTTGCTCACGGTGTCTGCGCTTCTGGTTTTACGCAACATCGTACGCCCGCTCCAGGACATGGAAATCCGCATGGAAGCCATCGCACAAGGCAGCACCGACCGGCTCGCAGCCACCAGCCATGATCGGGAAATCGCGTCACTGGTGCGGGCGGCCAATCACATGCTGGATGAATTGCGGCTGCGCCAGCGGCAACAGCTCTTGCAGACAGAACGGCTGGCTTCGCTGGGACGGTTGATCTCGGGAGTGGCACACGAAATCAACAACCCCCTTTCCAATATTTCGAGCTCGGCGCAAATTCTGCTGGAAGATGAGACAACCGATCCGGCCTGGCAGCGCGAGCTTCTACAACAGATCGACAGCGAAACTACGCGGGCACAGAACATCGTTCGCTCTCTGCTCGACTATGCGCGCAAGCGTCAGTCAGAGCAGACGGCCATTTCCCTCCGGCCCATGGTGCAGGAAACCTTGCGATTTCTACGCGCCGATATTCCTGAAAATGTCAACATCGAACTGGACATTCCAGAAACACTGGTCGTGCAAGGCGACAAATCACACCTGCAACAGGCATGGTTCAATCTTTTGCGCAACGCTGTGGAGTCGATCGAAAACATCGGCGAAGTCAGGGTGCTCGCCTTTGCTCTCGCCTCGGGCGAGGCAGTGATCAAAATTTGGGACAATGGACACGGCATTGCGACCGAGGTTTTACCGCATGTTTTCGAGCCATTCTATTCGACCCGCCAAGACGGTGCGGGAATGGGTTTGTTCATCGTAAAGGAAATAATCGATGAACATGGTGGCGCGATCTCCGTCGAGAGCGAGCCTGGCAAGGGGACGCAATTTACCGTTGAGCTCCCTACCGGTGCGTCCCAACCGGAGAATTCATGAACGCCGGCCGCTTGCTCATCGTTGACGACGAGCGGGTTGCTCTGCGCAATCTGGAACACATACTGAAGAAGGCTGGCCACGAGGTAACGGCGACGACCAGTGGTTCCAATGCGTTGGTGTTGCTGCAAAAACTGCCGTTTGATCTGGTGCTAACCGACCTCAAAATGGAAAAGATGGACGGGATGCAGGTGCTGCGCCGCAGTCGCGAGCTGGCACCGGATACCGAGGTCATCATGATTACCGGTTACGCCACGCTGGACTCCGCCGTCGAGGCGATGAAGGAAGGCGCCTTCCATTACATCGCCAAGCCCTACCGGATCGAGGAAGTCCGCCAGGTGGTCATCGAGGCTCTTGAAAAAGTACAGATCAAACGCGAGAACCGCGCGCTGCGCGAGCAACTCGATGGTTTTCAGGGACGGGTGAAGATCATCACCCAGGATCCCGCCATGCTGAAACTACTTGAAATGGCGCGGCAAATCGGCCCCACCGGCTGCAACGTGCTGATCACCGGCGAATCCGGCACCGGCAAGGAATTGTTCGCGCGCTATCTGCACGAGCACGGTGGGCGGCCTGACGGCCCGTTCGTCGCGGTGAACTGCGGCGCCTTCAACGAGGAACTGCTGGCCAACGAACTGTTCGGCAACGAGAAGGGCGCCTTCACCGGCGCCATCGGCAAGCCCGGCCTGATCGAAACCGCCAACGGCGGCACGCTGTGCCTGGATGAAGTCACCGAAATGCCCACCGCCATGCAGGTCAAGTTGTTGCGCGTGATCCAGGAACGCGAGTTGCTGCGCCTGGGGGGCACGCAGCCGGTTAAGGTCGATGTACGCATCGTCGCCGCGACCAACCGGGATATGGTGGAGCTGGTCAAGAACGGCCGTTTTCGGCAGGACCTCTATTTCCGCCTCAACGTCGTTAACCTGCATATTCCACCCTTGTCTGCGCGGTGCGATGACATTCCGCTCCTGGCCTACCACTTCCTCAACAAATGTTCCTCACTGATGAGGAAAGCGGTCACCGCCATCGACCCACAGGTGCTCGATCTGATCAAGGTTTATGACTTTCCGGGCAACGTGCGCGAGCTGGAAAATATCATTGAACGCGGGGTGGCCCTGTGTACCAGCGACACCATTGAGATCGCACTCCTGCCCGACAGCCTGCGCGCACTCGCCTTGCACAGCCCGCGCAGGAAAGAAGGCAAAATCCCGACGCTCGACGAACAGGAAAAGGACTACATACGCTGGGTGCTCAAGGAAACCAACGGCAACCAGACCCTGGGCGCGCAGATATTAGGCATCGACCGGGTGTCGCTGTGGCGCAAGTTGAAGCGCTATAACCTGGAAAAGGGCTGATAGCGACTCGCTATCCGAGGGTTTGCGCGGCGTGCGCCGGGTCAATTCAGCCGCGATGACGGCTGGCCATGGCCTTTGGTTCCGATTCGATTTTTATTTCGCCATGGTGTCAGGCTTCGGCCTTTTGCTCAGCCAGTTTGGCCTCTGCCGCAATGGCGCGGCAACGGGAAAACACCTGGTTCGGGCATCCGGCGCAGGCCGTTTGGTCCAGCCGGCTGGACAGGATGTCGACGGGGCGAACGCCGACCGGGAACAGGTTGTATTCCTTCACGTCATTCATGTAGCCGCCCTTTTGCAGCATCTCGGCGACCGCCGGCTTCATCCGGTAGAAGTAGAGACCACCCCCTTTCATTCGCCAGTGGCGGGCCTGTTCGGCGAGAAATTCGGCCCCGGCCATATCGACGAAATTGATGCCGCTGGCGACGATGACCAAGTGCTTGAGGTCGGGCGCCATTTCTTCCAGTTCCTGAATCTGTTGCTGCAGGTGGGCGACCGCCCCGAAAAAGATCGAACCGTTGAGCCGGATAAAACGGATTTGCGGGCACTCCGGCTGGTCTTCGACCGGAAAGTAGTGGTCGCTGGTCTCGACGATGTCTGGCAGTACCGACTCCAGGGTGGGCCGCGAGGTGCGGTAAAGATACAGCGCCAATGACAGCGCAATACCGAAGAAGATGCCTTTTTCCAGGTCGACCAAGGTGCCGATCAGGGTGACCCACAACACCACCGTTTCCTGGCGGCTGACCTTGGGCAATAGGCCGATGTGATGGGTATCGATCAGACCCCAGGCGACCAGGAACAGGATGCCGGCCATCGCGGCGGTGGGTAGATAGGCGGCCAGCGGCGCGACCAGGAGCAGGATGACCGCCAGAAAGACCGAGGCAAATACGGCGGCCAGCGGGGTGCGGGCGCCGGCAGCATAGTTGACGCCGCTGCGGTTGAATGAGCCTGACGCGGCATAGCCGGAGAAAAAGCTGCCGACCAGATTGGACAGGCCCTGGCCGATGAATTCCTGGTTGCCGTCAATATGTTGGCCGGAGCGGGCCGCGACCGCGCGCGAGATGGATACCGCCTCGGTCAGTGCCAGCATGGTGATGATCAACGCCGGGAACACCATCTGGGACAGACCATGGAAGGAGAAGTCCGGCATCGAGAGCGGCGGCAAACCCGACGGCAGGGCGCCGACGGTCTTGATGCGGGTTATGTCCAGGCCAAACTTGGCGTTGACCCCGAGCGAAACCAGGCTGCCGAAGATCATGGCGGCGATCATGTAGGGCAGCTTGGGCGCCCAGCGCTTCACCGCGATGCCGGAAAGCAAGGTAACAACAGCCACGGCCGTGACATAGGGATTGATCTGGCCGATCTGTACGGCGAATAGCTCCAGCACCTTGAAGAAGGGGGTGCCGCGCGGAATGTCCAGGCCAAAGAAGTTCTTGATCTGGCTGCCGGCGATCAGCATGGCGGCGCCGGCCGTGAAACCGATCACCACGGTGTGAGAGATGAAGTTGACCAGGACGCCCATCCGGGCCACCCCCAGGATCAACTGGAACAGGCCGGTCAGAAAGGTCAGGGTCAACACCAGGCCGATAAACTCCGGGGTACCCGGCTGGGCATAGGGGCTGACCGAGGCGAACACCGCAATGGAGATCGCCGTGGTGGGGCCGGAAACCAGATGCCAGGACGACCCGAACAAGGCCGCGACGATGGCTGGCATCATGGCGGCGTAGATGCCATATTCCGGCGGCAGGCCGGCGATAGTGGCGAAGGCGACCGCCTGCGGTAGCACGATCAGGGAGCCAGTCAGCCCGGCCATCGCATCGGCGCGGACGGCGGTCTTGTCCACCATGGGCCACCAGCGCATGAACGGAAACAGCCGGTAGACCCAAAGTGGGCAGCTCGAAAACGGCATAGAAATTACTTTTTGCAACAGAATGGCTGCATTCTAATACAACTATCGGGAACCTCTAAAAATTCATTTCCCGTCATTCCCCTGGTGGGGGATGATGAATTATCCGAGCCAGTCCTTCATGAGTCAGGGCGATATCGGATGGGTACATCGCCATGGGTCGCAGCGATAAACGCACGTTGACCCAAATCATCCGGGTGCCCGCCACAGTTGGCATTCGCCAGCTGGCGCGGCGCATGACCGGGTTGCTCAGGGCCACCTTATTGCCATCCACTAACAGTCGCCGCGTGGTCATTAGATGTGCATTTTTTTACATAGACGTTGCATATTTCAATATCTACGTATTTGTGCGCCTCGGTATTATCTAGGAATCAATGAGTTAAGCGCTGGCACAGTGGTTGCTTACCCAACCAATAGGCGACCCTCATTTCACGCACAGGAATCTCCCTTGGCCTCGAATCCCAGTACCTTTGTTTTTCTCTACTGCCACCGCAGTATTACCAGCGACTTCTGGAATGTAATAGTAATAGACATCCAGGCAAACAGATACTGAAAGGCGGACCCCGCATGACCGAGAACCCTTCTCCGCTTGGCCGTTTCGAACGCATCCTGCTGGCCACTGACGGTTCCGAACACAGCGCCGGCGCCATCGCCATCGCCGGCGAGATGGCCAAGAAGTGTGGCGCGAAGCTGTACATCGTCAGTATCGCCCTCTACAGCCCCGGCACCAATAGCCTGGAGCCGACGTTGGGCATCGAGGCGGAGCGGCTGGCCATGAATAACGTCGAGGCCGCCCGCGACCGGCTAGGTTATGGTAACTGCGAGACCCGTGTCCTCCAGAATACCGACCCGGCCCGAGCGATCATCGAGGCCGCCGAGAAACTACGCGCCGACGTGATCGTGATGGGCCGCCGGGGCCGGCGCGGTCTGGTCCGCTGGAAGTTGGGGCACGCTACCGAGAGGGTGGTCGGTATGGCGCCCTGCCCGGTGCTGGTGGCGCCAAGGTCGGCGCGGATGTGGCGCAACAAGATACTGCTTGCCACCGATGGCTCTCGTTACAGTGACACGGCCGCCGCCATCGCCGGCAACATCGCCGCGCTGTGCGCGCTGCCGCTGACCGCTATTTCATCTACCTTATCGAGCCATTCTCCGGAACGTCGTCAGGAGGCGCAGGAGGCCATCGAACGAGTGCGTCAGGCCCTGTCCGAAAAAGGGATTCAGGTCGATAGCTGGTTGGCTGAAGGGCGGCCTGAACAGACCATCATCAAGGCTGCCGAGAAGGCGGGCGCCGATCTCATCGTGATGGGCAGTCATGGTCGTACCGGCCTGGACAAGGTGTTCATGGGCTCGGTGTCCGAACGGGTGCTTAATCAGACGGGCTGCCCGGTTCTGATCGCTCGTTCCTAGTCATTTTTTTTCCTCCGCCCCGAATAGATGGGCGATGCCTCGCCACCAGCGGCGCCGGTTCTGGGGGATGAGATGACTGGGGTTCATATCGGAGGGCGGCAACCGGCTCATCAGCCAACCGGGTAAAATCCGTTCCTTGCTGGAACCGCAGGACGTCCCTAAATGGCTGGGGTCATATATCTTGACGAGCGATGGCCGTTCCAGGTCGTCGGCGTAGACAATGCCGCAGTAGTCCTCATCGTGCTCCTTGCGCAGCAGGCGGTCGATCTCGCGTATAAAGGCGGTGACGTGTTCGCCGTCGGCCGGCTGTTCCGGCCGGTCCTCGCCCAGCGCGTAGAGGTACCAGCCGGCCTGGGCGTCCAGCCGTTGCCAGAAGGCGGTCAACTGATCCCAGGACAGCAAGCTGAATAATCTGCCGTCGAACAGGGCGTCGAATTCGGGGTTTCGTACGGGAAGCATGGGCGGGGATGGGGACAGGTTTGAAGCGAGCATTGTTACCGATTGTTTTTCCGATGAAAACCCGTCACTGAGAGAGATGATGTGCTGAAGGCATTATTGTTCGATATCGATGGCACCTTGGCCGACACCGAGCGGGACGGCCACCGGGTGGCCTTTAACGCTGCCTTCCGTGATTTTGGTCTGGACTGGGACTGGGATGCGGCGCTGTATGGCAAGTTGCTGGCGGTGACCGGCGGCAAGGAGCGGATGCGTCATTATGTCGATCGTTTCCGTCCCGATTACATCAAGCCGGTCGATTTCGATGACCTGGTGGTCGAGTTGCACAAGATCAAGACGGGGCACTATACCCGCCTGTTGGCTGCGGGCGGCATCCCCTTGCGGCCAGGCGTAAAGCGCCTGATCGACGAGGTCCGGCAAGCCGGCCTGACCTTGGCCATCGCCACCACCACTACGCCCGAGAATGTCACCGCCTTGCTGCGCCATAGCCTGGCCCCCGACAGCCCGGACTGGTTTGCGGTCATCGCCGCCGGCGACATCGTCCCGGCCAAAAAACCGGCCCCGGATATTTATCGCTGGGCACTGGATAGGCTGGGGTTGAAAGCGGCGGCATGTGTGGCCTTCGAGGATTCGCGCAACGGCCTGCTTTCGGCGCAAGGGGCTGGCCTGAAGACCGTGGTGACGGTGAACGATTACACCCGGGACGACGATTTTGCCGGCGCGGTCGCGGTGTTGTCCGACCTGGGCGAACCTGACGCGCTGTATCGCCGCCTCGACCGGGAAGAGGCCGGGGTGGTCGATCTGGCGCGGCTGAACGACTGGCTTCAGGCTTGACGCCCGGCGGCCGCCTCCAGCGTGTTCTGGAGCAATGTGGCCACGGTCATCGGGCCAACGCCGCCGGGCACCGGGGTGATCCAGGCCGCCCGTTCCCTGGCGGTCTCGAATTCGACGTCACCGACCACCCGACCATCAAGCAGCCGGTTGATGCCGACGTCGATTACCACAACGCCTTCGCGTAGCCATTTACCGCGGACCATCTCCGAGCGGCCAACCGCCGCGACCAGCACCTCGGCGCGGCCGACGTGAGCTGGCAGGTTGCGGGTGGCGCTGTGGCAGACCGTGACCGTGCAGCCGGCCATCATGAGTTCCAGGGCCATGGGCCGGCCGACGATGTTCGAGGCGCCCACCACCACGGCCTCCTTGCCGCGCAGTTCCTCGTTGGTGGTCGCCAGCAGCCGCATCACGCCGTAGGGCGTACAGGGCCGCAGGGCCGGCCGCTTCTGGGCCAGCCGGCCGAGGTTGTAGGGATGAAAGCCGTCCACGTCCTTGTCGGGGCGGATGCGTTCGATGACCGCTTCCGCTGGTATGTGTTCGGGTAGCGGCAACTGCACCATGATGCCGTCGACGTCGTCGTCGTCGTTCAAACGGTCGATTAGGGTCAGTAATTCCGCCTGGGTGGTTGTGGCTGGCAGGTTGTGGGCCAGATCGCGCACCCCGGCGATCTCGCACGAGCGCCGCTTGTTGCGGACATAGAGCGCTGAGGCCGGGTTGTCGCCGACCAGTATCACGGCCAACCCCGGCGCCCGTCCGCCGCTCGCGATTCGTTCCTCGACCTGGCGGCGGATGTCCAGCAATAAGGCGTTGGCGATGGCCTTGCCATCAAGGATGCGGGCGGTCATGGCGTGCTTTGCTCAGGTTTGGACGACGAGCGAAATTTTAGCCGACAAGAACCGATTGCCGACATTGATTTTTACTAGGGCGGCAGGTATAGTGCCAGCCCTTCGGGGTGTAGCGCAGCCCGGTAGCGCGCCTGCTTTGGGAGCAGGATGTCGGAGGTTCGAATCCTCTCACCCCGACCAGCGTTATCGGTCGAATGTTGCACACTTGCCCACGGGATCACTGCCCGTAGCTCAATTGGATAGAGCACCAGCCTTCTAAGCTGGGGGTTACAGGTTCGATCCCTGTCGGGCAGGCCAAAGGTTTCAGTGGCGGTGGTAGCTCAGTTGGTAGAGCACTGGATTGTGGATCCAGATGTCAAGGGTTCGATCCCCTTCCATCGCCCCATCTTTTCTCGGTAGTCAAATAATGCGTTATCGTTACCATGGCCGGTCCGCCCTCGGGGCTGTCGCGCCAGGGAGCGAACTGGCCAAAATAAACCCCGGTTCGCCGTTCGCGAAACGCAAATAACAGGAGGAGTCATGGTGACGAAGCGATTCTCTTTAACGGCGGCCTCGATGTTGGTCGCCTTGTCTTCGGCGCAGGCCGCCAATACGCCCCCGGCCAAGTACTGGATGAGCGTTGCTACCGAGGCCGGCTTCGGCGGCGGCATGGCGGGTGGCGGTATGCCCAGCGCCGGGGAAATGGTCACGGGCGGACTGCTGGGCGGCATTTTCGGCGGCGGCAAGTCCAGTCGCTCGGACCCGGACGGCGCGCGTCGTTCCCTCTTGTTGCAACTCAGCGGCCCGAATGTCCCGGCCGACCCGAAGGCCGACCATTTCATCCCGCCTGGGCAGAAAATGGGCGAATCGCTGCCCTTGCTGACGCCGACTAGCGGCAAGCTGACGCGCCGGGAAATTTCGTCGGACGATGCGCCCGAGCGTGAGAAACCCAAGGGCCGCATCCTGATTTACTGGGGCTGCGGCGACAAAATCCGGGCCGGCCAGCCGAAGGTGTTGGATATGGCCAGCGCCTCGCCACAACAGTATGCAGGCTTCTTCAAGTCCTACGGTGGCAATGCCCCACGCGGCCCGCGACCGGCCAATGGCTGGACCTATGGCCGCTGGCCGCATGAAAGGGATAGCCAGGATGTCCCGAACGACAGTTCCCTGGCCGGGCCGCAGACGATCACGTCGAACTATGGTCCGGAAATCCGTTTCGATATTCCTCGCCAGCAGGATTTCATGGCCCCGGTCGTGTTTACGGAAAAGTCTGGTGGCCAGGGTGAAGCGACGACCTTGCGTTGGAAAGATATAGCAAATGCCAGTGGCTACTTCAGCATGGCAATGGGCGGCATGGGCGACAACGAGATGGTGATCTGGGTCTCCAGTGAAACGCCGCACATGGGTTGGAGCCTGATGGATTATCAACCGACCGGCGAAGTCCGTAAGCTGATCAAGGAGCGCGTGGTCATGCCGCCCTCGGTTACCGAGTGCAAGATTCCCCAGGGGGTGTTCAAGAACGAGGGGGCCATGTTGCAATTCATCGCCTATGGCTACGACCTCGACACCGCCTACCCGGCCCGACCGAAGAATGCGCCCAAGAACTGGCAGCCGGACTGGACCGCCAAGGTGCGTCTGAAATCGACCAACATGACCATGTTGGGCGACAATCGAGGCCACGCCAACAAGGGGGGCGA
>PFGT01000052.1 GCA_002782005.1 Hydrogenophilales bacterium CG12_big_fil_rev_8_21_14_0_65_61_21 | reverse complement strand
GAATGGGGCAGCGTCATGCAGCTGCGAGTAGGACGGACAGACCAGCTTAAACTAGACTGAATTCTGTCTTGACGGATGGGTCCACCATAGTATCTCGCCGAAGTCCAGAAAGATGGAGGTGAGCAGTTGCTTCACTTCATCGGGCGGCGCGACCGGCAGGTCGTCCAGGGTCAGGTCGAAATCAAGGCGACCTTGGCCTTCATCGGCTTGGGCGGCGAGGCGCGGCTCTTTTTTCGGACCAGCTTCCTGAACTGGCGCGCGGCGGTTCTGTTCCTCTGCCATCTTGGCCAGTTTCACCCTCAGCCGGGTCTTCTCCTTTTCCAGTCGGCCGGCCCGGGCGGCAGCCACCGCCTCCGGGTTCAGCGCGCCTTGATAACAGAAGGGTATAAAGTCGGATAGCGCGTAGGCGGTATCAAGCAAGGCGAGACTATCTACAACCTCGCTATCGGCATCAAGCTGCGCCGCCAGGTCGGCCCAACCCTCGGCCAGGCGGTCGCCAATCTCACGGCCTAGGCGGACCATGTCCCGGTGCAGGCCTGGCAGTTCGCGGGCCAGACGTGCCGTCAGACGCAGGGTTTCCAGGCCGTGAAACTGCGCCAGGGCGCGGATCGGATCGGCGTAGTTGGCGCACACTGAGCCGATGTCCGGCCGCAGGCTGCCGAAGCGCGTCTGGGCCCAGAGCAAGGCGACCATGGCCTTGGTCAGCTTGAAATTATCGGTACGACTGGCCAACGCGGCGACGATGCCCGGCAGGACGATCCGCTCGCCATCGGTGTAGGCCGTCTCACCCTGCTCGACCTTCAGTGGGCGGCCCGATAGGCCATGGACGAAGTTGCCCAGGATCGGCGCGCTATCCTCGAACAGGGCGCCGGCAGCGTGTTCATGACGGTGTTGCGTGAAGTCGCCAGCCTTGGCCACGATATCGAGCGCGGCGTACATGCCGGCCTGGTCATAAACGTCGCACAGATGCACCGCCCAGGCCTCGATGGCGCGCCGGTCCATGCGCCGGAGCAGGTCTGGCGACTGTTCGGCGAAACGGTGGGCCAGGGTGATATGAGTGGTGGCGATGCGCCGAACCCAGTCCAGTATGAAGTCCTGAGCCGCACGATCCAGGCCGGCCAGCGAGTCGGCAATGTCGTTGACCCGGTGAAAGGTGAATTCGGTCTCCAGCCAGACGTCGAGCAGGGCCTCGATTTCAGCCCGTGTGCGCGGGGCGGTCATCAGAACAGTGAAGTGGACAGTTCCTGGATGGCGGCCAGCATGTCCGGGTCGTCGGTGACCGCCTGGGCTACGGCGCTCTGGCAAGCGGTCACCGGGCTTACACCGCTGGCAATCAGCTTGGCGGCGTGGACCAGGAGCCGGGTGGAGGCGCCTTCGTCCAGACCGCTGCCTTTGAGGTTGCGGGTCATGTGGGCAAACTTGACCAGGGTTTCGGCCAGAGCGCCATCGACACCGGATTCGCTGGCGACGATGCGTGCCTCCAGCTCCGGCGCTGGGTAGTCGAACGCGAGTGCCACGAAGCGCTGCCGGGTGGATTGCTTGAGGTCTTTCAGGACACTCTGGTAGCCGGGATTGTAGGAGATGGCCAGGCAGAACTCGTCGGAGGCTTCGAGCAGTTGACCGAGCTTTTCCATGGGCAGGGCGCGGCGGTCGTCGGCCAGCGGATGGATGACCACCATGGCGTCCTTGCGCGCTTCGACGATCTCGTCCAGGTAGCAGATACCGCCGACTCGCACGGCGCGGGTGAGCGGGCCATCGACCCAGACCGTTTCGCCGCCCTTGACCAGATAGCGGCCCACCAGATCGGAGGCAGTCAGGTCGTCGTGGCAGGACACGGTAATCAGCGGCCGCTTCAGCCGCCAGGCCATATATTCCATGAACCGGGTCTTGCCGCAGCCGGTCGGGCCTTTGAGCAGTATCGGCAGGGTGTTCCGGTAGGCCGCCTCAAAGATGCCGATTTCTTCGCCGAGCGGCTCGTAATACGGCTCGCTCTGGATGTAGTGGGTCTCGGGGGCGAAGGCGTGTGCGTTCATAGATGCAGTGAGGAGTGAGGTCTGGCTTGCTCCTCACTCCTTCCTCCTTACCCCTCACTAGAATTGCAGCCGCAGTCGCCGGGCTGGCCGGGGGGCGCACAGTATTTTTCGTTTTCAATCTGGTCGCGGTTGGCTTCAAACTCGGCCCGAATCTGTTCGGCCTTTGCCTTGAGACGCTCGCTGCGGGCCTCGTAGGCGCCCTCCCGCTCAGCGATCGATTGTTCGTTGAACAAGACCTGACGTAGAAACCGGTCGCCGAAGGCCAGCAGCTTTTCATCATCGGCAATCATCTCGGCCATCTCCTCGACTGGGATGTCGTAGGTCTTGTTGAATGATTCGCTGATGACGAAGGCGCGGAAGCGATCGAGGTCGTAGCTGGCCATGAAGAACAACTGGTTGGAGATCATCGGCGGCTTGCCGATAGCCGGACCGGCTGATTTTTTCTTGAGTATCAGTTGCCGCCAGCCGCGGCCCTTTTCGTCGTATTCGACCGCGCCCTGGGCAGCGCGATATTCGTCGATGGTCTGGGTGTCCGGCTCCTGGTGGCCAAAACAGGTTTTTTCGGTCACCTTGGCGAATGAGAGACGATCGACGTATTCGTCCGAGCGGCGCACCGATAGCAGGGCAATGGGGTAATAGCGACAAGCGGTGGGCCGGTCACCATAGACGCTACAACCTTCCTCGACCATGAACTGACAGGCGGAACCGCCGTCCACGCTGCGCAGTTTGACCCCCGGGGTGCCATCCTTGTCGATCTCGTAGGGCACGGTGTACTTTTGCAGGAATTCGCCGGAAGAGATGTCCAGGTGGTTCTTCAGGCGCACTATGTCGTAGGGCGTCAGGGTGATGTCGATATTGCTGCAACAGGCGTTCCAGCATTTGACGCCGCGGTGACAGCGAAATTGGAGCGGCGCGTCGCCTTCCAGCATCGTCGGAATGACCGGGTTGGCCTCGAAGGGAGAGTCCTTGGCCAGGTCCTTGAAACGCTCGTCGTAGTCTTGCATGGCGGTCTCGCTTATCTAGTCTGCCTGTAGGAGCGACTTCAGATGCAATCGTTCCGTTTTGCGGCTAAAGCCGCTCCTACAGGTAGGGTTTCGGTTCCTTAAAGCAAAAACCGGGCGCCTTGTGAGCGCCCGGTTCTTTAGCTAAAGCTTACTGCTTAGTGAGCAGCGGCCTTGAACAGCTTGGACTTATCGACCAGGTCGATGTGCTTGCGCTTGAAGCAAGTCCAGGTGTGGGTCTTCTTGTCATAGATCGAGTTGACGAAGCAGTGCCAGTTTTCTTCATCGACAAAGTTCTTGTCCATGCGGTAGTAGAAGCCAGGATAACGGCTTTCTTCGCGGAACTGGATATGCTTCATGTGGGCTTCGGCCGTCAGAATACGGTGGTAGTTTTCCCAGGCGCGCAGCAGTTCGTGCAGATCCTTGGCACGCATCTTCTGAGCGTCTTCCTTCAGGAAACCCAACTTCTCTTCGGCGATGTCGAGCATGACGTTGTTGGTCTTGTAGTAGGTCGCTACGCCAGCAACATATTCGTCCATGATCTTCTGCAGACGGAACTGCAACATCTTCGGGGTGATGTAGTTGGGGTTGACATCGATAGCCGACGTGTAGTCCTTGAACTCCAGGTAGTTACGTACCGGCTTCCAGATGACCTCGGCGATTTGTTCCGGGGTCTCGTCGAATTCCGGTTTGTAACCCTTGTTGTCCAAACAGTACTTGACCATGGACTTGGCCGCGATACGACCTTCAGCGTGAGAACCAGAGGAGAACTTGTGGCCGGATGCGCCAACGCCGTCGCCGGCGGTGAACAGACCCTTGACCGTGGTCATGCCACGATAGCCCCAGCTCCAGCCACTCGGCAGGTGAGCGGGGACGCCGCTATACTCTTCCTTGGTCGGCGCGCCGACATCGGTCGGGCCAGACACCCAGATACCGCAGCAGCCGGAGTGCGAACCCAGCAGGTACGGCTCGGTCGGCATCAGCTCGGACTTCTTCTTTTCCGGCTCGATGTTTTCGCCAACCCAGATGCCGCATTGGCCGACGGACATGTCGAGGAAGTCTTCCCAGGCTTCCGCCTCAAGGTGCTTCACTTCGCGCGGGGTCAGTTTCTCGCGCATGTTGGCAAGCGCCGTGACGGTGTCCATCCAGATCGGGCCGCGACCTTCCAGCATCTCGTGCAGCATCAGGTGGTTACGCAGGCAGGAAGCGGGAACGGCGGCCTGACCATACGGCGGGTAGTCGTTCAGCATGTCCTTGTTCTTGGCCATGTAGGCTTCGCCGAAGGCGTTGGTGGCCTGAGCCTTGAACAGCAGGAACCAGGCGCCGACCGGGCCGTAGCCGTCCTTGAAGCGGGCGGGCACGAAGCGGTTTTCCATCATGGTCAACTCGGCGCCGGCCTCGGCAGCCATGGAATAGGTCGAACCGGCATTCCACACCGGGTACCAGGCACGGCCGGTGCCTTCACCGACCGAACGCGGACGGAAGATGTTCACGCAACCGCCGGCGGCCAGCAGGATGGCCTTGGCCTTGTAGATGTAGATCTTGTTCTCGCGGACCGAGAAACCGGCAGCGCCAGCGATGCGGCTGGGGTCGTTCTTGTCGTTGATCAGGTGAACGATGAACACGCGCTCCTGAATACGATCCAGACCCAGCGCCTTTTTGGCGGCCTCAGCGACGATCCACTTGTAGGATTCGCCGTTGATCATGATCTGCCACTTGCCGGAACGCACGCACTTGCCGCCGTCCTTCAGCGGGGTCATGCCCTGGGCGCCGTCGTGACGCTCGCCGTTTTCGTCGGTCTTCCAAATGGGTAGGCCCCACTCTTCGAACATGTGCACGGAGTCGTCAACGTGGCGACCGCAGTCATAGGCCAGGTCGTCGCGGGTGATACCCATCAGGTCGTTGGAGACCATACGGGCGTAGTCAGCGGGGTCTTGCGCGTCACCGATATAGGTGTTGATGGCGGACAGACCTTGAGCCACGGCGCCGGAACGGTCCATGGCGGCCTTGTCGACCAATTTGATCTTCAGATCGACGCCGGTTTCCGCTTTCGCGGCTTCGGCCCAACGCATGACTTCATAGGCGGCGCCGCAACAGGCCATACCGCCGCCAATCATCAGGATGTCAACTTCTTCCTGAACTACTTCTGGATTAGAAAAATCAGCCATTATCTTTTCCCTTCTTGGATTACTTGCGGATCAATTCGGCCGGGTTGCCAGCACGATAACCCTTGGCGTAGTCATTGGTGAAGAAGCCAGACTTTTCGATGTCTGCCATCTTGGGCATGGCTTTGCCGGCGTAGGGATCGATGGAGCCCTCGGGGGTGGTCCGGATCGGGAACTTGAAGCGCTTCAGGGTGCCATTACGGAACTTGATGGTCCACATGATGGAGTCGGAACCGCGCAGAGGCTGCACTGAACCGCCCAGAGGCACGATGTCGGCGTAGTGGCGGACTTCGATGGCCTGCTGCGGGCAAATCTTCACGCAGGAATAGCACTCCCAGCATTGCTCGGGTTCCTGGTTGAAGGCCTTCATGGCGTGACCCGTTTCCGAACCATCCTTGTCCAGCTTCATCAGGTCGTGCGGGCAGATGTACATGCAGGCGGTCTTGTCCTGACCCTTGCAACCGTCGCACTTGTCGGTACGAACATAGGTAGGCATTACTTACTCTCCTTGTTAGCTAACAATCCGCTGTGTCAGCGGTCCATTCAGACTCCGGGCCCCACCTTGGCCGGGGCGTATCGCGAATCCGCTTCCGGCGGGCCCGGGATTCTAAATTCCAGTGCCGGTCGGCCATCGGGCCGACCGGACAGGCTAAAGTCCGACCTACATCAGGCGGCCGAGTGACCCTTCAGCTCGATCTTGACGTTCTGTTCCTTGCTCAGACTGGCGTAGTACTTCTTCAGTACGGCGGCGACCTCGGGACGGCTGAACTCGACCGGTAGGTCCTGACCTTCGGACAACATGGCGCGCACCTTGGTGCCGGACAGCAGAATGCGGTCGTCCTTGGTGTGCGGGCAGGTGCGTTGCGAGGCCATGCCACCGCACTTCTTGCACCAGAAGGTCCAGTCGATGTTCATGTTCTTGGTTTCGAGCGCGTCCCTGGGGATTTCGTCGAAGATCTTCTGCGCATCGAACGGGCCGTAGTAGTCGCCCACGCCAGCGTGGTCGCGGCCGACGATCAGGTGCGAGCAGCCGTAGTTCTGACGGAACAGGGCGTGCAGCAACGCTTCGCGCGGGCCGGCATAGCGCATGTCGAGCGGATAGCCGGCTTGAATCACGGTGTTGGGGGCGAAATAATTTTCGACCAGGACGCTGATGGCTTCAGAGCGAACTTCGGCGGGGATGTCGCCCGGTTTCAGGGCACCCAGCAGGGAGTGAACCAGGACACCATCCATGGTCTCGATAGCGATCTTGGCCAGGTATTCATGCGAGCGGTGCATCGGGTTACGGGTCTGGAAGGCAGCGACCTTGGACCAGCCCATCTTCTCGAAGGTGGCGCGGGTTTCAGCAGGGGTCATGAACTGCGCGCCGTACTTGGCCTTGAAGCCGCCGTCGGACAGGACCTTGACCGGACCGGCCAGGTTGTACTTGCCCTGGGCCATGACCATCTTGACGCCGGGGTGCTCAAGGTCGGCGGTCTTATACACCTGCATGCACTCGTGAGCCTTGTCGATCGTGTACTTCTCGCTCACCTTCATGGTGCCCATGACCTCGCCAGTCTCGCCGCTGACCAGGGCGATATCATCGCCTTCCTTGATGCTATCGTCGTCGGTTGACAGGGTGACCGGGATCGGCCAGAACAGGCCGCTGCTCATCTTCATGCCGTCGCAGACGCCTTCCCAGTCGTTGTGGGTCATGAAACCGTCGAGCGGGGTAAAGCCGCCGATGCCCATCATGATGAGGTCGCCGGTCTCGCGGGAGGACATCTTCACCTGCTTGAGGGTCTTGGCGCGGGCCAGTTCGGTTTTTTGTGCGGCGCCTTCGAGCAACAGAGGTTTGAGTTCACCACCACCGTGGGGTTTAACGAGACGGGACATGCTGGCTCCTTACGCTGAATGTCTATGGAATTGAGACTACCAATGGGACGAGCACAATAGCACGGTGCATCGCCCCTCTTAATCCAAGTTATTTATTTGCAAATAAAGTTTTTCGATGTTTTTGTGTTTTTATAACTTATTGTTTATTAAAACAATATTTAAAATCAAAAAAAGGGGGGTTAGCCTTTTGCCGCTACGTAGACGTTTGCTGGTCATCCTGTATCGTTCCGAGGGGGCAAAGTACCTGGAACAATTTTGGCCGTCTGCCGTCACGGCCAGGTGAGAACAATGGTAATTTTGCCAACTTACCATGGACCTGACCGGGCGTTCGTTCCGGACCGGACAACAACGATCGAGGAAGAAATGGACCTTATTTTGTGGCGTCACGCGGATGCTCAGGAACCTGGGCCGAAATTGCCCGATCAGGATCGGGAGTTGACTGCCAAAGGGCGCAAGCAGGCCTTGGCGGTCGGGAAATGGCTGAATGCTCGATTGGCCAGGGACTGCCGTATTCTGGTCAGTCCGGCGCTTCGTGCCCAGCAGACGGCGGCTGGTCTGGGCCGGCGTTTCGAGACGGTCCGGACAATCGAACCGGGCGCCGATCCGACTGCGGTGCTGGCCGCAGCGGGTTGGCCGGATGCCGGCAACGCGGTGCTGGTCGTCGGCCATCAGCCTATGTTGGGCCAGGTCGCGGCGATGTTGTTATGCGACCTACCGGCGCCGTTGACCATCAAGAAAGGCGGCCTGATCTGGCTGACCAACCGAACCCGCCGGGGCGACCGGCAAGTCGCACTGAAAGCGGCCTTGACCCCGGATTTGATCCTTTAGCCGCGACCGACCGCCATTCGCCTATTTCGATTGCAGGTAGCGTTGGTCATCAAAGGTGGCGACCCATTCCGGCCGATAGACCACCAGGACCGTCATGATCATGCCGGTGGCGAACGACTCGGCCCAGGCCATCAGCAGGTAATAGGGCAGGTAGTTTTCCAGCAGATAGCCGATCGAATAGGCGCCAGTGACGGCGGCATAGGCGGTCGAAGCCAGACCGACGGAGGTGATGGCCAGGCCGGCGCCGAGAAAGCAATTGAGAAAGATGTAGATGAAGAAGTGGTTGGGCAACTTGCGGTCCACTAAGCGATAGACCGCCCAACTGACTGAGACCGGCAGCACGCCCATTAGCAACAGGTTGGCCGGGTAGGCGGCGTATTGGCCGCTGTGGAGGGTGAGGCCGGCGATGACCAGGGCCAGCGCCAGGATGGCGAACCAGGGCCGGAACATCAGGGTTAGTGCGGTAGCCCCGAGCAGGTGCAGGCTGAGACCGGGCTGGACGCCGGCCTTGACCAGCCACAGGCCGAGCAGGATGACGCTGGCGCCAAGAAAGCTGTTCAGATTGGCCGGGTTGCCCAGCATTCGCCAGGCCACTTTGCGCCACATCAGGACGAACAGGCCGACCAGCAGCAGCCAGGATACGGCCGACCCGCCGTTGGGAATGCCAGAGGAAACAAGGTTCACGGCGCCGCCTCGAATATACTGGCGGCCATTTTAAAGACTGCCGATGGATATGCGAAATGAGACTTGCCCTGTTCGACCTCGATAACACCCTGCTGGCGGGCGACTCGGATTTCGAGTGGGCCCAGTTTCTGATCGAAAAGGGGGTTCTCGATCGCGAGTTGTACGAGGCCAAAAACCAGGCGTTTTACGATCAATACAAGGCGGGCACGCTGGACATCCACGAGTTTCTCGACTTCCAGCTCAAGCCGCTGGCCCGTCATCGCCGCGCCCTACTGGATGTCTGGCACGACGAATACCTGCGGACCCGGATCGTCCCGATGGTGGCCAAGGGGGCGCCGGCCCTGCTGGCGGAACATGCCGGCGATACCCGGGTCATCGTCACCGCCACCAACAGCTTCGTCACCGCGCCCATCGCCCGCTACCTGGGGGTCGAGCATCTAATCGCCACCGAGCCGGAACAGGTGGCCGGCGAATTCACCGGCAAGGTTGCCGGCCTGCCGTCGTTCAAGGACGGCAAGGTGACGCGCCTGGAGCAATGGCTGGCCGAGCAAGGCACAAACTGGGGCGAGGTCACCGAGAGCTGGTTCTATAGCGATTCGCTCAACGACCTGCCGCTGCTCGCCCGGGTGCGCCACCCGGTCGCGGTCGATCCCGACGCCACCCTGCTGGCCCACGCCGAGGAAGCAGGCTGGCCGGTCATCAGCCTGAGATAGCCGGCTATATGCGCACCCGATTCAAGCTGTTGGCCACTTTCGCCGCCGCGCTCTGCCTGTCCGGCCCGGCCCTGGCCTATCACCCTCTGGTTGGCGACGACACCGGCACCCAAGGCGCCGGCGGCAATCAGATCGAGATCGGTTACGACTACGACCACAGCACCTTAGACGGCGCCGGGCGGTCCTTTTCGATCACCTATAGCCGAGGCATTACCGACGCGCTGGATGTTTTTGCCAGCGCCGTCTGGCTGGCCAGTCCAGTTGGCGGCTGGGGCAACGCCGGTCTGGGCGCCAAGTGGCGTTTCTATGACCATGAGACCAGCGGCCTGAGCCTGGCCATCGAGCCCAAGGTCCAGTTGCCGGTTTCGGCCGAGGACGAGGCGCGCGGTCTGGGTAATGGCAAGACCGGCTACAGCCTGGCCTTCCTGGCCACTCAAAATACCTCGTTCGGACAGGTGATCGTCAATCTGGCGGCGGGCCGGGACCGCTTCGCGGATAAGCTGATTGTCGACCGCAAGACCCATTACCGACTCTCGGTGGCGCCGGTCTGGCAAGTTTCGAAGCCGATACGCTTGGCCCTGGATATGGGTCTCAAGACCAACCCGGACAGTAGCCGGAAGTACCGTATGGGCTACCTGGAACTGGGCATGATCTATACGCCCGACCAAACCCTGGAC
This sequence comes from Hydrogenophilales bacterium CG12_big_fil_rev_8_21_14_0_65_61_21, assembly GCA_002782005.1. Taxonomy (GTDB): domain Bacteria; phylum Pseudomonadota; class Gammaproteobacteria; order Burkholderiales; family Thiobacillaceae; genus Parasulfuritortus. Next base: position 2,076 of record PFGT01000052.1, on the reverse strand, counting down.
CTGAGCCTGGGCATCCTGCGCGCTGTTCTGGACGGCCCGGTGTCGAATACCACCGTCACCTCCGAGGCGACCTGGCGCTTCTGACTCGTGCCGACCGATTTTATTTGGTTGCCCTCCTCGTGGGAGCGGCGGCAGTTCCTTGTCAGGCCGGATACTGATGCCGTGATTGAACCTGGCCGGCTGGCCCTTGGGCGGCCAATTTCAGGCGACCAGTGCGACCTTCATCTTTTGTAGCGCCTTGACCTCGATCTGACGCACGCGCTCCGCCGAGATGCCGTATTCGGCCGCCAGCTCATGCAGCGTGGCCGGGTCTTCCTCGTTTAGCCAGCGCGATTCGACTATGCGGCGGCTGCGCGGGTCCAGGCTGTCCAGCGCCTTGCTCAGGCCGTGGGTCGCCATATGATCCCGCTCCGAGCGTTCGATGTGGTCGGTCGGTTCGCTGCCCGTGGCCGCCAGGTAGGCGATAGGGGCGAAACTGTCCTCGTCGTCTGATGAGGACTCCAAGGCCATGTCATGACCATACATGCGGACTTCCATTTCCCGGACATCACCCGGCTTGACCTTGAGGGTTTCAGCCATTTCCCTGACGCCATCGGTATCCAGTGTGCCGCTGCCCTGCTTCATGCTGCGCAGGTTGAAGAACAGCTTGCGCTGGGCCTTGGTGGTGGCCACCTTGACCAGGCGCCAGTTCTTCAGGATGTATTCGTGAATCTCGGCCTTGATCCAGTGCACGGCAAAGGAAACCAGACGCACGCCCCGCTCCGGGTCATAGCGCTTGACCGCCTTCATCAGGCCGATGTTGCCTTCCTGGATCAGGTCAGCATGGGGCAGGCCATAGCCCAAATAGCCACGGGCGATAGCGACCACCAGCCTGAGGTGGGACAGCACCAACTCGCGCGCGGCCTCCAGGTCTTCCTGGTTATGGTAGCGAACGGCCAGTTCGTGTTCCTGCTCGGTGCTGAGGATGGGAAAACGGTTCACCGCCGAGATGTAACTATCCAGGCTGCCCAGGCTGCTGGGTACTGGAAAATTCAGGGTTGCGGCAGTCATCGATAATCTCCAATAACATTTAATTTAATTTGATGAGATTTTAGCACTCCGGCATAGAGAGTGCTAACCAGGAAAAGTTCCAGCCAGGCCTATCGTTTCAAATTTCGAGTGGACACCATAAAAAAAGGGGCGGAATAAATCCGCCCCGATCAAATGGAGCCCGCCGATCGAACCGGTACGATCCGGTCGGCGGTAATCGCTCCTGGCACTCTCACTCTCTCATTGGTTCAGTCCCCGCTAGGGCCGTCGTGGCAGTCGTAGCAGTTGAACTGATGGCCTGGCGCGAAGGTTTTGGTAGCACCTTCGACCGACAGGGTACGGGTTACCTTGGTAGCCGACAGCGGGGCGCCCCGGAAGTCAGCGCCGTGGCAGTAGGCGCAGGCGGCCGTGCCATTCTTGGCAGCGGACTCGTGGCTGCTGACCCAGGCCTGTCCAACGGTGTGCATACCGTGCGGGCCGCCGTTCACCGTGGTCGGAACCGTCTTGTGGCAGGCCGAGCACTCGCTGATGGTGCCTTCATGGCCTTGCACGTCCATCGACAGGATGTTGTCGTTGACATGCGAGCTGGGGTACTCGGCATGGGTGGCGCCGTGGCAGGCTTCGCACTGCAAGCCGCCGTGACCAGCGCTGAACCGGTACAGGGAGAACGGGGCCTGAGGCGCATTGGCGTTGGTCGCAAAGGTCGAATCCAGCCAGGACTTGAGGTTGCCGCTGGCATCGACGCCGCTTACTTCGCGCTGGCCGTCGTGGTGGCAGGACTGGCAGTTGGGTTCTTCCAGCCAACCGACCCGGCCGGCCTTGCCGACATTGCTCATGCCGCCGTGGCAGCTCTGGCACTGAATCGCCATCGAACCGTCAGCCGCCTTGGCATTGCCCATCACGCCGCGCAGACACAGGGTCTTGGAACCGGGGTGACATTGGTAGCAGGAATCGCGGTTGCTGCTGCTATCCAAGGCCAGGCCGCTAACCGGGTCGGTGACCGAGGCATGACGGCTATGCAGTGCCGCAGTCAATGACTTGACGCCA
>PFGT01000083.1:12076-12721 GCA_002782005.1 Hydrogenophilales bacterium CG12_big_fil_rev_8_21_14_0_65_61_21 | reverse complement strand
TTGATCGCGATAAAACCCAGAAGCTCTCCGAAGAATTGGAGAATATCATCGCCGCTCACCTGGCCTGGTTCAAGCAATTCAACCGGGTATTGGTCTGCGCCGGCCAGCCCGCCACCAGTGACCTGGCGATAAACGCCCATCTGCTCTCGCCCTTTGGCCGGTGGTACTACAGCGACCAGCCGCACCCGCTGGCCAGCTATGCCAGCTTCCAGGACCTGGCCGACATCCAGCAAGCGCTGCATGACGCCGCCCGCGAGGCGATCGGCAAACTCATTGCCGGCCAACGGCCCGCAGCCAAACTGCACGACCGATGCATCGACCTGGCGCTCAAGGTCAACAACAAGCTGCGTCATCTGCAACTGGAGATCATCGGTGATTTATTGTCTACCGATGCATTGACCGGCTGCTACAGCCGGCGCGGCATGATCGCCCGGCTTCAGGCCGAACAGGAGCGTGCCGCCCGCATCCAGCGGCCCTGCTGCATCTGTCTTATGGACCTCGACTGGTTCAAGCGGGTTAACGATGAACAGGGTCATCCAGCCGGCGACGCCGTGCTCCGGCAAGGTATGCGCTTCATCGCCAACGTGCTGCGCAAGTACGACACCGTGTTCCGCTATGGCGGCGAGGAGTTTCTATTCTGCCTGC
>PFGT01000083.1:0-12039 GCA_002782005.1 Hydrogenophilales bacterium CG12_big_fil_rev_8_21_14_0_65_61_21 | reverse complement strand
AGACACCATCGCCCAAGCCGACCAAGCCTTGCTAAAGGCCAAGGCCAACGGCCGCAACCGGTTGGAAATTTGGCCGATCCCGGGCTAACTCAGCCACGCGGATGATGCAGGCTATGTAATTGCTTCAGCCGCTCGCGCGCCACATGGGTATAAATCTGGGTCGTCGAAATATCGGCATGGCCCAGCAGCATCTGCACCACCCGAAGATCGGCGCCGTGATTGAGCAGGTGAGTAGCGAAGGCGTGGCGCAGGGTGTGCGGCGAGAGCGACGCGGCGATGCCGGCCAGCCGGGCATAGCGCTTGATCAGATACCAGAATGCCTGGCGGCTCATGGCCGCGCCCCGCGCGGTAACGAACAAGGCATCGCTGGGCCGGCCGGCGAGCAGCGCCGGGCGACTCTCGGCGAGATAACGTTCGAGCCAGTCCAGGGCGATCTCGCCCAGCGGCACAAGTCGCTCCTTGGCGCCCTTGCCCAGCACCCGCGCCACGCCCATATCCTGGCTCACCGCCGCCAGCGGCAAACCGATCAGCTCGGACACCCTGAGACCGCAGGCATACAGCAGTTCCAGCATGGCCCGATCGCGCAGGCCGAGCGGAACTTCAACATCTGGCGCCGCCAGCAGGGCCTCGACATCGGCCTCGGTTAGGCTCTTGGGCAATGGTCTTGGCAGGCGCGGCGCTTCGATATTGATGGTCGGGTCATCGGTCCGCCGACCCTGACGCAACAGCCAACGGTAATAGCGTTTCAAGGCCGAAAGCTGGCGCGCCAGGCTGCGCGCCGCGACGCCCTGGCGCAAGGTCCGGTCGGCCAGGAACTGTTGCACCTCGCCAGCGCCGGCGTCGGCTAGCCGGCCGCCCGCCTTCGCCAGCCAGGCGGCGAATTGCGCCAGGTCGCGCCGATAGCTCTCCAGACTGCGCGGGCTGAGGCCGTCTTCCAGCCAGAGCGCATCGCAGAAGGTGTCCAGCTCGGGGTCAGATGTCGATGCCTTCATGCCGCAGCAACCACTTTTTTACGTCGATCGGAAAACCGTCACGGCCATGCATGAAGCCGCCCAGTCCATGCGCCGCCAGCACCCGATGGCACGGTACAATGATGGCAATCGGGTTGTCGGCCACCGCCTGACCGACCGCGCGCGGACGACTGGCCAGTTGCGCGGCAAGCTCGCCATAGGTTCGGGTTTCGCCTGGCGGGATCATTAACAACGCTTGCCAGACACGCCGCCGGAACGGCGTGCCGGCAAGTTTCACAGGCAAATCGAAGCGATGTCCGGGATTCGCAAAATAGGTCTGCAATTCCAGGGCGATTTCCGCATGGCCCAGCCGCAATGACGTACCTGGCGGCAGACAATCGAGGCCGGTCAGGACATTGTCCTGCAGAGCCACGCCAACCGCGCCGAACGGCGCCGGCAAAATGGCCGAGTATTCTGGCTCCATGCCCATCAAGTCGGCAGAATCAGGCTAAAAACACTGCCGCCGCCAGGTTTCGAATTCACCGCGATACCGCCGCCATGGGAACGGGCAATGGCCTGGGCCAGGCTCAAACCCAGGCCATTCCCGGCTTGATGCCGACTCTGGTCGCAGCGGTAGAAGCGTTCAAAGATATGCGGCAGGCTCGCCACCTCGATGCCGATGCCGGTATCGATCACCTCGATGCAAATTCGGCCGGGTTCATGATGCAGGCCGACCCGCACCCAACCACCCGCTGGGGTGTATTTAATGGCATTGTCTATCAGGTTGGCCAGCAGCCGCTGAAGCTTGCGCCGGTCGCCCTCGATATTGGCCGGCCCGGCGCTGTCGTCGAACGCCAGGGCGATGCCCTTGTCCTCGGCGACGCTGGCGAACAGATCCATCGCCTGGTCGAGCAACTGGTTCATATCGACGGTCTCGAAATGCATCCGGCTCAGCCCGGTTTCCGCTTCGGAAATATCCAGCATAGTGTCGATCATCTGCATCAAATGGTCGCATTCCTCGACGATGTCGCCAGCCATGGCGGCCCCCTCGGCATGGGATTCGCAATCAATCGCCGCGCTCTCGGCCATGCCGCGGATGCGGGTCAAGGGGCTGCGCAAATCGTGGCCGATGTTGTCGTTCACCTGGCGCATTTCTCCCATCACCGTCTGAACCCGTTCCACCATCAGGTTGAAGGCGCGCACCAGTTCGTCGATCTCACGACCATATCCGGATACCGCCACCCGCTCAGAGAAGCGGCCAGCCGCGACGTTGCGCGACGCCCGGGTCACCGCCGCAACGCCTTTCATGGCCTTGCGAGCCAGCAGCCAGCCGATGGCCAGGCCAAAAGTTAGCATCGTGGCCAGCATTAACAGGCCGTAGTGGCGAAAGTTGGCGAACAATGCCTCGCTCTCGGCCAGCGATACGCCCAACTGAAAATAGCCGTGGGAAGGAATGAAAACCGATAGCAGGCGGGCCTTGCGCCGGTCATCCGGAAGATCGATGGTCGAGAACAGCGATTGCGTACCAGGGTGGCTTAACAGCAGCGGTCCGGGCAAGGGCATGTCCGGCCACAACGACATATCGGTGGACGACCGTACAACGCCTTTGCCGTCGGTCAGCCGAGCAAAGCAATCAGTCTTGCCACAGGACGTCTCAAAACCGCGCAATTCGTCGGCCAAGGCCGTCGACTCGGCGCCCTGAATGACTACCCGGACGAATACATCCTTCTGTCTGGCAATGTCGTCATCCAGCTCGCTCAGGACATGGGTGCGCACCAGTTGCAGTTGCAATAGGCCGCCGGCCAATGCCAGCAAACCGAAAAAAAGCGCGTAGAAAAGCGTGAGTTTGAACGCCAGGGTATGGCCAGGTTTGAACCGTTCAACCGCCGAAAACATAGCCAACCCCGCGCACCGTGCGAATCAATACGACGTCGGCATTGGCGCCATCCTGCAACTTGTTGCGCAGCCGGCTGACCGTGGTCTCGATCACGCTGGTCTCGGGATCGAAGCTATAGTCCCAGACCTGTTCCATCAGGGTGGTCTTGGACACTACGCTGCCCCGGTGCCGCAATAGATATTCCAGCAAGCCGAACTCCCGCGGTTGCAACAGTATTTCACGCCCGGCGCGAGTCACTGTACGCCGTACCATATCCATTTCCAGATCGCCAGCGATCAGCCTGACCGGGTCCGCCACACCGCTGGCCCGTCTGATCAGGGCCTGCAAACGGGCCAGTAATTCGGAAAATGCAAATGGCTTGACTAGGTAATCGTCGCCGCCGGCCTGCAAGCCACGGACCCGGTCATCTAGTTCGCGTTTGGCGGAAAGAAAGATGATCGGCGTGGCCACGCCTGCCTGGCGGGCGGCTTGAACCAGGCTCAAGCCGTCCATGAAGGGCAGCATGATATCGACCACCGCAGCATCCCAAGCCGACCGCCGAAGTTCGACCAGCCCGGCCTTGCCGTCCGCCGCGTTCTCGACCTCATACCCGGCCTGGCGCAGCCCCCTGACCACAAACGAGGCAATCTTGGCGTCGTCTTCTATCACTAGTATTTTCATTTGCTACCTTGTCCGCTCTCGGCGGAGGTATTCTCCACACCGCTCCGGAAAAGGCAAATGGCCGTGCGAAGCGGCCACCAGGGGCGATACAAAACCGTCAAAGGTGAGGTTCAACGATACGCCGGTACCATTCATGGAAGTGCACCATGCCGTCCTCGGTGGGCGACTGGTAGGGGCCTTCCTGGCTGATGCCCTGCTGGTAAAGCGCCTTGCGGCCGTTGTGCATGCCATAGCAGATGTCGTCATCCTCGATCGCGGTCTCGCGGTAGGCGGCCTGCTCGGCCTCGACATAGTCCCGCTCGAACAGGGCGACCTCCTCGGGGTAATAGTACTCGACTACGTTGAGACAGGACTCCACTCCGGTCGGCACGATGGTGCTGACGCATAGGGTATGCGGGTACCACTCGACCATGATGTTGGGGTAATAGGTCAGCCAGATGGCGCCGTGCTCAGGGGGACGTCCTTCGCGATAACGCAACACCTGCTCGCTCCAACGCCTATAAACCTCGCTGCCGGGCCGGCTCAGGGTGTGGTTGACGCCAACGGTCTGCAACGACCACCAGTCGCCGTATTCCCACTGCAACTGGTCGCAATCGACGAAGTGACCGAGGCCTGGATGGTAAGGCACGACGTGGTAGTCCTCCAGATAGACCTCGATAAAGGTCTTCCAGTTGAACTGGTAGTCGGTGATGACGGTGCGGTCATAGACGTAACCGGAAAAATCGAGGTCCTTGGCCGCCGTCATTTTGGATAGGTCGGCGACGACGTCGCGCCTGCCCTCGAACAGCAGGCCATTCCAGCCTTGCAGTGTCTTCTTGCCGAGGTGCAGACAGGGATTCTCGGGAAATTGCGGCGCGCCCACGAGTTGACCGTCCAGGCCATAGGTCCAGCGATGGAACGGGCAAACGATATTCCTGGCGCTGCCCCGCCCTTTCAGTATCCGGGCCTGGCGATGGCGGCAAACGTTAGCCATCAGTTCGACGCCGGCTTCGTTGCGCACCAGCATCTTGCCGCCGCCGTGCAGCCAATCCAGGACGTGATAATCGCCCAGGGCGGGCGCCATCAACTCGTGTCCCACGTACCCCGGTCCATTTTCGAACAGTAGCCTCAGCTCCAGCTCGTAAATCTTTGGGTCGAAGTACCAGTCCACCGGCAGCGCCGGGCTGGTCTTGGTGAGAACAGTAGCGCGCGCCAGATCAGACATGGCCCATTCCCCCGAGAATAAGGCGGGTTGATAAAAGGTCGGCGATTATCCCTCCCGTACCGCAGAGGGGCAAGACGATTGTAGCGGTGACCGACCGCCACTCAGGGGTATAGCGGCTTGACCTCATAGCCCGCTGCCGAGAGGCCGCCGAGATCGAGATCGAGTTGGAATTCCATCTCGCTCATGGCCGCCATACCGGCGCTTTCCCGCTTCGTTTTGGGCAAATAATCCTTAGGCCAAAAGACGCGCCGCGCCAGGGACGAACCACGCAGATCACTGAGCCGCAGGATGAAACACGGCCAGGCCTGCACCACCTGCGAGCGGTTGCTGAAATCGACCTTCAACTTGACCCGGTTGGGTTGTTCAGGGTCACTTTCCAAGGCCGAGGATTCGACTTTGATCTGCTCCAGTTGCCGGCTCAGCGGAATCCGGCAGTCCAGATTCCGGCAGGCCTGTTCGAAGGTCGGCCGGGCCTCGGGCAACCATTCCACGATAGGCCCGCGCAACCAATAGGCCAGTTGACCAAGCAACGTCAGGGCCAGCAGCAGGCTCAACAGACCGAACAATACCGGTTTCCAGAGGCGGCGCTCAGGCTCGATCCGGTCACGGGTCGGTAGATCGGAAAGCAGGATGGCATCGGGCGTTTCATCCGGCCGCAGCATTGGCAAGGGCGAATCCGGCTCGGGCCGGTAGGCGTCCAGCCGTGGAATCTCGCCGCCCAGCACGGCAAACGTGTCATCATCGGCCGGTTCCGGGCCATGAGTCTCATGCGGCATGGGTTCTTCATCCGCCTCCGGGATGGCGGCCGGCTCGGCTGGAGTAGGTTCGACAACCGGCTCGACGACAGCCTCGGGCGGTAGCCCATCGATTGGAATATCGGCTGGCGGGTTTTCATCGACCGCGGCCGACAGCGGCGCCTCGAACTCCGGCAGCAACGTATCGTAAGCATTGAACACCGCCCGACAATAGCCGCAACGCACCAGACCGCAGCGCGACTCCAACTGCTCGCGAACGACGCGAAAGGTGGTGCGACACTCTGGGCAGGTGGTCAACATGGTCAGTCGGGGCGCTCGGTCATAGCCCGCAAAATGCCCTTATCGCCGCATACCTGTCAACAGGGCCCAGCCCTCGTCGACCGCTTCGAGCCGCATCACGAAGGCCGCCGCATAGATCGCCGCCACCTCGTCCGCCTGGGCCTCCAGGATACCGGACAGGATGATGCGGCCGCCAGGCCGGGTGCGCGCCGCCAGCAGGGGCATGAGGGCCTTGAGCGGATTGGTCAGGATATTGGCGACCACGACATCGTAATCGCCCTCTGGCAGGTCTCCGGACAACCGGAAATCGGCCTCGACCGCGTTGCGCGCGGCATTGTCGCGGGCCGATTCCACGGCTTGTGGATCGATGTCCACGCCAACCGTCCGGCCGGCGCCCAGCTTGACCGCCGCGATGGCCAGGATGCCCGAGCCGCAACCATAGTCCAGCACCGTCTCGCCAGGGCGCAGATTGGCCTCCAGCCATTGCAGGCACAACCGGGTGGTGGGATGACTGCCGGTGCCGAAGGCGAGACCGGGGTCGAGGATGATGGCGATAGCATCGACATCCGGCGCTTCATGCCAGGAGGGCACGATCCAAAGCCGATCGGCGATGCGGATAGGATCGAACTGGGATTGGGTCAGTCGGACCCAGTCCTGCTCGGCCACCGTTTCCAGCCGATATTCAATTGGTTCGGGCAGATTCAGACTGGCCAACAGGGCCGGCACGTCGGCATCACCATCGAGCAGCGCCACGACCCAGTTATGACGCCAGGATTTCAGATCGGCCAGGCCCGGCTCGCCGAACTGCGCCTCCTCGGCCTCGGTGCCGGCATCGCGGTCCTCGGTCGATACAGCCAGCGCGCCCGCCGCCAATAGCGCGTCGGAGAGCGCCTCGGCCTGATCGCCATCGACCGCCAGTTTGAGGGACAGCCAAGTCACCAACGCCACCTAGCCTTTCTTGGCAGCGAGTTTTTGCTCCAGATAATGGATGCACATGCCGCCCTGCAATACCCCGGCATCGGACAGCAGGTCCTGATGCAGCGGGATGTTGGTCTTGATGCCTTCAACGATCATCTCGGACAGGGCGATCCGCATCCGGGCCATCGCCTGCTCGCGGCTGGCGCCGTGAGCGATCAGCTTGCCGATCATGGAATCGTAATGCGGCGACACATAGTAGTTCTGGAAGACATGCGAATCGACCCGGATGCCGGGGCCGCCGGCAGCATGGTAGAGGGTGATGCGGCCGGGCGACGGCACGAAGGTATAGGGGTCCTCGGCGTTGATCCGACACTCGATGGCATGGCCGCGAAACTGGATGTCTTTCTGCTTGACCGAGAGTTTTTCGCCGGCAGCGATGCGGATGGTCTCTTGGACAATGTCAATGCCGGTGATCAGCTCGGTAACCGGGTGCTCGACCTGAACCCGAGTGTTCATCTCGATGAAGAAGAACTCGCCGTCCTCATACAGGAACTCGAAGGTGCCGGCGCCGCGGTAGCCGATCTTGCGGCAGGCCTCGGCGCAACGCTCGCCGATCTTGTTCCTGAGTTTCACATCCAGGCCGGGGGCCGGCGCCTCTTCCAGTATCTTCTGATGGCGGCGCTGCATCGAGCAATCGCGCTCGCCCAGGTGGACGGCGTTGCCGTGTTCGTCAGCTAGTATCTGGAACTCGATGTGGCGCGGATTCTGCAGGTATTTCTCCATGTACACGGTTGGATTATTGAAGGCCGCGCCGGCCTCGTTCTGGGTCATCTGCACCGACTGGATCAAGGCCGCGTCGGTATGCACCACCCGCATACCGCGACCGCCGCCGCCGCCGGACGCCTTGATGATGATCGGGTAGCCGATGTCATTGGCCAGCCTGAGCCACTCGTCGGTATCCTCGCCCAGGGCGCCGTCGGAACCAGGCACGCAGGGCACGCCGGCGGCCTTCATGGCATCCTTGGCTGATACCTTGTCGCCCATCAGGCGGATGGTGTCGGGACGTGGGCCGATAAAGACGAATCCGGACTGCTCGACCCGCTCGGCGAAGTCCGCGTTCTCAGACAGAAAACCGTAGCCGGGGTGGATGGCCTCGGCATCGGTCACCTCGGCGGCGGCGATGAGTGCGGGGACGTTTAGATAACTTTTGGCGGATGGCGCCGGTCCGATGCAGACCGATTCGTCGGCCAGGCGAACATATTTGGCTTCGGCGTCGGCCTCGGAATGCACCGCCACGGTCTTGATGCCCATCTCGCGGCAGGCACGCTGAATTCGCAAGGCGATCTCGCCTCGATTGGCAATCAGAATTTTATCGAACATGACTTTGTCCAGTGAGTCGTTAGGGGTGATAGGTCAGGAGTGAAAAAACAGCAAGGCCAGCCTTGCCCCTCAGCCTTCTCTACTCACCCCTCACTAAATCAACCAATGATGAACAGCGGCTCGCCATATTCGACCGGCTGGCCGTTCTCGACCAGGACCGCCTTGATCGTGCCGCCCACTTCGGCCTCGATCTCGTTCATCAGCTTCATGGCCTCGATAATGCACAGGGTGTCGCCAGTAGCGACCTGTTGGCCCACCTCGACGAAGGACTTGGCGCCGGGCGACGGCGAACGATAGAAGGTACCCACCATCGGCGACTTGACCATATGGCCATCCGGTGCGGCCGGCTCTTCAGCCGCCGGCGCGGTTACGGCGGCGACCGCCGGGGCGGCGGCGACCGCCGGGGCGGCGGCGGCCATCATCGGCATACCGCCGACCGGCATGGAATAAAAGTTGCCGCCGCCGGCCACGGTACGGGTAATCCGTACCGTTTCCTCGCCTTCGCTGATTTCCAGCTCGGCGATGCCGGATTCCTGCACCAGGTCGATGAGTTTTTTCAGCTTGCGCAGATCCATTTAGTCTTTCTCCAAGGCGTGGAGCGCATAGCCCAGGGCGAACAGATAACCGCTCGCCCCCAGCCCGCTGATGACGCCCACCGCCAGGTCGGAAAGGTACGAATGATGGCGGAAGGTCTCGCGGGCATGGACATTGGACAGATGCACCTCGATGAATGGGATTTTTACCGCCGCCAGGGCATCGCGCAGGGCGACGCTGGTATGGGTAAAGGCGGCCGGATTGATGATGATGAAATCGATATCTTCGTCGCGCGCGGCATGGATACGCTCGATCAGCGCATGCTCGGCATTGCTCTGAAAACAGTCCACCGCGACGTCGACCGCCTGGCCCTGCTCTTTCATGGCCCGATTAATGTCGGCCAGGGTCTGGTTGCCGTAATGTTCGGGTTCGCGGCTACCCAGCAAATTCAGGTTGGGACCATGCAGAACCAATATTTTGCGGACTTTCACTGGTGGATTCTGAACCGCCGGTCTGGATGTGCGCTTTCTGGGCATCGGATTGAGCCGCCTGGGCGAGTTGAGGCGGGCGAATTCTGCCGCAAAATGCACCGATCTGTCCAGATTTATGATGCTAATAGGCCAATTTATAGCCGTTGACAACCTTCGCGAACTAGCGCCTATGAGATAAACAAGACCGCTTAGCCTGGACACAACGGAATCCGCTTGACAGGTTCCGCATCACAGAACAGCATCGCGCATGATCCGTTCGTTTACCTGCCCTGATACCGAAGCGCTGTTCAACAGTCAAAATGTAGGCCGGTTTTCGAACATTGAGCGGGTAGCCCGCCGCAAGCTGCTGCAATTGCACGCGGCCAGAGAGCTAGGCAGCTTGAGAATTTCGCCCGACAACCGACTGGAAGGGCTGAAGGGCGACCGTAAAGGGCAGCACAGTATCCGCATTAACGATCAATGGCGGGTATGTTTTGAGTGGCGCGAAGATGGAGCGCATCGCGTTGAAATCGTTGATTACCACTAACTAGCGCTCAGAAGGAGAACAGAAATGGAACAACTACTTGATGAGATTCACCCCGGCGAAATCCTGCTGGAAGAGTTTATGAAGCCTATGGGTATTAGCGCCCGCAGGCTCGCGGCCGACATCGACGTTTCGCCCAGCCGGATCAGCGATCTTGTGCATGGCACACGGCCCATTACCGCCGATACCGCGCTACGGCTTGGGTTATATTTCAAAATGGAGCCGCGTTTCTGGCTGAACCTGCAAAGCGAGTACGACATGCGAACGGCCACTCGCAACTTAATGGGCAAAATTGCACCGCGCATTCGTGGGCTTCATACGCTGGTAGCGTCGTAATCTTCCTCGTATCTGCGGCTCAAACCCGCTGAACCAGCAACTTCTCCAGCTTCTCGGCCAACTTCAGCGGCGCCAAGTCGTCCGCATCGGCTAGATTTTCAATGACCGGCGCGCCTGGCTCAGACCAGGCGCCAAAACGGGCCGGCGGCGTCGCCGGGTAAAGCCCAATACCCGGCTTGCGAAAGGCCGCCGCCAGATGCATCAACCCGGTATCCACGCCCGCCACCACGCTGGCTCGACCTAACACCGCCGTCATAGCCGCCAGATTCAGCCTGGGCAGCACCCGCGCTCCGGGACTAGCCGCCGCCAGACGCTCGGCCCGAGCCTGCTCCCGTTCGTTACCCCAGGGCAACAACACAGGCATACCCGTTGCGGTCACCCGGCCGATCAGTTCCCGCCAAGCCGCCTCCGGATATTCCTTTTCTGGCCGTGCGGTGCCATGCAGCGCCAGCACAAACCGATCCGGCAGCGCCAGCGCCCCGGCCGCCAGCGGAACTACGCCATAACTGAACGCAGCCTCAGCCGCCATGGCATAGCCCAGGGCCTGCGCCGTGAGCAGGCGATTACGGGTAATGGCGTGTAATTCCGGTCGGACCGAATAGCGGTAGCGATAAACAAGACTCGCCAAAGGCTCCCTCGCACTGGCAAAATCGAGCCCGGCGCGCGGACCGTGCGCGAGGACCGCCAGCAAGGCGCTTTTCAGCAGGCCCTGGCTGTCCAGCACCAGATCGTAATTTTCCGAACGCAAGGATGTGATGAACTCGCCCCATTGCCGCCGCACAGCGCCTGAAAGCGGACTTTTCCGCCAGCGGCGCAAAGCAACCGGAATTACCCGGTCAACGGCCGGGTGCAAGGCTGGAACCGCTGCAAACCCTTCCTCGGCCACCCAGTCGGCACGCAAGCCGGGCAGTGCAGTAGCGGCCTCGGTCAGCGCGGGCAGCATGTGGACTAGGTCGCCCAGCGATGTCGTCTTGACGACCAGGATACGCATGGGGATCGGTTATTTCGGGCAGTCGGAAGGCATGGCCTTCATTTTCCCACAGGAACACCATGCTCAGCATCATCACCGCCATACATAACCAATTGCCGGTCAACCGGCTGTTCTGGGAGCACCTCAAGCGCTATACGGCCACACCATTCGAGTTGATCATCATCGACAACGCCTCCACCGACAGCAGCGCCGAATTCTTCGAAAGCATCGGTGCAAAGGTCATTCGCAACCCGGTGAATTATTCCTACCCGGTCAGCCAGAACCAGGGCCTGGCCATCGCCCAGGGCGACTGGTTGGGCTTCCTCAACAACGATATCATCGTCAGCCCGGACTGGGACCGCCACCTGATGGACAACATGACTGCGAACAACCTGGAGGTCGCGACCTGCTGCGGCATCGAGCAACTTGAAACTAGGGCGGCGACGCAGACGATCAAGCGGCGCTGGCAGCGAATCAAGGGCGTCTGCTCCCTGATCGGCGTCACAAACTTCAGCCTCAGACTGATGCATCGCTGGATGTACTACGGCGACTGGAACGGCTTCTGTACCGACCGTTACAGCAGGTTCAGATTGCAGGCCGCCGAAGGCTTCGTCGGCAACACCGTGATGATGACCCGATCCGGCCTGGACAAGCTCGGCCCCTGGGACGAGGCCATGCAGGGCGCCGATTTCGACCTTTACCTGCGCAGCAAGAAACGCTCGATCGAGCAGGGTGACATCCGGCCCATGCACATCGCGCTGGACACCTTCAACCACCACTTCATCCGGCTGACCGTGAAGGCCAGGCCGCCGCGCTTCGCCGATGCCGACAAGCTCGCCAGACTTGAAGACAAATGGCCGGCTGCGGAATTGAAGTGGCTCGAAGATCGCATCGGAGGATGAGCTTGTTCAAGAATTTCGACGGTTGGTCATGGTATGCGCTGGCCCTGGGTGTCGCCCTGCAAACCTCCACCGCCCTAACCAGCGTGCTGTCCGTCGGCGCATTACTCTGGGCCATCCGCCACCCGTGCGACATTTTGACGGCCTGGCGCGACCTCAAGATCGAACCTATCTTTCGGGCCATGTTGTTCCTTCTCGGCGTGATACTGCTAGGCGTGCCGGTCGCACTGCTGAACGGCTATG
>PFGT01000101.1 GCA_002782005.1 Hydrogenophilales bacterium CG12_big_fil_rev_8_21_14_0_65_61_21 | reverse complement strand
CGGCCTCGACTCAGAATCAGGCGTTGTCTGCGCTGCTGTTTCTGTACCGTGAGGTGTTGGAAATTGATCTGCCGTGGCTGGATAACGTGGTGTGGGCGAAGCCGCCGCAACGCTTGCCGACGGGGCTGATGGAGTGCTGCCGCTTGCGGGTGAAGGATGTGGATTTTGGCCAGCGCGAGTGCGCAAATATGAACAAGGGCGGCCGGGGCGTGGTGAGCCCGCTGGATGTCTGAAGCGGTCGCGCGCCGTTTTGATCTTTCCGGCCAGGTGCAAGGGGTGGGTTATCGGCCGTTCGTTTATCGGCTGGCGCATGAGCTGGGGGTGCGCGGCTGGGTGAAGAACGCGGCCGGGACGGTGGTGATTCATGCTGAAGGTTCAATCGACAATCTGTCCAACTTTAGACGTGGGCTGATCGAACGGGCGCCCAGCATCGCCTGGCCGCATCTAGCCCTGGACGTGGTGGCGCGTTTTGAGGGCTGCGCGACCTTTGTCATTTTGCCCAGTGACCCAGGCGTCGATGCGGATATTCATGTGCCGCCCGATTGGTTCACCTGCGATGACTGCCTGCACGAGCTGCGCGACCCGGCCGACCGGCGCCACGGCTATCCGTTCATCAACTGCACTCAATGCGGGCCGCGCTATACGCTGATCGCCGCCCTGCCCTATGATCGGCCGAATACGGCGATGGCGGGTTTTCCGCTGTGTCCGGATTGCTTGAGGGAGTATCAAGACCCGCTGGACCGGCGCTTTCATGCCGAGCCAACGGCCTGCCCGGTGTGCGGGCCGCATCTGGAATTCGCTGACGCCCAAGGCCGGATAACCGGTGACGACGCTGCGCTGGCCGCCGCCGTGGCCGCGCTGAAGGCGGGGCGCATCGTCGCGGTGAAGGGCGTGGGCGGTTATCACCTGCTGTGCGATGCCGTCGATGACGCCGCCGTGGCCGAGTTGCGCCGGCGCAAGAGCCGGCCGGCCAAGCCGCTGGCGGTTATGTTCCCGGCCGATGGCCTGGCGTTGGCCGAGGCCGTGCAATTAGCGCCCGAGGCGGCGGCGTTGTTGACCTCGCCGGCCAGGCCGATTGTCTTGCTGACCATGAATAACGCCTGCGTGCTGTCGCCGCTCATCGCCCCCGGCCTGGCCGAAATTGGCTGTCTGCTGCCCTACTCGCCGCTCCATCACCTGTTGCTGGAAGGCTTTGCTCGGCCGTTGGTGGCAACCTCCGGCAACCTCAGCGGTGAGCCGGTGCTGACCGATAACGCCGAGGCGCAAACCCGACTAGCGCTGATCGCCGATGCCTTCCTGCACCACAACCGACCCATAGTCCGGCCGACCGACGACTCCGTTTACCGGATGATCGCCGGCAAGCCACGGCCCATCCGCCTGGGCCGTGGCCTGGCGCCGCTGGAAATCGACCTGCCCGGTGAATTGCTCGAACCGCTGTTGGCCCTGGGTGGTCACATGAAGAATACCGTCTGTCTGGCCTGGGGCCATCGGGCGGTGATCTCGCCGCACCTCGGCGAGTTGGATGCGGCGCGCAGTCTGGAGACGATGGTCCGGGTCGCCGACGACCTGCAACGGCTCTATCGGGTTCGCGCCAGCCGTTTACTGCTCGATTGTCACCCTGGCTACGGCTATCGGCCCTGGGCACGGCAAACCGGGTTGCCGGTCACCGAGGTCCGACATCATCATGCCCATGCCTCGGCCCTGGCCTGGGAATTCCCGGCGGTCAAGGACTGGATCGTGTTTGCCTGGGATGGCGTCGGTCTGGGCGAGGCCGGCGAGTTGTGGGGTGGCGAGTGTTTTGTTGGTCAGCCAGGAAGATGGCGGCATAAGGCCAGTTTCCGGCCGTTCCGTCTACCCGGCGGCGACCAGGCCGGGCGGCAACCGTGGCGCTCGGCGGCGGCGTTGTTGTGGCAATGCGGCCAACCGGCGGCCTTCGCCCCGGACCTGCTCAGGCAAGCCTGGGAGCGCGGTCTCAACAGCCCGGTCAGCACCTCGGTGGGCCGGCTGTTCGATGCGGCGGCGGCCTTGACCGGGGTTTGCACTCAGGGCAGTTTCGAAGGCGAAGGGCCGATGCGGCTGGAATCTGCGGTAACTCACGACAAAACCAGGGTCGAACTGCCGCTGGCAGCCGATCCGGACAGCATCCTGCGTAGCGACTGGTCGGTCCTGCTGCCGATGCTGACCGACAGCACACTGGCACCGGGCGACCGGGCGGCGCGCTTCCATGGCGCCATGGCCGGCGCATTACTAGATCAGGCCGTGAAACTGCGCGAGGCGACCGGCGCCGCCGACGTGGGCTTGACCGGCGGCGTGTTCCAGAACCGGCTGCTGACCGAGTCGGCGGTCAGCCTTTTGCGGGCGGCGGGCTTTCGTGTGCATCTGCCCGAACGCATCCCGGTCAACGATGCCGGCCTCGGCCTCGGTCAGGTTATGGAGTATCTTTTCCGCCATGAATGAGCCTCGCATCCTACTCGCCCACGGCAACGGCGGCCGCTACATGCGCGAGCTGATCGACGATGTCTTCGCCCGCCATCTGGCCAATCCGGCCCTGGATACCGACGCCGACGCCGTTCTACTGCCTGACCTGGCCGGCGACATCCTGGTCACCACGGATGGCTTTACCGTCCAGCCGCTGGAGTTTCCCGGCGGCAACCTGGGTTCGCTGGCGGTACATGGGGTGGTCAACGATCTGGCGGTGGCCGGTGCCCAGCCGCGTTACCTCACCCTATCGGCGATCATCGAAGAAGGTCTGAAAACCGCGTTACTGGATCGGCTGATCGCCAGCTTCGCGGCCGCGGCCAAGGAGAACGGCGCGGTCGTGGCCGCCGGCGATACCAAGGTGGTGCGGCGCGGCGAAGGTGGCGGCCTGTATCTGTCGGTGACCGGCATCGGCCTGCGCCGCGCCACAACGGTGCTCGACATGAAACGTATCACCCCCGGCGACGCCGTGCTGGTCTCGGGGCCGGTCGGCGATCACGGCATCGCGGTCATGCTGGCCCGCGAGCAGTTCGGCCTGTCCGGCGACCTGCGTTCCGATTCCGCCTCGGTGCTGCCGCTGTGCCGGGCGGTCTGGGATAGGCCTGGCTTGAAGTTCATGCGCGACCCGACCCGGGGCGGTCTGGCGACCGTCTGCCATGAGATCGCCCACGCCACCGGCTACAGCGTAGCCTTGCAGCAGACCGCCATCCCGGTGCGGGACACGGTTACGGCGGTGTGCGAGATGCTGGGTTACGACCCCTATTACCTGGCCTGCGAAGGTCGGGTGGTGGCGGTGGTCTCGGCGGCCGATGCGACCGAGGCGCTGGCGCGTTGGCGGGCGCTGCCCGGCGGCGCTGCGGCGGCCGTCATTGGCCGCATCGAGAGCGGCAAACCGGGCGTGATACTGGCAACCGAACTGGGTGGCCGACGCATACTGGGCGAACTGGAAGACGATCCGCTACCGCGAATCTGCTGACCCGCTCAGGCCTCGATCTTCGCCTGTACCTTTTGCAAGGCATCGTTAAGGGTCTCTTCCGACAGGCCGTTGAGACTTTCGCCCAGTATTTCAGCAACGTCGACGGTCTGCTGATCGCGTGGCATGGACGCGACGTCCAGGTTGGCGGCCAGCAACGCCGCCGCGCCGGCCACCCGTAAAAGTATCTGCCGCTCCTGCATCAGCATTTCGAGTTCGTTGCGAAGCAAGGCAACTTCCTGATTGTTCATGGCGTGGGTAGTCATGGTTCTCATATATGGCTGGTATACCGGGTGGGATAATATCGTGCATCGCCCCATCCCGCCTAATCACATGCCGCTTCGCCCAGTAACGCTAGACGACTCCATGCTTGGCCAGTCCCTGCCCTGGGACCTGTACACGGTATCCGGCGTCCTGATCGCCCGCGCCGGCATGATGCTCGCCGATGCGGAACACCTGGCCAAGCTCATGGACCGGCCGCTGTTCCGAGAAGCCACTGGCGCCGACGCCGATATGAGCGCCCGCCTGCGGCGTCTGGTACGGAACTTCCCATTGGCGTTCAATGCGGTCGGCACTGAGCGGCTGGAACCGACGATCCGTATCCTTGGCCATGAGATCAAGTCCCTGGCCCGTTTAGATCACGATGCCTGCCTCGGCCTGATGCGATTGTTGCCGATGGCCGATCCGGCGGCGCGCCATTGTCTGCTGACCGCCTTGATTGCCCTGGACATGGCCGAACAGATGTCCGCGCCGGATGACCCGCTCATCGATGTCACCGTGCACGCCGCGCTGACCATGAATATCGCCGCAATGCGCCTGCATGGCGAGCTGACCGAGCGGCAAAACTTCAGCAACCAGACACAACGCGATTCGATCGCCCACCACCCCCAGGACAGCTTGAATTTGCTGAAAACTAGCGGCCTCAGAGACCAAGATTGGCTGACGGCGGTAGGCCAGCATCATGAAAATCTCGATGGCAGCGGCTACCCGAATGGCCTGTGTGGTGACGCCATCGGCAGCGCGGCGCGAATTATCCGGATCGCCGATTTCTATGGCGCCAAGATACGCGGCCGACGCTATCGCCCCGCCTTATCCGCCCGCTCGGCCTTCAAGCAGATATTCGGCGACGAACGCGGTCGACTAGACAGCCATTTCGCCCTACTGCTTCTGCGCCGGCTCGGCCTGCACCCGCCCGGAACACTGCTACGTCTGGCCGACCGGGAGGTCGCCGTAGTCACCCGCAAGCAAGGCAGCGGCGAAACGCCTGGCAAGGTGATTGCCTTCCTCGGCCCGCACGGCCATTTGCTGAAGGCGTCCGTGGAACGCAATACCAAGCTGGTCGATTACGCCATATTCGATGTCGTCGAGGCCGACGCGAGCTGGCCGGAGATACGCTGGGAGTGCTTCTGGGGCTATTGACGCCCTGCCGGGCCTTGCGGCCGGCCTTCTGCCATCGATAGGCCCTCGGCGAACACGCGTAGGGTGTCGGACCGGCAGTATTCGGCCGCCTTGGCCGCATCGCGGATCAAGGCCTTGAGCCAGATGTCGCCGCTGTTGCCGCCTATCCGGTTACGCTCATCGGCATCGGCGAAGCGGGGGTAGAACATGCGCCGGCGGCCTTGCCGGTCGAACCACCAAGCGTTGGTCGCGGCGTATTCGTAACCGAAGGGCATGATTGCCGCGCCGAATTCCGGACCGCTCGGCCAGCCCTCCTTGGCGAGATCGACGGCGGCGATAAAACCCGCGCCCGCCAGGCGGTCAACGAAACGCGCCGCGTCGCGCAAATAGCAATGCGCCACATAAACATAGTGGCTGCGTTGCAAGGTCCAGGCCGTCGCACCCTCCTCGTTCTCTTCGCGCAGCGGCATCTCGGCGGCCGGCGTACCCAGGGCGTTGACATGGTTCAGCACCAGGCCGACGGGGTGGTTGAGCATGGCGGGATTGGGGCCTTCGAGATAGTTTACAACGCTGAAACCATAGCGCGCATAACCGTCGATAGCGCCGCGAATGGCGGCATCGGATTGCAGCTTCTTGTGCAGGTCGAACAGGTCCATCAGCCGGTCGGCTGGCACCGGCATGACCAAGCTGAGCAGATGCCCGTCCGGAAAATCGCCAGCCACCGCATCCTCTTCCCGATGCGGGAAGATACGCAGGTTGTAGCGAGCCTCCAGCTTCTCGGCAAGTTTGCTCAGCCAGACGCCGGGGTGGATGTTCTGGATGGTCTGGGCCAGTTCAACAAAACGCTCGGCCGTGACCAGGGTGGCCACCTCGTCGCCGTCGTAGCTCAATTCCAGCGACGACAGGCCGCCGGCGTAGCGGATTTTGGCGTTGTGGCCGTCGGCATCGCGCCACTCGGCGGACCAGCCTTTCTTCTCATGCTTGAACGATTCCGGCCGCAGGTCGCCGAGCAGCAAACGCCCCGGCAGGTCGGTCGCTGACTTGACCTCGGCCAGCGTGTCGACCGGAATGTCGGCCGGACGCTGGATCGCGGGTAAGGGTATGAGCTTGGGGAAGGCGGGGGTCGTATTTTCCATGGCGCCGATTATACCCAAGCATTTAGGTCAAACATGGTCCGTCATCACATGCCCTATCATTCGGAGATGACTCAGACGATATTCAACACCCAGGGCCTGACCAAGGTCTACCCCATGGGGGATGTTGCCGTACAAGCCTTGCGCGGCGTGGACCTGTCGCTCTCGGCCGGCGAGCTGGTGGTGTTGCTCGGCCCCTCGGGCAGCGGCAAATCGACCTTGCTCAACATCCTGGGCGGGCTGGATACCGCCACCTCGGGCACGGTGCGCTACCGCGACCTGGATTTATCCAAGGCCGGCGACAAGGAACTGACCGACTACCGCCGCCACCACGTCGGTTTTGTGTTCCAGTTCTATAACCTCATCCCCAGCCTCACCGTGCGCGAAAACGTTGCCGCCGTAACCGAGATCGCCCGCGCTCCAATGACGCCGGAGGCCGCCCTGCTCCAGGTGGGGTTGGGCGAGCGGCTGGACCACTTTCCGGCCCAGCTCTCCGGCGGCGAGCAGCAACGCGTGGCCATCGCCCGCGCCATCGCCAAGAACCCGGCGGTGCTGCTGTGCGACGAGCCGACCGGGGCGCTCGACTCGCAGACCGGCGTGGTGGTGCTGGAGGCACTGGAAAAGGTGAACCGCGAGCTGGGCACCCTGACCGTACTCATCACCCATAACGCCGGTATCGCCGACATGGCCGACCGGGTGATTCGCCTGTTCGACGGAAGAATCGTCGAGGAACGGCGCAATACCCACAAAAAGGCGGCTCGCGAATTGAGCTGGTGACCCATGACCGTCCTCGACCGCAAACTGCTCCGTGATCTCTGGCTGATGCGCGGCCAGGTACTGGCCATCGCTGCGGTCATTATGGGCGGCGTGGCGACCCTGGTGATGGCGCTATCGACCTACGACTCGCTGCTCACCACGCGCGACCGCTTCTACCGCGACTATGGCTTCAGCCAGGTGTTCGCCGCGCTCAAACGCGCCCCCGAATCATTGGCCGGACGGCTGGCCGACATCCCCGGCGTGGCGGCGCTGGAGACCCGTGTTGTGACCCTGGCCAAGCTCGAAGTCCCCGGTTTTGCCGATCCGGCGGTCGGCATGATCGCCTCGCTGCCCGACCACGGCGCGCCTAGACTCAATCGCTTACACCTCAAGCGCGGCCGTCTGCCTGTGCCGTACAGCGAAAACGAGGCGGTGGTCAGCGACACCTTCGCCGACGCCCACAAGCTGAACCCCGGCGACCGCCTGGGCGCAATTGTCAACGGCAAGCGGCAAACCTTGATCCTGTCCGGCGTCGCCATGTCGCCCGAATACGTTTACCAGATCGCGCCCGGCGCCATGTTCCCGGACTTCCAGCGCTATGGCGTGCTCTGGATGGGTCGCCACGCCCTGGCCATCGCCAATGATATGGACGGCGCCTTCAACGAGGTCAGCGTCACCCTGACGCCAGGCGCCGAAACCCAAGCCGTGATCGAGCGCATTGATGAGCGGCTCGCAGCCTACGGTGGCATCGGCGCCTACGGCCGCGAGTACCAGTTTTCCAACCGCTTCCTGACCGAGGAACTGAAACAGCTCAAGACCACAGCCACCCTGTTCCCGGCCATCTTCCTCGGCGTCGCGGCCTTTCTGCTCAATGTCGTGGTAAGCCGCATGATTGCCACTCAACGCGATCAGATCGCCATCCTCAAGGCCTTCGGCTATGGCGACCTGGCGATTGGCACGCATTTTCTCAAGATGGTGCTGGCCATCGCCCTGCTCGGCGTCTTGATGGGCATCGCGCTGGGCGCATGGTTCGGGGTCAGTCTGTCGCAGGTGTACATGAATTTTTACCGCTTCCCTTATCTGGACTATGTCCTTCGGCCCATGGTTATCGTCATCGCCTTCTTGGTCGCCGGCGTCGCGGCGGCGAGCGGCACCCTGCTTACCGTCGGCCGTGCCATGCGTCTGCCGCCGGCCGAGGGTATGCGTCCCGACACGCCGGTGGTCTACCGCGCCACGCTGATCGAACGCATCGGCTTGCAGCGCTGGCTCAGCCAGCCATCGCGCATGATCCTGCGCCATATTGAACGGCGACCCTGGAAATCGACGCTGACCGTGCTCGGCATTGCCTGCGCCTGTGGCTTGATGATGGTCGGCGACTACCAGCGCGGCGCGGTGGAATATATGCTCGACGTGCAGTTCAACCTGTCGGCGCGTGAAGACCTGGCCGTCACTTTCACCGATCCAACCTCGATTGCCGCCCTGCATGAAATCGCCAGGCTGCCCGGCGTGCGTCGTGTGGAAGGTTTTCGTGATGTACCGGCCAACTTGCGTTTCGCTCAGCACCGGTATCGCGCCGCGCTTTATGGCATCGAGCCGGACGGCATTCTGCACCATGCCTTGGATAGTCATCTGAATTCGGTCCATGTGCCGCCGGGCGGCGTGGTGCTGACCGACCACCTGGCCAACCGCATATTACATGTGAAGCCCGGCGACAGGCTGACCGTCGAGGTGCTGGAGGGCAATCGGCGCACAGTTGAGGCGCCGGTGCTCGGCATCACCAAGCAGTATCTCGGCGTCTCCGCCTACATGCAGCGCGACACGCTCAACAGTCTGCTCAGGGAAGGCAATGTCATCTCCGGCGTCTACCTATCGCACGACCCCGGCGCCGAACCTGAAATCTACAAACAACTGCAAGGCCGACCCCGTGTGCTGGGTCAGGTCGCCCACGCCAACGCCATCCGCAGTTTCAACGCCACCATGGGCGAGTTCGTCCTGTTCTTTAATATGATCTCCGCCCTGCTCGCGGCCAGCATCGCCTTCGGCGTGGTCTACAACTCGGCGCGCATCGCTGTCTCGGAACGGGGCCGGGAACTGGCCAGCTTGCGGGTGCTCGGTTTCACCCGGGTCGAGATTGGCTACATCCTGCTCGGCGAGTTGGGCACCCTAACCTTGGCCGCCATCCCGGTCGGTTTTCTGGTTGGCATCGGTCTGTGTGGCGTACTGGTGCTGTCATTCAATTCCGAACTCTACCGCCTGCCCCTGGTGTTGGAGCACTACAATTACGCCATGGCCGCCTCGGTGGTCCTGGTTTCCGCCATTGTCTCCGGGGTGTTGGCTTGGCGCGCCTTGGTCAAACTGGACCTGGTGGCCGTTTTGAAGACAAGGGAATAAACAATAATGATGCGCGGACGAATCGGACTCCTGAGCCTGGCGCTGGCCATCGCGGCGGCCCTCGCCTACGGTTTTATGCCGCGCCCCGTCCCGGTCGATGTCGCCGAGGCGAAGAAAGCCCCGCTTGAAGTCACTATCGAAGAGGAAGGCAAGACCCGGGTGCGCGAGCGCTATATCGTATCTGCGCCGTCGGCCGGCTATGTCCGCCGCATCGACCTCAAGGTTGGCAACCCGGTACGCAAAGGCCAGGTTGTCGCCATACTGGAACCGGCCAAATCTCCCAGTCTCGACCCGCGTAGCCTGGCCCAGGCCGCCGCCCAACTCGCCGCCGCCCAGGCTGCTCAGGCCGCCGCCAGCGAAACCACGCGCGCCGCCGCCGCCCAGGAACGGCTTACGAAACAGGAATTCGAGCGCAGCCAGACCCTCGGCCAGAGCCATTTCGTCTCCCAGTCGGCGGTCGATCAGGCCCGCACCGCGCTTCAAGCCGCCGAGGCCGGCCGCCTTGCCGCCGAACAATCGGCCAAGGTGGCGGGCCATAACGTCGAGGCCGCGCGCGCCGCCGCCGCGCGCACCAGCGGATTGAATCCCGGCAAGGGCGCCGAGACCATCGAGGTCATCTCGCCGGTTGACGGCAACGTGCTGAGCGTGCCACACGAAAACGAAGGCGCCGTGCAGGCCGGCCAGGCGCTACTTGAAGTGGGTAATTCGTCGAGTCTGGAAATCGTGGTCGAGGTACAGTCCACCGCCGCAGTAAAGATCACCCCTGGCGCCCCGGTCCGGTTGGATCGCTGGGGTGGCGACACGCCGCTGGAGGCCCGCGTGCGCGGGGTCGAACCGGCCGGCTTCACCAAGGTCTCGGCGCTGGGCGTCGAGGAACAACGGGTGCGGGTGATCTGCGACCTCGGCTCACCGCCCGAACAATGGCGACGACTAGGCGATGGCTACCGGGTCGAGGCCAGTTTTGTCATCTGGTCAGCGCCCTATGTACTACAAGTACCCGCCGACGCACTGTTCAGACACGGCGGCGGTTGGGCCGTATTCGTCATCGAAGGCAACCGGGCCAGGCTACGCCCAATCCAGGTCGGCCAGCGCAATAGTCTACAGGCCCAGGTGCTGGCGGGATTGAAACCGGGCGAAAAAGTCGTCTCCAGGCCTGGCGACCAGGTCCGGGATAGTGCCAAGGTCAGAGATCGAAAAGCGTGACGGGGCGGCAATTCACCATGCCCGTTAGCGCAACATCAGCCGCGCTTTCGTCCCGCCGTCAAGCCGTTGTCCGCGCTAAACTTCGAGCTTTCGAAGCGCTTGAGTATCTCGTAATAGATGCGCACGTTCTCGGCCAGTATCCTCGCCTCGCCGCCACGCGCGTAGCCGAGCCGTAGCTTCCCGGCATAGTCCTGCCGGGCCAACATGGGCAGCACTTCCTTTAGGTCGCGCCATGAATTCGGATTTTTACCGAGCTTCTGCGCCAACCGGCGGGCGTCCTCCAGATGGCCCATGCCCAGGTTGTAGGCAGCCAGCGCAATCCAGGTCCGATCGGGCTCACGTATTCGGTCAGGCAATTGATCCTTCAGCAGGTTTAGATAGCGCGCGCCGCCCAGAATGCTGGCCTCAATATCCAGCCGGTCCGGGATGCCCAGTCGGTCGGCCGTCTCGGCGGTCAGCATCATGATGCCGCGTACCCCGGTCGGCGAGGTCGCCAGCGGATCCCACTGCGACTCCTGATACGCCAAGGCCGCCAATAAACGCCAATCCAGCCCGCTTTCCTCTTGAGCGCGCAAAAAGGCGGGCTTCAACTTCGGCAGCAAGCGCGTGCGCTTTAGCAGGACACCCTGGACATCAACCTCGGCCAGACGATGGGTGTGGCCGAAGTAGCGTTCCCGAAGACGGTCCAGGCGCCCATCGGCGCGAATCTCTCGAAAAAAATCCGCCAGCGACTGACGCAGGCGCATATCTGTGTTCATGGCCATCGCCCAGGCAATATCCCGTTTATCGGTGAGTACCATGGCGCTGCTCAGCGTGGGCAGGAAATTCGACATCACATCAAAGGTGCTGGCATCGGCCACCGTGCAATCGGCCAACCCGGCGGCAGTCCGCTCCAGCAACTCCTCGGTCGAATGGTCGGCCGCATCGACCCAGTGCAAACCGGGGTAGGCCTGACGCAACTCCAGGAGTCGTTCGGCATGGCTGCTGCCTTTCACTACCTCCAGACGGACTTTGGATAATGCAGCGAATGAAGTGGGTTTATTGATGCCGGCCCCGCAGATCACCAACTCGCGTTCGGCGATATAGCCAGGGCCGAAGCGCAATCGTCCGGCACGGGCGGTGGTAACGGTCAACCCAGCGGCCACCAGGTGGGTCTTGCCGTGAGCGGCCGTCTCGATAAGGCTATCGACATCCTTGGCGACTTCCAGTTTGAGCGTCCAGCCGTGTTCCTTGGCAAATTCTGTCGCCAGTTCATATTCAAAACCAGCCGGCTTACCCTCGGCATCAAGAAAATAGGTGGTCGGACTTTCCCTGGTCAGAACGACCAATTCGCCCGAGATATAGGGCGAAGGCAGCGGCCGCCAGTGCCAATACAGGCTTGCCACGATGATCGGCGCCAACAACAACCATAGGTACGCCGATTTGCTGGTGGCAAAAAAATGCAACTTTCTCGTCAACCCAATCCGATACATGTAGAATGCGCCCTCTTCCGGGTTGGCCATGCCAAGTGCGCCATTCCGGAACCCGCGGAAAGGTGCCGGAGTGGTCGAACGGGCCGGACTCGAAATCCGGTGTACAGCTTGCTGTACCGTGGGTTCGAATCCCACCCTTTCCGCCAGCTACGTAGTAAACGAGCGCCTTTCGGGGCGCTTTCCGTTTCTACCCGCCAAGTGGTCTCCCACTGGCCGCCATCATATCAGCCTACCCACCTTTGCGAACCTTCTAAACCTCGCCCGAGGTCAGCGTGCTATCCAGTGATCCAGGCTCAACTTGCCCGGTCCGGACAGCAATAACGGTACGAGCATGACCAGGTACATCAGCGGCAACTGGTAGCCATTGTCGCAGACGTTATAGCCGTTGCCGGCATGGACGCTAACCCAGGCCACGGTAGTCAGGACGATCAGCGAAACGCTGGCAAAGCGCGTGCCTAGGCCCAGCACCAGCAGAACGGGAGCGATCAGTTCGGTCCAGGTGGAAATTTGCCAACTGATTTCGGGCGGCACGATATTGAATGGAAATGGAAACCGCTCCTGGATGTCGGCAAACCAGTTTTCGCCGTGTAATTTCTCCACGCCGGACAGCCAGAATTCATAGGCCAGCAACAGTCTAAGACCCACCGGGGCGAGCCACTCACCGACCTTGTTCAGTAAGCCGAAAGTGGTGGTAAAAGCGAGGGATAGGGTGGTTTTGCTTGCGTTCATGTCGATTCTCCAGAAGTCGGTCATGCCCTGGCGGGCGATTTATGACGATGGTCTCGGAGAACCTGGGGTTTCAGTGCTGGCGATCGCGGCGCTCAGTCAATGCCTTGCGGATGCGTTCACGCGCTTCCGGGGGGAATTCAGCGCCATCGTCGACCGCCTCGGGATGCTTGCCAAGCGCTCGCACGGCGAGTCGCAACAAGGTCATTTGCCGCTCAAAACGCCGGCAACCGACGCACATCCATAGATGCATTTTGAGACCCAAGCGCTCCCAAAGGCCCAATGGGCGCTCATGACTCTCCGAAATCAAATGGCTTGCATCCTTGCAGGTCAGCATCTCCATTCACCCCTGGGCGGTTTTACCGACCCAATTCCTGTCGAGACACTGCCGGAGCCCCAAACGGGCCCGATACAGCATCGTCCACAGATTGGTCGGGGTGATCGCCAAATCCTGACAAATAGTTTCCGTATCTTCTTCCATTACCTCGCGCAGCATGAACAGCTTCGATAATCGAGGTGGCAAGGCGTCCAGGCAGCGTTGCAGTATGGTCATGAACTGGCCGCGTTCCAGCAGCTCTTCCGGATTGCCCCAATCCGAAGGCATGTTGCGCCAATGGCCATTGGCCGCGAAGTTGTCTTCCACCTGCGCATCTTCCGCGTCATCCGGGTCTGCCAATTGCACCTCGCGCGCGTCATGCCGAAACATATCCATGACCTTGTGCTTGAGAATGCCGATCAGCCAGGTGCGCGGCGATGCGTCGCCGGCGAATCGG
The DNA here is from genome assembly GCA_002782005.1 of Hydrogenophilales bacterium CG12_big_fil_rev_8_21_14_0_65_61_21. GTDB lineage: Bacteria > Pseudomonadota > Gammaproteobacteria > Burkholderiales > Thiobacillaceae > Parasulfuritortus. Next base: position 138,011 of record PFGT01000101.1, on the reverse strand, counting down.
TCGCGCGACTCCAGGGCGGCAAGCAAGGTTTCCTGCACCGCTTCTTCGGCCTTGTGTTCGTCGCGAGTATGCATCAGGGCATATTTATAGAGCGCTGCGCCATGCTCATCCAGCCAGGTATCGGGCGAGCCTAGCGTGTTTTTGTTCAATTCAGTCTCCTTGCGGTCACGTGCCCGCTCGTCCCGGATGCACCACACCTCATATCCGGATTTTGTTCATCGCCCCGCCGTTACCGGCGCTGCGCGGCTTTATCGCCCAGCGTCCGTGTGGGCTGCCGGGTTGGGGCCTGGCCATCGACATAAGCGTCGAGCAACCGGCGAATCATGCGCTGGTACTGAGTGTGATGCTTGGTAGCCTCCGACTTGAAGAACTCGATACTCTTCTTGCTCAGAGCCAGAGTTACTTTCACACCCTCTTCGCGAAATGCCAATTCGGCCGGTGAAGGAAGAAAGTCAGGAACCACCAGAACCTTGCCAAGGGGTTCATCGGTGTACTTGATTTTAGTTTCGGCGTAACGCCGGCTCCCGCCGGCATGAGCCTTCTCTAAAACTTCGCTACGCTGCGTTTTCGCGCTCATAGATCGCCTTTCCTTTGCGCCAATAACCGGCGCCGATGATTCGAATAACCGTGGCGCGGTAAGTGAACCGTACCGTGAGCACACCGCCATCCACTTCGCCGAAGCAATAGAACCGCTCTTCGGTTTGGCTGTGAGTCTCGTCTTTGGCTATCACGCGTAGCGGGTCCGCAAAGGCGTACTGGGCACGGGAGAAGGAGACTCCGTGCTTTCCCTGATTCTCGGCGTCTTTGTCGGGGTCCCAATCAAAGCGAGTTTTTGCCATGGACACAGAATAGCATTAGCCCATACAAAACACCATACTGAAATATGGTAAACAACAATCTGGATAGGAAGAAGCCTCACGAGGACTTTGCAGTCACGTGCCCGCTCGTCCCGGATGCACCACACCTCATATCCGGATTTTGTTCATCGCCCCGCCGTTTCGGATTGGGCGACCCGGCCACTCGCAGAGCTCGTGGCGTTCAGGCGGGCAAGAGCATTGCTCGTGCAAACCCCGCCTTCACCCTGCAGACCCCGCGCCGCGACGACGCCCTTGCCCTTCTCCTTGCCTTTGGCTATGCGAAAACCTGACCATCGGACTTACGTTCAGCATGATATATAGCTTATCACCACCGGCGGCCATGAAGCCGCTGTGCGGGAAGGCTCGGGCTGTCATGGGAATGGGCGGGCTTGGGGGGCGGCAACCTTTGTGGGAGCGGGCTTGGCCGCGAAGAACGATGGCCAAATTTGATGGCCTATCGCGGGCAAGCCCCCTCCTACAAGCCGTCCAGGGATGTTCAAGCAAGCCTCCCTATCTTCTGCCGGGCATCCTCGACATGCCGCGCCAATGCAACTACGCACGGCGCCCAGCCCTCCGTGAAGCGGCCGTCCGCGCGAATCTTGGCCAGATAGGCTTCGGCCAAGTCCAAGGCTTGCCGCCATGTGACCGGGGTGATGCAGGATCGCAGGTTGGCCGAGTTCAGGCTGTCGGGCAGATTGCCACCACTGCCGGGCCTGAATGCCATCGGCAGCATGTCGTAGGCCGGAGCGATCTCATATGGTCTGCCATGGTCCGCGACAAACGACAGATTACCGTTGTGCATGTCGGTATTCCCGATCAGGACGCCGAAGGCATACAGGCGCATCGCCATATTGGCGGCCTCGGCGGTAATGATGCGGGAAGTCGCTAGATGGGCCGCCAATAGCGGCCAGGGTGAAACGGCATCGCCGACGAACGCCGAATCGAGGGAGGCCAGTGAATGAACGGCGCGACGGCCCAGCGGCCCCACCCTGTCGAATCGTTCGACTTCAAGGAAACGCCGGGTACCGATGTCCATGATCTTGCTCTCGACCGCTGGCAGGCCGGCATCGGTCAGCACACGGCCGGCAAGATGTTCGGCTAGCAACAGATCACGCCAGCGTCCAGTTACCGTGTTGTCATCTTCGGCGGTGAACTTCACCAAGACATGTCTACCGTTGTAGGCCGCGAACTTCGGTTGTTCGCCGCCGGCCGATGAGCCCGCAACCTCGCCGCGTTCGACGGCCTCGGCCAATACCGGATAGTCGGCATCCGTAATGGGCACAAGGGACGGCGACTGTATAAAGTGTTCGCGGGCAATATCCCCCAGCAGCAGGTTTCCGACCATATCGTCCCCGTGATGGATCAACGCCCGCAGGACATGGGCATCGGTCCACTCGTTGATGTCGGGCGGAAGACCGAGTTCGGCGGCAAAGCTGATGGCAAATGCGCGGCCAAGGAAGCCAGCCAGGCGCATGTCCTGAACCCACCACGGCAGGCCGTCGGAATGAAGCGTTGCGCCATCATCCTGAAGCATGACAAAGTCATCCGGGCGCACGGGCAGCAACACGCCAAGCCGGCGAATCTGCCCCTCGGCTGTCACACGGTAAACCGGCACCTCGGCAAAGCCACGGGCGGCATCGTGCAGGGCATATTGAATAGATCTGGCGGCGCCTATTCGGATGATTTCAGGCCCCATGCCAACGATGGCGCGGGAAAGTGTTGCCTGGCTGACACCAATAAAATTAATGAGTTGACGCGCCGATGCCGGGCCTTGAGCCAACAGAGAGCGGATGCGGTCAGCATGTGTGGCGGTCATTATGAATAGATAAATGAATACATATACAAATTGGTTATAGGTCGGCCCAGCGATGAATGGCAATCAACTTTCAGGGGACGGTGAGAAAGGCTATGGCCATGCGTGCCAAGCGCCTGACAGACGGCATCGGCCGATGTCCGGGACGTTCGGGGATGTGAAGCCGTTGTTCTGCCGCGTGGGCTGGGTCTATGTCGCTGCCAGTGCGTGGCTCGCCGCCCCGCGTAGCGCGGTTTTGGGTTCCAGGATGATGCGTACCGGAATATCGGCAAGCAGCTCGGCGAAGCGGCCCTTGTCGACGAAGGCGGCCATGAAGCCGCTGTCGGAAAACGCAGCAAGCAGCTTGGGGGCGATGCCGCCGCCGATATACAGGCCACCAGTGGCCAGTGCGGCCAATGCCAGGTTGCCGGCCGCCGCGCCGTAGGCCGAGAGGAATACATCCAGTGCCTTGACACAGATGGCCACCTCACCCGTAAGCCCGGTCTGGGCGATGACGGCGGCGCGCTCGGCGTTCGTTGCGAAGCGTTCGGCCAGCCAGTTGGGTTCGCCTTCCCCGCGCGCCTTGAGATAGTCGTAGATAGCCACCAGACCTGGCCCGGACACCACCCGCTCAACGCTGACATGGCCGTGGCGTGCGGTGAGAAAACGCCACAGGGCGATCTGTTCTTCGCCGCGCGGCGCGAAGTCCATGTGCCCGCCTTCCGAGGCCGAAACCCGATAACCATCGTCGTTGTGGCACAGCATAGCCATGCCCAGTCCGGTGCCGGCGGCGATCAGCGCCCGGTTGCCGCCGGGCTGGGGCCGCCCTGGGTTGAGGGTGAAGAACTGCTCGGGCGCCAGGGTGGCGATGCCCATTGCATTGGCCTCCAGGTCGTTGATCAGCTTGGCCTCCCGCAAACCCAGGTCGTGCGCAAGCGCCTGTTCCGACAAGCTCCAGCCCAGATTGGGCAGATGGCTTACACCCGCCACCACCGTGCCGGCTACGCCGAAACAGGCGGTGGCGGCGCTCATCCCCGTCTCCGCGATAAAACGCCCGACCACTTCGGCGAGACCGGCGAATTCCCGGTTCTGATAGCTCTCTTCCGCCACGGTTTCGGGTGCTTCGGGCGCGCCGTGGAAGAAGGCCAGGTTGCTTTTGGTGCCGCCGATGTCGCCGGCCAACACGAGGATTTCAGACATGGCAACTGCCCATATTGCCGGTGATGTCGCGCCAGCGGTGGCCGTTGCGGGCAAACAGGGCGTCGGCCTCGGCCGCGCTTTCGGCCACCCGTTGCGCCATGGCATCCGGATTCTGGTCGTACACCACGCAGTCGTGTCCGTCGCGCAACAGGCGGCGCGCCATGTGGGCGCCCATGCGCCCAAGTCCCACCATTGCGATCAGCATCGTCATACCTTTACATTTGGTTATTGGGCCAGCTTGGCCGATAGTCTTTCGTAAGTGTCGATAGGCAGCATCACCGCATACGTCACACTTGGTCATTGGTCGATAGCACGCCTGTTTCCTGACACTGAACTTCAGCGCCAGGATAGGCTGGCATCCGTGGCTACTTGCTATCGGGCTGAATAACTCAACATGTAAACCAGGTGGCGCTTGATAAAAATTTAGTCGTTCTGGGAAAACGGCTAAATCATGACAGTTTTCCAACCACGAGGCGATGGCATGAAACATAGCATCCATCCTGGCGTACTGGTGGCCCTGGCGGCGGCAGCCTTGTTTGGCGCCGGCGCGCCGCTGGCCAAACCGCTCCTTACATATACCGGACCTTGGTTGTTGGCGGGGTTGCTCTATCTCGGCTCGGGCATCGGTCTGTGGCTGGCGCGCCTGGTTCGCCGCCCGCCTGCTGCGCGCTTGTCCGGCGCCGACCGGGGCTGGCTGGCCGGGGCTATCGTCTGCGGTGGCGTGATCGGTCCGGTGTTGCTGTTGACCGGATTAGCCGCGATGCCGGCCTCGGGCGTTTCGTTGTTGCTCAACGCCGAGGGCGTTTTGACCGCGCTGCTGGCCTGGTTCGTGTTCGGCGAGAACGTCGACCACCGGGTTGCGCTGGGGATGGCCGCCATCGTCGCCGGCGTGGCGGTGCTCGGCTGGCCCAGCGAGGCGCATTTCGCCGGCGTCTGGCCGACCCTGGCCGTGCTCGGCGCCTGTCTTGCTTGGGCGCTCGACAACAACCTGACGCGCAAGGTGTCGCTTGCCGATGCCGGTTTTATCGCCATGACCAAGGGCCTGGTCGCAGGCGGCGTCAATCTGGCGCTCGCGCTCGCCACGGGCGCTACCTGGCCCGAGCCGGCGGTGGTCGTGGCGGCGTCCCTGCTCGGCTTCGCCAGCTATGGCGCCAGTCTGGTCCTGTTCGTCATCGGCCTGCGCCACCTCGGTACCGCGCGTACTAGCGCCTACTTCTCGGTAGCGCCCTTCTTTGGCGCCACCTTGGCAATTGTCCTGCTGGACGAGCCGATCAGCGCCCGGCTCGCGCTGGCAAGCGGGTTGATGGCGCTCGGGGTGTGGCTGCACATCACCGAGCGACACGAACACATCCATGTCCACGAGGCGATGGAGCATGAACACGTGCACCTGCACGACACACATCATCAGCACCCACACGACGGCCCGGTCGCGCCCGGCACATGCCACAGTCATCTACACCAGCACGCACCACTGGTTCACTCACATCCACACTACCCGGACGCGCACCATCGGCACCAGCACTGACGCCCAGCCATGACAATATTCGGCGATAATTCAGGCCATCCATAACAACGCCGACCATGCGATGACCGCTGCCTACCGTTTGTTTGCGCTACCGCTCGCCGTCTGTGCCTCACTGGCCCAGCCGGCCGTTGGGGCACAGACCCCTCACGGGATCGACGCCGATACCGGGGCCCAAACCTGGAAGGCCCATAGCCACGGCGTTGCCCTCTCGTTGACCCAGATATTGCCCGACCAGGCCCGCGCCTTTTACCTCAACCGGGGCTTCTCGGCCGAGGCGGCAGAGACCTACGCCACCGCCTGCGTATTCATGACCGTGCTGCGTAACGATGCCGCGCCGGGAACGGTCGGCTTTCGCCTGGCCGACTGGTCGCTGACCGCAGCGGGCAATGCGCGGCCACCCCGGCCGGTCGACGACTGGTTGGCGGAATGGCGTCGGCGCGGCCTGTCCGAGACGGCCGTCATCGCCTTCCGCTGGGCGCAGTTTCCACCCGAGCAGGAATATGAGCCGGGCGACTGGAACCAGGGTATGTTGAGTGCCGGCTTGCCGCCGGGAAGTACATTCGATCTCACCGCCCGCTGGCAGGTTGCGGGCAAGACCTATGAAGGGGAGTTAAGCGATGTCCATTGTCCGCGCTAAGTCGTTGTTTTTTGTCCTGGCCGGCCTCTGGCTGGTCGCTGCCCCGGCGGTGGCCGCCGAGTTGCCGCCGCTGACTCACGTCCTCACCGCCGTGCCAACGGGTCGACCGGCGCCGGCCCTGAAACTGACCGACCTGGATGGCAAACTGCACGACCTAGCCGCCCTCAAGGGCAAGGTGGTGGTGGTTAATTTCTGGGCCACCTGGTGCCCGCCTTGCCGGCGCGAGATGCCATCACTGGAACGGTTGCGGCGCGCTTTGCCCGACGTGGTAGTCATGGCCGTCGATGTCGGGGAGGACGACGATACCGTGTTTGCCTTCACCGGCACACTGAACCCGGCGCCGGAATTCCCTTTGCTCCTGGACCTGAATTCCGCCGCCATGCAGGCATGGAAGGTCAAGGGCTTGCCCAGCACCTTCGTGATCGCCCCGGACGGCAATCTGGCCTACCGTGCGGTAGGTGGGCGCGAATTCGATAACCCAGAGCTAATCGACCAGTTACGCCGGCTGGCCGGCAAGAAGTAGACAAGCTCCTGGAAGCGGCAGGCTCGATGGTTAAGTGGACGCGAAGCGAATGGTCAAATACGCGGGTCCAATGTCCGCCGTCAGGCCTCGGCCTCGCCGCCCAAGGCGGCCAGCAGATCGGCCAGCAGGCGGCCGAGCTCGCCGGTCATCAAGGCAAATTCGGTCTGGAACATCGCCTCGGCATCCTCCGCCTGCGCGCTTTGTTCCGTGATGATGTCGAGAAATTGCAGCCGCTTGATTTCCAGTTTCTCGGTCAACACGAAGCTGACCCGGTCGGACCAGGTCAGGCCCAGGCGAGTGGCCTGTTTGCCGGCCGCAATGTGTTGCCCGATTTCCTCACCATCCAGGGCGTGGCGAACATAGCGCACGGTGGCGCGGTCCTCGCCGGGCAGTTGCAGTTCGCAGTCGCGGTCGATGCTGAAGCCGGTCGGGGCATCGCTCTCAGCCAGCCAGCGGGTCATCGCCGCAGCGGGCGAGAGTTGGGTGTGCAATAGCTTGAGCGGCAGATTCGGCGCACAGTCGCCAAGCAGTTTCAACAGTGCCTCGGACTTGGTTGCGCTGGCGGTGTCCACCGCCAACCAGCCGTGTACCGGGTCGATCCAGGCATGGACCGTGGTCCGTTTACTGAAGGCGCGCGGCAACATTTCGTCCTCGACCTGTTGGCGGATTTCCTTGCGCTGTTTGGCGCCAGGCCGATAACCCTCTTGGGCCTCGATTTCGGCTACCTTGGCGTCGGCCGCCTGCTTGATCACCGAGGCCGGCAGCAGCTTGTCCTCAATGCCCAGAGCGATGAGCAACTGGCCGCTTTGTTGATAGACATAGTCGTCTTCGCCGCACACCGACAGCCAGCCTAGGCGCATACGTTCCAGCCCGCCGCAGGGGGTCAGCGGTTGTTTGGCCAGACGGCCGGCCAGATCGGCCAGGTCGAGTTTGTAGTCGGCGGCCAGACGGTAGATTTGCAGATTTCGGAACCACATATCAATGCCGCCGGTCGATGGTGACGAAATCCCGGCGGGCGGCGCCGGTGTAGAGCTGCCGGGGCCGGGCGATGCGGTGATCTGGGTTGGCGAGCATCTCCTTCCACTGAGCCACCCAGCCGGCGGTGCGGGCCAGGGCGAAGATGGCGGTGAACATGGAATTGGGTATACCCATTGCCCGCATGACGATGCCGGAATAGAAATCGACGTTGGGATACAGCTTTTTGTCGATAAAGTACTCGTCTTCCAGGGCGATCTTTTCCAGCTTCAGCGCCAGTTTGAACAGCGGGTCGTCGTTGAGGCCCAGCTCGTTGAGCACCTCGTGGCAGGTCTGACGCATGATCGCGGCGCGCGGGTCCATGTTTTTGTAGACCCGGTGGCCAAAGCCCATCAAGCGGAAGGAGTCAGTCTTGTCCTTGGCCCGCTTGATGAACTCGCCGATGTGCGAGGCATCGCCGATCTGCTCCAACATTTTCAAGGTCGCTTCGTTGGCGCCGCCATGCAGCGGCCCCCAAAGGCAGGCGATGCCGGCGGCGATGCAGGCGAATGGGTTGGCGCCCGAGGAACCGGCTACCCGCACGGTGGAGGACGAGGCGTTCTGCTCGTGGTCGGCATGGAGTATAAAGATGCGATCCAGCGCCCGGGCCAGAATTGGGTTGGGCCGATATTCTTCGCAGGGCGTAGCAAACATCATGTAGAGAAAGTTTTCCGCATAACTGAAGCGGTTCTGCGGGTACATGAACGGCTCGCCGATGTTGTACTTGTAGCTCCAGGCAGCGATGGTCGGCACCTTGGCCAATAGGCGCAGCGCCGCCGATTCCCTCTGGGCGGGATCGAACGGATCGGCAGAGTGACGGTAGAAGGCCGACATGGCGCCCACCACCCCGACCATGACCGCCATGGGATGGGCATCACGACGGAAACCGTGGAAGAAATTGGCCATCTGGTCATGGACCATGGTCTGGTGGCTGAGTTTTTCGACAAAGGCCGACTTCTGCTCGGCATTGGGCAGCTCGCCGAATGAGAGCAAATAAGCGACCTCCAGAAAATCGGAATGTTCGGCCAGTTGCTCGATGGGATAGCCACGGTAATAGAGCAGCCCCGAGTCGCCATCAATAAAGGTGATGTTGGATGCGCAACTCGCCGTGGACAGGAAACCCGGGTCGTAAGTCAGGATGCCCTGACTAGACAGGGAACGGGTGTCGATCACCTCCGGGCCTAAAGTACCGGCGATGATCGGCAGGTCGATCTGGCGGCCGCTGCCGCTGAATGTGATTTTTACTTTTTGCTCGCTCATTACGCATCCGCCTTCAAATTTAGAATCTTGTCCAATAGGCCGCGCGCCCATTCCGGCACGTCGGCCCGCCCGGTAAGCCAGGCGAAAAGCATGCCGTCGTCCTGCTCCAGCAATCGGGAAAAGGCCAAACGGTCGGCGCTACCCAGACTGGAATAACCGTCATCCAGAAAGGCCAATAGCCAGGCGTCCAACTCCAGCATACCCCGCCGGCAACGCCATCGTAGCCGGCTGATCTCAACGCTCACAGTACGCGTTTGACCAGCAGCGACTTGATTTTGCCGATGGCCGCCATCGGGTTCAAGCCCTTCGGACAGACCTCGACGCAATTCATGATGCCGTGGCAACGGAACAGGCGATATGGGTCTTCGAGAAAATCGAGCCGTTCGTTGGTGGTCTGGTCGCGGCTGTCGGCGATAAACCGATAGGCCTGCAATAAAGCCGTTGGGCCGAGAAAGCGCTCTGGATTCCACCAGAACGATGGACACGCGGTGGTGCAGCAGCCGCACAGTATGCACTCGTACAGGCCATCCAGCTCGGCCCTTTCCCTGGGCGATTGCAGCCGCTCCGACTCCGGCTCAGGGTCGAGGTTGACCAGGAAAGGTTTGACCGCACGGTAATGGCGGAAGAACTGGCTCATATCGACAATCAGGTCGCGGATCACCGCCAGGCGAGGCAGCGGGCGAATCTCGATCGGTTCTTTCAAATTGGCTAGATCGGCGGTGCAGGCCAGCCGGTTGACGCCATTGATATTGAGGCCGTCCGAGCCGCACACGCCCTCCCGGCAGGAACGCCGAAAGGCCAGGCTTTCATCGACCTGTTCCTTGATGGCGATCAAGGCATCGAGCACCTTCTTGCCCTGCGGCTCGAATGCCAGCTCGTAATCCCGCATACACGGCGCGGCGCCGGATTCGGGGTCGTAACGGTAGATACTGAAGCGCATGGTTCTCACCTCAATAGGTCCGTTCCTTGGGCTGCAAGGTCGCCATCGTGAGCGGCTTCAAGCGTACCGGTTTATAGTCCAGCTGATCATCTTCGCGCAAATAGAGCGTATGCCGTAGCCAGCGGTCGTCGTCGCGTTGCGGATAGTCCTCGCGCGAATGAGCGCCCCGGCTCTCGGTCCGGGCCAGCGCCGAAACCAGCGTGGCGTGCGCGACCAGCAACAGATTTTCCAGCTCCAGCGCCTCCAGCCGGGCGGTGTTGAACACCCTGCTCCTATCCTCGATTGCTGCCTCGGTCAGCCGCGCCTCGACCTGGCCCAACTTCTCAATGCCCGTCCGGAGCAGGTCTTCACGCCGGTAAACGCCGCAATGCGCCTGCAATATGCGCTGCATCTCGGCGCGCAGCGGGGCCACCCGTTCGCCGCCTTGTGACCGGTCCCAGCGGGCCAGACGGCTCAAGGCAACATCGGCCGAGTCGGCCGGCAGTAGCCGTGGAATGGGGTTCTCGCGCAGATATTCGATGGCGTGATTGCCGGCGGCGCGGCCGAACACGACCAGATCGAGCAACGAATTGCCGCCCAGCCGGTTGGCCCCATGCACCGAGACGCAGGCGCATTCACCGACCGCATATAGACCGGGCGCCGCCTCTTCCGGGCCATAGCGCTCCGGCACCACCACCTGGCCGTGCAGATTGGTCGGGATGCCGCCCATCATATAGTGCGCGGTCGGGGTGACCGGAATCGGCGCCACGCAGGGGTCCACCCCGGCGAACTGCATGGCCAGCTCGCGGATGCCTGGCAGGCGGGTCTTGATCTTGTCGGCGCCGATGTGGTCGATCTTGAGATAGACAAAATCGCCGTGTGGCCCGCAGCCGCGCCCGGCCAGCATCTCCTGGGCGATGGCGCGCGAGACCACATCGCGCGAGGCAAGGTCCAGCGCCTTGGGCGCGTAGCGCGGCATGAAGCGCTCGCCGTCCTTGTTCAGCAGATAACCGCCTTCGCCGCGCACGCCCTCGGTGATGAGCGAGCCGATCTCCGGTATGCCGGTCGGATGAAACTGCCAGAACTCCATATCCTCCAGCGGCAGGCCGGCGCGCAGCGCCATGCCCAGACCATCGCCGCTGTTGATATGGGCATTGGTGGAATGGCGGAAGATACGCCCGGCACCGCCGGTGGCCAGCAAGGTCACCCGCGACTCGAACAGGCAGGGCAGCCCGGTCTCGATCTCCAGGGCGACGATGCCGAGTACATAACCCTCGGCATCGCGCACCAGATCGAGGGCGAAGAATTCCTCGAAGAACTGGGTCCGGGCGGCGATGTTACGCTGATACAGGGTATGCAGCAGGGCGTGGCCGGTGCGGTCGGCGGCGGCGCAGGTGCGGACCGCCTGTTCGCCACCGAAATTTTGCGACTGGCCGCCGAACGGCCGCTGATAAATCTTGCCGTTATCAAGCCGGGAAAACGGCAGCCCCATGTGCTCCAGCTCATACACTGCGCTCGGCGCATTGCGGCACATGAACTCGATCGCGTCCTGGTCGCCCAGATAGTCCGAGCCCTTGACCGTGTCATACATATGCCAGCGCCAATCGTCCTCGGACACGTTGCCGAGCGCGGCGGTGATGCCGCCCTGGGCGGAGACGGTATGCGAACGAGTTGGAAAGACCTTGGACAGCACCGCCACCTTGAGGTCGGCCTTGGCCATTTGCAGGGCGGCGCGCAGCCCTGCCCCGCCGCCGCCGATAATGACGGCATCGAAGGTTCGTTTGGCTATCATTTAACGCCCCAAAGTATGTCGGCGGTCCAGATCAAACAGCCCAGATACAGCACCGCGAACATAAACGACAGCGGCAAACGCATGGCGATGGGATGGACATAGTCGATAAAAATCTCGCGCAGTCCGATCCAGGAGTGGACCAGCAATACGGCGACAAACAACAGGCTGGCCGCCTTGGCGCCGAGGGGGACGAATAGGCCATGCCAAGCCGCGTAATCCAGCGGTCCGGCGATCCAGGCATAGACCAGAAAACCAATCAGATAGAGCGCCATAACCAGGGCGCCGGCCCTCTGCGTCAACCATAGGTTCAGACCGCGATGGGCGCCACCGACGTTTCTCACGACGCCAACCTCAACCCAACCAGCGCGGTCAGCAATAACGCCGCCGCCAGGGTAGCCCAGGCGGTCAGCCGGGCCGGCGCCCTGGCCTCGCCCCAACCAAGGTCGAAACCAAGGTGACGCAAGCCGGCCAGAAAATGATGGCTCAATGCCCATACCAAACCCAGCGCAATCAGCGCGCCGGTCAGCTCACCGGCCAGTCCACGGACCCGCTCGAAATCGGCCGGCGAGCGCAGGCTCAACATAAAGCCATAGAGCAACGCCGGCACGGCCAGGGCCAATAGCGCCCCGCTCAACCGATGCAGAATGGAAACGAGACCACCCACGGGCAGGCGGATACGGATTAGGTTGAGAAAGAATGGGCGCGTCTTGGGCACGGTTCGATCCGGAGAGGCCGCTAGCAAATCAGTCTGTCCTGGCCGCCTCGGCGACCGCCTTCGGCACCCACTCGGCCAGGCGCGGGTCGAATGGTTTGGGCAGGATGTAGTCGCGGCCGAATTCCAGATGATCCAGGTCATGCAGCGCCAATACCGCCTCCGGCACGGGTTGCCGTGCCAGCGCCGCCAGGGCCTTCGAGGCGGCTATCATCATCGGCTGGGTGATGGCCTTGGCTCGGGCATCGAAGGCGCCCCTGAAGATATACGGGAAGCCCAGGACGTTGTTCACCTGGTTCGGATAGTCAGACCGGCCGGTAGCCATTAGTGCATCGTCGCGCGCCGCCTTCACCTCGGCCGGGTTGATCTCCGGGTCCGGATTGGCCATGGCGAACAGGATAGGCCGCTCAGCCATGCTCTTGACCATCTCGGCGCTGACCAGATTGGGCCCCGACACGCCGATGAACACATCGGCGCCGACCATTGCCTCAGCCAGGGTACGCAGGTCGGTCACCTTGGCGAACTCCTGTTTGTGGGCGTTGAGATCGGTGCGGCCGGCATGGATCACGCCCTTGGAGTCAACCACGGTCATATTGGCCTTGTTGCCGCCCATGGCGATCAACAGCCGCATACAGGAAAGCCCGGCCGCGCCAGCCCCCAGACAGGTGAGTTTGATCTCATTCAGATTTTTGCCCTGCACCTCCAGGGCATTGAGCAGTCCGGCGCACATGACCACGGCAGTGCCGTGCTGGTCGTCGTGGAAGACAGGGATGTCGAGCCGCGCCTTGAGCGCTTGCTCGATCTCGAAACAATGCGGCGCGGCGATGTCTTCCAGGTTGATGCCGCCGAAGGTGGGAGCAATGTTGACCACGGTCTCGATAAAGCTGGCGACGCTGGGCGCATTGACCTCAATATCGAACACGTCGATGCCGGCGAAGCGCTTGAACAGCAGGCTCTTGCCCTCCATCACCGGCTTGGCGGCGAGCGGCCCGAGGTTGCCCAGGCCGAGTATGGCGGTGCCGTCGGTGATAACCGCGACCAGATTGCCCTTATTGGTATAACGATAGGCATTGGCCGGGTCCTCGACGATGGCCCGCACCGGCTCGGCTACGCCAGGCGTGTAGGCCAGGGATAACTCCTCCGGCGTCTCGCAGGACTTGGAGGACACCACCGAGACCTTACCAGGGTGAGGAAACTGGTGGTAGACGAGGGCTCTTTGCTTCAGGTCAGGCATATTCGGCTTCGATAACGGTTAAAGCCGAATTATCCTAGAAACAACGGTTGGACGGGGGTGGAGTGTGCGATTTTTACGGCGCACGGCGGTGTTGCAACTCAATGGAGGCGTTCCGTTATACCTATTCAAATCCGCCTAAACAGCCATAAGGCGGCCCATGGCCGCCGTTCACCCGCCGCCGTTGCGGCGGGCACGGCCCGCCCTATGGGCTACGTGAGTTTGGCGTTAACCCAGTAGCAAGCGAAATCAAACCGCCTCGATGACGTTTTCGAACACAAACCGTCCAGCCTGCACGTCGACCCGGATGATGTCCTTGGGGGCGAAGCGGCCGGACAAGATTTCCTTGGCCAGCGGGTTTTCCAGTTCTTGCTGAATAGCGCGCTTGAGCGGCCGGGCGCCATAAATAGGGTCGAAGCCGGCTTTGGCCAGTTCGGCCAGCGCCTCGTCGCTGACTTCCAGTTTCATCTCCATCTGGGCCAGGCGCTTTTCCAGGTACTGCAACTGGATGCGGGCGATGCTGGCGATATGGCGCTCGTCCAGGCTATGGAACACCACCACCTCGTCAAGCCGGTTGATGAACTCTGGCCGGAAGTAGCTCTTCACCTCGGCCATCACCGCCAGCTTGATGACCTGGTAGTCGTCGCCGGCCATCTGCTGGATCATCTGGCTGCCCAGGTTGCTGGTCATCACGATAACGGTATTACTGAAGTCCACGGTACGGCCCTGGCCATCGGTCAGACGGCCGTCGTCCAGCACTTGCAGCAGGACGTTGAAGACGTCCGGATGGGCCTTTTCGACCTCGTCCATCAGGATCACGGAATAGGGTTTACGGCGCACCGCCTCGGTCAGATAACCGCCCTCCTCGTAACCGACGTAGCCGGGCGGCGCGCCGATCAGGCGGGCGACCGAGTGCTTCTCCATGAACTCGCTCATGTCCAGGCGGATGATGTGTTCCTGGCTGTCAAACAGGAATTCAGCCAGGGCCTTGCACAGTTCGGTCTTGCCGACCCCGGTGGGGCCGAGGAACAGGAAGGAGCCGTAGGGCCGGTTGGGGTCGGATAGCCCGGCGCGCGAACGGCGGATGGCGTCCGCGACCACGCGCACTGCCTCGTCCTGGCCGACCACACGCTGATGGATGCGGTCTTCCATTTGCAGCAGCTTGTCACGCTCGCCCTGCATCATCTTGGACACCGGTATTCCAGTAGCCCGCGAGACCACCTCGGCGATCTCCTCGGCGCCGACCTCGCGGCGCAGCAACTTGAATTCGCGTTTACCCTCGCCCGCCGCCTCGGCCTGTTTCATCTCGGCCTCCAGTTTCGGCAGCTTACCGTATTGAATCTCGGCCACCTTGTCGAACAGGCCCTTGCGTTGCAGGTCGGCCATCTCGACCCGCAGTTGGTCGATCTCTTCCTTGATGTGAGCGGAGCCCTGGACCACGGCCTTCTCCGCCTTCCAGACCTCGTCCAGGTCGGCGTATTCCTTTTCCAGCTTGCGTATCTCATCCTCGATCAGGGACAGGCGCTTCTTCGATGCCTCGTCCTTTTCGCGCTTCACCGCCTCGCGTTCGATCTTGAGCTGGATCAGCCGACGGTCGAGTTTATCCATCACCTCCGGCTTGGAGTCGATCTCCATCTTGATCCGGCTGCCGGCCTCATCCATCAGGTCGATAGCTTTGTCCGGCAAAAAACGGTCGGTGATGTAGCGATGCGAGAGTTCGGCGGCGGCGACCAGGGCCGGGTCGGTGATCTCGACGCCGTGGTGCAGTTCGTACTTCTCTTTCAGGCCACGCAAAATGGCAATGGTCGCCTCCACCGTCGGTTCGTCCACCAGCACCTTCTGGAAGCGGCGCTCCAGGGCGGCGTCCTTCTCGATGTACTTGCGGTATTCATCCAGTGTGGTGGCGCCGATGCAGTGCAGCTCGCCGCGCGCCAGGGCGGGTTTGAGCATGTTGCCGGCGTCCATGGCGCCCTCCGCCTTGCCTGCGCCGACCATGGTGTGCAGCTCGTCAATGAACAGGATGATGCGGCCCTGATCCTGGGCGACCTCCTTCAATACCGATTTCAGGCGTTCCTCGAACTCGCCGCGATACTTGGCCCCGGCGAGCAGTCCGGCCATGTCCAGCACCAGTACCCGCTTGCCTTTCAGGGTCTCCGGCACCTCGCCGTTGACAATCCGCTGCGCCAGCCCTTCGACGATGGCCGTCTTGCCGACACCCGGCTCACCGATCAACACCGGATTGTTCTTGGTCCGCCGTTGCAGCACCTGGATGGCGCGGCGGATCTCGTCGTCGCGGCCGATCACCGGGTCGAGTTTGCCCTGGCGGGCGCGCTCGGTCAGGTCCAGGGTGTATTTCGCCAGGGCCTGGCGCTGGCCTTCGGACTCCTGTGAGTCGACGCCCTCGCTGCCGCGCACCGAGTCGATGGCGGCGGTGAGATTGGCCGCCGTAGCGCCGTGCTCCTTAAGCAAGCGACCGGCCTCGCCCTTATCCTCCAGACAGGCAAGCAAAAACAGCTCGCTGGCGATGTAGGCATCGCCGCGCTTCTGCGCCGCCTTGTCGGTAAGGTTGAAAATCTTGTCCAGGTCGCGCGAGATACTGACCTCGCCGCCGTGTCCTTCCACCTTGGGCAGGCGGTCCAGCGCCTGCTGGATGCCGGTCAGCAGGGCCGGCACGCGGGCGCCGGCGCGTTGCAGAATGGCCTTGGCGGAACCATCGTCCTGGTTGATTAAGGCCGCCAGCACATGCAGCGGCTCGATATACGGGTTGTCGTTGCCCACCGCCAGGCTCTGGGCCTCCTGGATGGCGGATTGAAACGGCGTGGTCAACTTGTCGAAGCGCATAGCGAACTCCAAAGGTTACTTGACCCGGAGATGGGGGGAAGGCCGGTAATTTCAACCACGGTAAAATACAGATGGGATCGAGGAGACATTGATGCAACCACCGGAAACCATCATCAACACCAATATAGACGCTGCCCTCGCCGAAGACCTGGGCGTTTGCTGGGCAGCCGGTTTGAATGCCGACCTGACCGCCCGGCTGATCCCGGTAACCGCCATGGCGCGCGCCCAGGTCATTACCCGCGAAGATGCCGTACTGGCCGGTCAGCCTTGGTTCGACGCGGTATTCAAGCGGCTCGATCCGAATATTGAACCGCGCTGGCTGGCCGCCGATGGCGAGGCCATCGCCGCCGGCCAGACGCTATGCGTTATCGAGGGCCAGGCCAGCGCCCTACTCAGCGCCGAACGCTCGGCGCTCAACTTTCTGCAAACCCTGTCCGGCGTGGCGACGG
Organism: Hydrogenophilales bacterium CG12_big_fil_rev_8_21_14_0_65_61_21; assembly: GCA_002782005.1. Lineage (GTDB taxonomy): Bacteria > Pseudomonadota > Gammaproteobacteria > Burkholderiales > Thiobacillaceae > Parasulfuritortus. The sequence continues at coordinate 121,259 of PFGT01000101.1, read as the reverse complement.
TCACGCGCCAATACGTCGCAGCGATTAGCGGCACCCGTGCCCGCATTTATGACACCCGCAAGACCCTACCCGGACTCAGACAGGCGCAAAAATACGCTGTGCGTTGCGGTGGCGGCGAGAACCAGCGCATGGGCTTGTACGACGCCATACTCATCAAGGAAAACCACATCGCCGCCGCCGGCGGCATCGGCCCCGCGCTGGAACAGGCGGGCAAGATCGCGCCGGCCGGTATCGGCGTGCAAATCGAGGTGGAAAGCAGGGCTCAATTGGCCATGGCGCTGGACGCCGGCGCCAAACTGATCTTGCTCGACAATTTTGCCCTGGATGCGTTGCGCGAAGCGGTGCTATTCACCGCCGGCCGCGCCGAACTGGAGGCCTCGGGCGGCATCACCCTGGAAAATATCCGCGCGGTCGCCGAAACCGGCGTCGACCGCATCTCTATCGGTAGCCTGACCAAAAACGTTCAGGCAGTCGACCTATCGATGCGCTTCGTGGCTCAAGATGCGGTCGGATAAACCTGAAAACCCAACAGGATCGGCGTGCCAGTCGGTTACTTCATGCTGGCACCACACTTGCCTTCCATGGTCTTGGGGTCCATGGCCTTAGTGTCGACTGCCTTGGCAGCACCGCACTTGCCTTCCATCGCCTTGGCCTTGACCGTAGTTTTAGATTTGGCCTTCACGCCCTTGGCGGCGCCGCACTTGCCATCCATGGCCTTAACCTTGGCCTTGTTGATGCCCATGTTGGCGCCGCATTTTCCGGCGCCGCATTTGCCGTTTTTGACCTTGCCCGCCGCGGCATCGTCGCCAGCAGCCTTGTTGTCGCCAGCGGCCATGGCGGCGCCGCACTTGCCTTCCATCGTCTTGCTATCGGCGGCAGCGACCAAATAACCGCTGTTCAGATTGTCCATGGCGAAGGGATTGCCCGCCGCTTGGGCGATGCCGGCTATGCCGAGCGCAGCGGTCAGGGCGAGGGTCAGGATGGTTTTGTTGGCGTTCATGTCGATCTCCTAAGGTTTAAATGCCCGATGGGCGGCTCGTGACGATGGTCTCGATCGTCTGCTGGTTAGTCGCTGTGATCGCCGATTCCTGACAAAGATTCCCGAGAATTTTCTTTTGTCGCCTGGTTCGGCATGAAAAGCCCTGCCTGACGCTCCAGCGGATGATCGCGGTAGGGGTGACGGCCACGCAATGCGACGTACAGCGCCAGGCCAAAATAGGCCGGCAGGAATAGCGGCCCGAGCCGTTCGTATTGGCGGACGTGCCGGCGTTCATGGTCGCGCCAGTGATCGAGCGCATCGGCATGGCAGGCCAGGATGACGTGACCCAGGGTGATGGCCTCGATCTTGTGCCCCAGGAGTCGGGGCAACCAGCCTCCGGTGCTCTCCAGCACGCCGCGCCGCCACTGCCTGCGACTGCCAGCCACAGCGAGCAGCAGCCCGATCAGGCTATTAGGCGAGGCCCATAGATAGGCCAGCAGACGGATCAAGCGGCAACCCTTGGATAAGCGGCATGACCGCCTTGCAGGAAGACCGCAAAGGGCCGGCCTTCGGACCGCCAGTAATGCGCAGCGTCAGCCAGGATGGCGAGCAGCGCGCCCCAGTCGTCGGGGGCCTCGGTCTCCGGTACGGCCGCGTCGTCGATCAGCAGCGCAACGGCGCCTTCATGCCAGGACAGGTCGGTCAGGCAGTCTGCCAGCGCGTCCCAATTGCGGCCAAACCAGTCGGGGAAAGCGAGCGCCTTGGCCAGTGTCTTGAGCAGCGCCGATTTGCCGGCCAAGTCCTGCCCGGCCAGGCGGATCGCGCCGGGCAAGACAGCACCAATGGGAAAACGGTACAGACCGTTCGCTTCGGGGTGGCCGAGTATCTTGGCCAAGGGAATAGGTTGGCTCATTCCTGAATCCTCCAGAAGCTCCGGTAATGATCCTGGGTGTAGTAATACTCGCCCGGCGGGCCGACAATGATCCGCCGCGCCCCTCGATCGCGGGCGCCAGGCGTCGGCACGGTGTATTCGTGGTAGTAGCCGCGCGGTTTCGGCGGCAGCCGGTTCTCCCGGTTCTGAAAGACGATGCCGTCGCGGCCATAGGGGAACGGCCCGCCGCGCTTGATCCGGTCCAGGGTTTGTCGCGCCTCGGGCGGCAGGCCGGTGATATGGGTGGTCGTCGGCGCTTTATTGGCGGCGCCATTCCAGAAGCCCTGCGCCCCACCCCAAGCCAGCAGCCCCAAAAAGGCGACCAGGATCAGGCGGATCAGCAGGTTATGGGTCATCAGTCGTTGGCATGGGCGGCGATGACCGCCTTGACGGCCTCGGCATCGACGTTCAGCACCTCATAGCGTTGCGCCAGGCTTTCCAGGTCCGCCAGGCCGGCCGGGCGTTCCGGCTTACGGCCCAGGGCCTCGACGATGGCATCCTCGAACTTGGCCGGTAGCGCCGTTTCCAGACAGACCAGCGGGATACCGGCCTCGCGGTGTTCCAGACCGACCTTCAGACCATCGGCTGTGTGGGGATCGATCATGACGCCAAATCGTTGCCAGGCCATCCGGATAGTGGCCATGCGGTCGGCATGGCGGCTCTTGCCGGACGCCATGGCGTATTCGGTGACCCGCTCGAACAGACCATGCCGCTTGAGGTCGAAGGCGCCGCCCTGGTCGACCGCACCCCATAGCTCGCGCACCTTGGCGGCGTCACGACCGGTCAGGTCGAACATGAAGCGCTCGAAGTTGGAGGCCTTGGAAATGTCCATCGACGGGCTGGAGGTATGTGTGGTCTCGGCGGCGCTGCGCGGCCGGTAGACGCCGGTCTGAAAGAACTCGTCGAGCACGTCGTTCTCGTTGCTGGCGACGATCAGCTTGTGTACAGGCAGCCCCATCTGGCGGGCAATGTGACCGGCGCAGATATTGCCGAAGTTGCCCGAGGGCACCGAAAAGGCGACGGTCTGATCGTTCGCGGTAGTGACCGCGAAATAGGCATTGAAGTAGTAGATGGTCTGGGCGGCGACCCGTGCCCAGTTGATCGAGTTGACCGCGCCGATACGGTAGCGACCCTTGAATTCGAGGTCGTTGGAGACCGCCTTGACGATGTCCTGGCAGTCGTCGAACACACCGCGCAGCACCAGGTTGTGGATGTTGGCATCTTGCAGGCTGTACATCTGGGCCTGCTGGAAGCGGGTCATGCCCTCCAACGGCGAGAGCATGAATACCCGCACGTTCTTCTTGCCGCGCATGGCGTACTCGGCCGCCGAGCCGGTGTCGCCCGAGGTCGCGCCAAGGATGTTGATGTCCTGGCCAGCCTTTTCCAGCGCGTACTCGAACAGGTTGCCGAGCAACTGCATGGCCATGTCCTTGAAGGCCAGGGTCGGGCCGTTGGATAGTTCCAGCAGGTATAGGCCATCTTCCAGCCTGCGCACCGGCGCGATCTGGTCGAAATCAGAGTCAGGCCGGCCGTGGCAATAAGTCGCGGCAGTGTAGGTCCGATCAATCAGCGCCTTGAGATCGGCAACCGGGATGTCGTCGGCCAGTCGGGCCAGCACGGTCAAGGCCAACTCACGGTAATCCATGCCACGCATCACCGCCAGGTCGTCGGCGCTGAACCGGGGATAAGTCTCGGGCAGGTACAGGCCGCCGTCGGGGGCCAGGCCGCCGAGCAGAATTTGCGAGAAGGTTTGCGCGGGGGCGTTACCCCGTGTGCTGATGTAGTTCATGAAACCGCCTTCGATTTCGTTTAGCCGTTCAGTTCTTCCATCCGGATGCGCGTCACCTTGCCGGTGATGCTGGCCAGTGCCTCGATGCGCACGATGGCGGCATCGACGTCCTTCTCCAACGCCACATGGGTCAGTATCACCACGTCGGTTTGCGACTCCCCTTCGGCCGGCTCTTTCTGCAGCATGGCATCAATGGAGATCGACAGGTCGGCCAGTATCCGGGTGATGTCGGCCAGGACCCCAGGCTTATCGGCGGCGGTGAGGCGCAGGTAGTAGGCGGTCTCGACCTCCGCCATGGGCAGTATAGGTAGATCGGACAGGCGATCGGGCTGGAAGGCCAGGTGCGGCACCCGGTTTTTCGGGTCGGCGGTATGCAGGCGGGTTACATCGACCAGATCGGCGATCACCGCCGAGGCGGTCGGCTCGGCGCCGGCGCCCTTGCCGTAATACAGCGTGGCGCCGACCGCGTCACCCCAGACCAGCACCGCATTCATGGCGCCCTCGACATTGGCGATCAGGCGCTTGGTCGGGATCAGGGTCGGATGGACGCGCAGTTCGATACCGTTTTTTTTGTGCTTGGCGATGCCCAGCAGCTTGATCCGGTAGCCCAATTGCTCGGCATATTTAATGTCGGTCGCATCCAGTTTCGAGATGCCCTCGATATAGGCCTTGTCGAACTGCATCGGGATACCGAAGGCGATGGCCGACATGATGGTGGCCTTGTGGGCAGCGTCGACGCCCTCGATGTCGAAGGTCGGATCGGCCTCGGCATAACCCAGGCGCTGGGCCTCCTTCAACACGTCGGCGAAGGCCAGACCCTTGTCGCGCATCTCGGACAGGATGAAGTTGGTGGTGCCGTTGATGATGCCGGCCAGCCACTGGATGCGGTTGGCCGAGAGTCCCTCGCGCAGGGCCTTGATGATCGGGATGCCACCGGCCACGGCGGCCTCGAAGGCCACCATGACGCCTTTTTTCTGGGCGGCAGCGAAGATTTCGTTGCCATGCACGGCGAGCAGCGCCTTGTTGGCAGTAACCACGTGCTTACCGTTTTCGATCGCTTTGAGCACCAGGTCGCGGGCCACGGTGTAGCCGCCGATCAACTCGACCACGATGTCGATGTCGGGGTCGGCAACCACGGCGTAAGCATCGTCGGTAATCCTGGCGCCGCCGCCGGTCACGTTGCGGGCATGGTCCAGGTTGCGGTCGGCGACATGGCTAATACGGATGGACCGGCCGGCGCGGCGGCTGATTTCTTCTTCGTTGCGCTTCAGTACCGTCCAGACGCCGCCGCCGACGGTGCCTATGCCTAGCAGACCTACGTTAATGGGTTTCATCGTCGTTAATAAGCTTTTAGTAAATAGTGAAATCAGGTTGAGTGGCGTTTGCGGTAGTTGGCCAGGAACCGTTCCATATGCTGGAAGGCCTCGCGCAGCACCTCTTCATGGGGCAGGAAGACCGCCCGGAAATGGTCCGGATGGGGCCAGTTGAAGCCGCTACCCTGAACCACCAGCACCTTTTCCTCTTCCAGCATCTCCAGGATGAACTGCTGGTCATCCTGGATCGGGTAGACCTTGCGGTCTAGCCGGGGGAATAGGTACAGGGCCGCCTTGGGTTTGACGCAGGTTACGCCGGGGATGGCGTTGAGCATCTCCCAGGCTAGGTCGCGTTGGCGGGTCAGACGGCCGTCCGGCGCCACCAGTTCGTTAATGCTTTGATAGCCGCCCAGGGCGGTCTGGATCGCAAATTGGGCTGGCACATTGGCGCATAAACGCATCGAGGCCAGCATGGTCAGGCCTTCGATGAAGTCCTGGGCGTGACGCTTCTCACCGCACAGCGCCACCCAGCCGGTACGGTAACCGCAGGAGCGGTAGTTCTTGGATAGCCCGTTGTAGGTCAATATCAACAGGTCATCGGCCAACGAGGCCATGGCCGTATGCTTGGCGCCGTCGTAGAGCATCTTGTCGTAGATCTCATCGGCGCAGATCACCAGTTGATGTTCGCGGGCGATCTCGATCAACTCCTTGAGTAAGTCGTCCGGATACAGCGCACCGGTCGGGTTGTTCGGATTGATGATGACGATGGCCTTGGTCTTGGCTGTGACCTTGGCCCGGATGTCGTCCAGATCAGGCAGCCAGCCGGCGCCCTCGTCGCACAGGTAATGGCGCGGCGTGCCGCCGGCCAGGGTAACGCCGGCGGTCCACAGTGGGTAATCCGGCGCGGGTAGCAGTACCTCGTCGCCAGCATCGAGCAGGGCCTGCATGGTCATCACGATCAATTCGGAAACACCGTTGCCGATGTAGATGTCCTCGATTTGCACGCCCTTGATGCCGATCCGCTGGGTCTCGTGCATGATCGCCTTGCGCGCTGCAAACAGGCCCTTGGAGTCGCAATAACCGGCCGCGTCGGGCAGGTTGCGGATAACGTCCTGAACGATCTCCTCCGGGGCATCGAAGCCGAACGGCGCCAGATTGCCAATATTGAGCTTGAGGATGCGGTGGCCCTCCTCCTCCAACTGCTTGGCGCGGGCCATGACCGGTCCGCGTATGTCATAGCAGACGTTGGCGAGCTTGGCGGACTTCTTTAGTGGGCGCATGTGGAGCTTTTTGACTCGTTTGGTGGGGCTCACGTCATGTCTTCCAGAGTGTCTGGTAGGCCAAAAATCGGGCGATTCATCGGTAATTCCAGCATGGTCGTGCGCTATGCTTGCGAGAGCGTCCAATTTTACCCGACACCCCATGAAACTGCATCTTTCCTCCGCCCCTGGGCTGAATCTGATCTCCGCTTACGGGGATGGTTATATCCAGATCAATGGACAGCGCCATCGCAGCAGCCTGATCGTGCTGCCAGAAACGATTTTGCCGGATTGGTCGGTGGCTGACTTCGAACAACTGACGCCGGCGCATTTCAGTCAACTGGCCGAGCTGCGCCCGGAGCTGGTGCTGCTCGGCGTCGGCGTCCGGCACCGGTTCCCTCATCCCTCGCTATACCAGACCCTGATCGCGGCCGGGATCGGCCTGGAACACATGGATACCGGCGCCGCCTGCCGGACCTACAACATCCTTGCCGCCGAGGGCCGCAAGGTCGCGGCGGCGCTGATTGTCGGCTAATCCAGCCCGCCTGCCGTGCGCAGGCTATCTTCGTCCTTGATTAAGATGTGGTTTTCCTTCACCTCGATGTAGCCGAGGCCGGAAAGCTTGTGCAGCAGCCGCGACAGGGTCTCCGGCTTGACCCCGATGCGTGAAGCGATGATCTGTTTGGGTGCCTCCAGATCGACCACTGTCTGGCCGGCGGCGTCCGGCTCGGAATGGTCGAGCAAGTATTGCAGCAGCCGGTCAGCGCCCTTCATCAGGGTCAGGCCGTCGATCTCATCGACCAGTTTATGCAGCTTTGCGCTCATGCCGGCCAGCAGCTTGAAGCAACGGCTGGCATCCTGGGCCAGCCAGGTCCGGAAACTGGTGCCGTCGACGGCAATCAGGCGCGAGTCGACTTGCGCTGCGGCATTGACCGGAAAGTGCCCGCCCATGAACAAGGCGGCTTCAGCGAAGAAACGTCCGGGGCCGACCAGCTCGATGACCTTCTCATCGCCCTGGGGAGAACTACGAAACAGCCGTACCAGACCCTCGGCGACCCAGTAGAAGGCCTCTACCGCATCGCCCCGGGCAAACAGCAACTGGCCGGCCTGCACCTCCAGCGACGCGGCATGCGACATCGCTTCCAGGAACTGGTCGCCGTCTAGCCCAGAGAAAAGATAGTTGCGACGTAGCGACTGCAAATCCTGGGGCAGGATGTTCTTATTCATAGCGGCATAACCTCGGAAAATCGGTGAATAGCCAAAAACTCGGCGGTGTCCTTGGCGGGTAATCGGCTATCAGGCTGGCGGATGGCCAGCAAATGGCGGATACCAAAGACCGCCGCCGAGCGTAGCACCGGCAGGCTGTCGTCGACCAGCAGGGCGCGGGCGGGGTCAAAAGGCTCCACCTGACTCAGCGCCGTCCAGAACGCCGGGTCTTCCTTGGCGATACCGAAACTGTGCGAAGAATGGATGGCGTCGAAATACGCCTCCAGACCAGTTTGCCGCATCTTCATGGCAAGGCTGGTGCGATGGGCGTTGGTCACCAGCGCCACGCGCTTGCCGGCCAGATGGGCCGCCGCCAGGAATTCCCGCACATCCGGATGGACCTGGATCAGGTGACTCAGTTGTTCCTTGAGTTGGGCAATATCCAGGTCCAGCGCCGCGGTCCAGTAGTCGACGCAGTACCAATCCAGCGTCCCGGCCTTGGCGTCATAACGGCGGAAGCACTCGGCATGAGCCTCGGTCGCGGTCAAACCATGGCGTTCGGCATATTTTGCCGGTACATGAACCTGCCAGAAATGGTTGTCGAAATAGAGGTCCAGCAGGGTGCCGTCCAGGTCCAGCAGAATGCTGTCGATCTCGCGCCAAGGCAATATTGACGCCAATTTCAAAACAGGCCTTCCTTATCGACGCCTTTACGGCGCAGGATACGGCGCAGGGTCTGCAAACCCTCCAACTGCACCTGCCGGACCCGCTCGCGGGTGACGCCCAGTTGCTCGGCCAGCACCTCCAGGGTAGCGATGCCTTGCTCATTGAGACCGAAGCGCCGTTCGATCACCCAGCGGTGCTTGTCGGGTAACTCGCTCAGCCATTCGTGGATGTACTGCTCGACCTCGAAGGCTTGCAGCATGTCCTCCGGCATCTCCGAATTCTCGTCGGCGATGGCCTCGCCGATCGATAGGCTGGGGTCGATGTCCAGCGGCGCATCGAGCGAGGCCATGTGCTCGTTAAGGCGCATGAGTCGGCGGACATCCGCCACCGGCTTGTCGGTCAAGGCTGCGATCTCCTCGGGACCGGCGTCGGGCACACCGTGAGACTCCAGATGACGCTGAGCGCGCAGGTAGATATTCATCTCCTTGATGATATGCACCGGCAGGCGGATGGTGCGCGACTGATTCATGATCGCCCGCTCGACATTCTGCCGTATCCACCAGGTGGCATAGGTCGAGAAGCGGAAGCCCCGCTCCGGCTCGAACTTGTCCAGCGCGCGCATCAAACCGAGGTTACCCTCCTCGATCAGATCGAGCAGGGTAAGGCCGCGGTTGGCATAGTGCTTGGCGATATTCACCACCAGCCGCAGGTTGTGTTCGATCATCTGCTGCCGGGCGGCAAAATCACCCTGGCGCACGCGCTGCGTCAGTTTTCGTTCTTCGGCCGGGGTCAGTAGCGACTCGCGGCCTATCTCGTTGAGATAAAGCTGGGTGACATCATGCGTCTCGTCAAGTGCGCGATCCGACTCGCCAGCCGGCCCAACCGCTTCGGACGAGTCACTTCCGGACGGCGGCGCCAGTTCGTCGGGTTCCACGAATTCGTCTTCCTGCATCGTCGTATCCTTAAGGCTCAATCCGGCGTACCGGACAAATACGTCATAGGGTCCACGGGCTTGCCATATTCCCGTATCTCGAAATGCAGCTTTACTCGCTCGGCATCGGTATTACCCATCGCCGCAATGGGCTGTCCCAGCCTCACGGTCTGGCCTTCGGCGACCAACACACGGTCATTGTGGCCGTATGCGGACAGTAGAATATTACTATGTTTAACGATGACCAACTTACCGTAACCGCGTAAACCAGCGCCGACATAGATCACCCGACCCGGCGCGGCGGCCAGCACCGGGCTGTTCGGTTTACCAGCGATGTCGATGCCTTTCGCTCCGGCGCGGCCGCCAAACGCGGTGACTACCCGGCCTTTGGCCGGCCAGACCCAGCCGGAGGGGGCCGCGTCGGTCATGTCCTCGACTGCATTGGTCGGCGGCGCGGATTTGACCGTCGGTGGTGCCGGATTTACGACAAGCGGCGTGTCGTCCGGCGCCCGTTCGGGCGGCGGCGTCAGGCGCAGGCTATCGCCGACGCGAATCTTATCTGGATCGGCCAGCCCGTTCCACTGCGCCAGTTGACGGTAATCCAAGCCATGATCGAAGGCGATCCGGAACAGGTTATCGCCCTCTCGGACCGTGACCCGATCGATCGCCGGCCGCACCGGATGGTGAACCGTATGGCCGCCGTGGTGGGCCGCATCGCGGATCGGCGCAGCCGGCTGGCTGAAGGAACAAGCCGACAAACCAAGCACCCACGGCAACAGCCAGCCGACACCACGCATCAAGCCACACCCGGCAACAGCGGCACGAACTTCACCGCCTCCATATCGCGTTCGGAGTAGCCGTTTTCCCTGGCCTCGACCACCATCAGGTGCTGCACCTCGCCTCGCCCCACCGGCGCCACCAGCCGGCCGCCGGGCTTCAACTGGGCCTTCAGCTCATCCGGGATGAAGGGCATGGCCGCCGCCACCACGATGGCGTCATAGGGCGCGCCAGCCGGATAACCGTAGGTGCCGTCGACGTTCTTGATGAGCACATTATTGATGCGCAACTCGCGCAGGGTACGGCGTGCCTTGCCCACCAGCTTGGCGATGCGCTCCAGGCTCACCACCTTCTTGGCCAGCCGGGCCAGCACGGCGGCCTGATAACCGCCGCCGCCGCCGATCTCCAGGACGATATCCATAGGATTACCCCGGCTAGCCAACTCGCAGGTCAGGGCAACGATATAGGGACTGGAGATGGTCTGGCCTTCGCCGATGGGCAGCGGCGTGTCTTCATAGGCCCGGTGTTGCAGACCCTCTTCCAAAAAAATGTGGCGCGGCACTGCGGCCATGGCATCGAGTACCAACGGGCTTTTGATACCTTGTTCGAGCAGACGGTCGATCATCCGCGCGCGGGTGCGTTGCGAGGTCATGCCGATGCCGCCGTGCAGATTCATTTGCCCAGCCAATCGCCTACCGCCGCCATCTGGGGATAGTGGGTCAGGTCAAGTTGCAGCGGCGTAACCGAGACCAGGTTGCGGGCCACGGCATGGAAATCGGTGCCCGACCCCGAATCCTGGGCGCCCCCGGCGGCGCCGACCCAGTACATGGTCTGGTTGCGCGGATTGACGGTCTTGACCGTGTCCTGGGCCTTGTGGCGCCGGCCCAGGCGAGTGACCTCGACGCCGGCGATGACCTCGCGCGGCACATCCGGGACATTGACATTGAGCAGCACCGCTTGCGGGAAAGGCCGCGCCGCGAAGCGCTCGACCAGATCGATCGCCACGCCGGCGGCGGTATCGAAATGGTCCTGGCCGCTGCCGACCAGCGAGATGGCGATAGCCGGGATGCCGAGCATGAAGCCTTCGGTCGCTGCCGCCACAGTGCCGGAATAGACCGTGTCATCGCCCATGTTGGCGCCGTGGTTGATGCCAGAGATCACCATGTCCGGCAGTTCCGGCAACAGGCCAGTCACCGCCAGGTGGACGCAATCGGTCGGTGTGCCGTTGACATAGTGGAAGCCGGATGGCGCCTGACGGACCACCAGCGGCCGGTCCAGGGTGAGCGAATTGCTGGCCCCGCTGCGGTCGCGCTCCGGCGCCACCACGGTGATTTTGTGGCCCGCATCGGTCAAGGCCGCGGCCAGCGCGGCGAGGCCGGGGGCGAAATAACCGTCATCGTTGCTGAGCAGGATACGCATTGAGGGCGAAAGAGAGGCCGAGTGGGTGGGCGGGTCGAATTCTACTACCGTTTGCCGCCGCCCGAGGCGCGTATCGACAGCCAGTCCATGGCCCGTGTCGACAAAAACCGTTTCAGTCGCCAGAACAGCACGGCCGGCACGGTCACCTGATAGCGCGGCCGGGGCCGGCGGCTTTCCAGTGCGTGGATTGCTTTCGCCAGCACCGCCTCGGGCGGCAAGGTGAACGGTGCGGCCGGACCGGGCTTGGCGAGTCGGGCCAACTGGTCTTTATACTGACCGCGATGCACGCTGTTACGCCAGTCGATGTGGCGCTCGAACGGCGCCCGGCAGTTTTCCCGGAAGCGGGAAATGATCGGCCCCGGCTCCACCAGGCAGACCTCGATGCCCGTACCGGCCAGTTCCATGCGCAGGGTGTCGGCAATGCCCTCAAGTGCGAACTTGACCGCGTTGTAGGCGCCCCGGTAAGGAAATGCGGCATAGCCCAGCACCGAGCTGTTCATAACGATGCGGCCATGGCCCTGACGACGCATGACTGGAACAACCAGATTGGTCAATTCGATCCAGCCAAACAGATTGGTCTCGAACTGCTCGCGCAAGGCGGCGCGCGGCAGGTCTTCCACCGCCCCCACCTGACCGTAGCCGCCGTTGTTGAACAAGGCATCGAGCCGGCCGCCAGTGCGAATCATGACCTCGGTAAAGGCCGCACGGATAGAACCAGAATCGTTCAGGTCCAGCGCCAGGCTTTCCAGACCTTCGCCGATCAAGCGTTCGACATCGGCCGGCTTGCGGGCCGTGGCGAACACCCGCCAGCCACGCGCCTTGAGTCCGTGGGCCACTGCGTAACCGATGCCGGTCGAGCAGCCGGTGACGAGTATGCTTTTTGCTGAAATCATGGTCCAAACCCTACCCGAATCGGCTTGACCTGGCCAGCCGGCTGTTCCTTGCGCCAGTCCCGAGGACTGAACCCTCATCCAGCAATTGTCATTAGCCTGCCAATCCACGCTATATCAGGCTAGAATAGCCATTATTATGTAACGCCCTTCCGGAGAATTCACTATGGCTCGCGTCACCGTTGACGACTGTATCGCCCACATTCCTAACCGCTTCGATATGACCCTGGCCGCCGCCACCCGCGCCCGGCAGATTTCGGTCGGCGCAACACCCAAGGTCGAGGCAGGTCGGGACAAGCCAGCCGTTCTCGCCCTACGCGAAATTGCCGAAGGTCTGGTCGGCGCGGAGGTTCTGGTTAAGTTCCACTCCTGATCACCCAGACTGGACCGTGCCATGACCGCGCAGGCCCAGCCCCCCCCACTCACTCAACCCTTACCAGCCGAAATATCGGCCCCAGCATCAGCCTATGAGCCGACCCCGGACGATGCCGCCATCATCGCCCCTTACCTGAAGCAGGACGAGGCCGAGATACTGGCCAAGGCGCTGGCCTTCAGCGCCCACGCTCACCAGGGCCAATTGCGCAAGGGCGGCGAACCCTATATCAGCCATCCGCTGGCCGTAGCTCAGACCCTGGCCGGCTGGCACATGGACGTGCAGACCCTGGCTGCGGCCTTGCTGCACGACGTGGTCGAGGATACCGGGGTCAGCCGCGAAGACATCCGGACAAATTTCGGCGAGGCCATCGCCAACCTGGTCGATGGCGTCACCAAGCTCGATCTGATCCAGTTTGAGAGCCGCAAACACGCCCAGGCCGAGAACTTCCGCAAGATGCTGCTGGCTATGGCGCGCGACGTGCGGGTCATCCTAATCAAGCTGGCTGACCGCTGGCACAACATGCAGACCCTGGAGCACATGAGCCTGGAGCAACGCCAGCGCATCGCCCAAGAGACGCTCGACATCTATGCCCCGATCGCCAACCGGCTGGGGCTCAACGTGGTGTTCCACGAGCTCCAGGAACTGGCCTTTCAGAACATGTATCCGACCCGCTACCGGGTACTTGAAAAAGCCATCTCCGCCTCGCGCACGGAGCGCCGTGAGTTAGTTGAGAAGATCAACCAAGCCATTCGCGCCAAGCTGGCAAGCAGCAACATCCGGGCCGAGGTCTATGGCCGGGAAAAACACCTATACAGCATCTACCGCAAGATGCAGGAAAAGCACCTGGCCTTCACCGAGGTGTTCGATATCTACGGCTTTCGGGTCGTGGTCGACGACGTACCAACCTGCTACCTGGCGCTGGGCGCCCTACATAGCCTGTACAAACCGATCCCCGGCAAGATCAAGGATTACATCGCCATCCCCAAGGCGAACGGCTACCAGTCGCTGCATTCCACGCTATTCGGACCGTTCGGCACGCCGGTCGAGATTCAGATTCGCACCAAGGAGATGAACCGCCTGGCCGAAGAAGGCGTCGCCTCGCACTGGCTGTACAAGGCCGGCGGCGCCGAGCTGACCGAGGCCCAGCGCATGGCCCATCAATGGCTGCAAAGCCTGCTCGACATCCAGGCCGACAGCCGCGACTCGGTGGAATTTCTGGAACACATCAAGGTCGACTTGTTCCCGGACGAGGTCTATGTTTTCACGCCCAAGGGCAAGATCATGGCCTTGCCGCGCGAGGCCACGGCCGTCGACTTTGCCTACAACGTCCACACCGACATCGGCAATCACTGCGTCGCGGCGCGCATCAACGGCGATTACATGCCCTTATCCACGCCGCTGAAAAATGGCGACCGGGTGGAGATCGTGACCGCCGATTCGGCCCAGCCCAACCCGGCCTGGATCCACTTCGCGGTGACCGGCAAGGCCCGCGCCCACATCCGCAGCGCACTCAAACACGTGCACCAGCATGAATCCGAGATGCTCGGCCTGCAACTGCTCAACCAGGCCCTGCGCGGTCTGGGCATGGACCCGGCAAACGTCACGGACAGCCACTGGGAACACCTGACCAAGCTCAACAACCGCAGCCGCGCCGACATCCTGGTCGAGATCGGGCTGGGCAAAAAGCTGGGCATGATGGTGGCCCGCCAACTGCTCGCCCGTGAAGGCGAAGACCTCGCGCGCACGACCGGTCCCCTGCTCATTCGTGGCTCGGAAGGGGTCGCGGTGCGCCTGGCTAAGTGCTGCCGGCCGATCCCCGGCGACCCCATCATCGGCCAGATCAAGAAGGAACAGGGGCTGATCATCCACACCCACGACTGCCCGCAGGTAAAACACTTCCGCGAGGACCCGGATAAGTGGATCGACGTCGAGTGGGACCAGGACCTGGACAAGACCTTCGATGTCAGCATCCGCATTACCGTCGCCAACAATCGCGGCGTACTGGCCAAGGTGGCCGCCGCCATCGCCGCCGAGGGCTCCAACATCGACGATGTGCACATGGAAGAAGAGAGCGGCGACTACACCCACCTTTACTTCACGGTCCAGGTTCAGAACCGGGTCCACCTATCCCGCCTGATACGCGCCCTGCGCGCGCTCCAGGAAGTCACCCGCATCACCCGGCTCAAAGGCGGCCAGACGGGCCGTGGCGCCAACATCATCTAAATCCAAGGAGAGGATCACATGACCAGACAAATCGTCGCCAGCGCCGAGGCGCCGCAAGCTATCGGCGCCTATTCCCAGGCCGTCAGGGTCGGCAATACCGTCTACCTATCCGGGCAGATCGGCCTGGACCCGGCCACCATGCAGATGGTCGAGGGCATCGAGGCCCAGATTCACCGCGTATTCCAGAACCTCAAGGCGGTCGCCGAGGCCGCCGGCGGCAGCCTGGCCGACATGGTCAAGCTGAATGTCTACCTTACCGATCTCGGTCACTTCGCCAAGCTCAACGAGATCATGGCCCAGTACTTCAGCCAGCCCTATCCGGCCCGCGCGGCCGTCGGCGTCGCCAGCCTGCCGCGCAACGCGCTGGTCGAGGCCGATGGCGTCCTGGTTATCGATTGAGAGACCATGGAAAAATTGCCGACCGATACGCTTGATCTGGCGCAGTCCCATCGATTGCCACCGTTGCTGACCGGCCTGCTGAGTTGCAGCCACGACGCCGTAGCCATCGCCGACGCGGATTTCCGCATCTGCCAGGTCAACCGCCCGTTTACCGAACTGACCGGCTACTCGTCGGACGAAACGACCGGTCACGATATCGACCTGATAAGGCCGATGTTCCAGGACGACGAGGTCTCGTTGACCGAGGTCCG
Source organism: Hydrogenophilales bacterium CG12_big_fil_rev_8_21_14_0_65_61_21 (assembly GCA_002782005.1). Taxonomy (GTDB): domain Bacteria; phylum Pseudomonadota; class Gammaproteobacteria; order Burkholderiales; family Thiobacillaceae; genus Parasulfuritortus. The sequence goes on along the minus strand of PFGT01000101.1, from coordinate 105,850 downwards.
GCAAATCATCCATAGCCTGGGCCAGTGGAGCGGCCAGGTCCAGATCGCCAACAAAAAGGGCGACCGACAATTGCTGGCGCTGAACGCGGTTGCCGTGCCTGACGATAGTTGCCGCTTTATATTTGCGTTTTCCAGGCCGCCGGCGCCGAGCGTAGTCGAACCTTATTGGCTGGCCCACATCGACCCGCTGACCGATTTGCCCAACCGCATCCTGCTCCTGGATCGTTTGCAGCAGGCCATTGCCCAGGCCAAGCGTAGCGGCTTGCTGGTCGGCGTCATTCTTATCGATCTGGACAATTTCAAGGCGATCAACAACTATCATGGCTACCCCTTCGGCGATCGGCTACTGCACAAAATTGCCCAACGACTGAGCCTATCCTCGCGGGCCGACGATACCGTGGCGCGGCCAGCGACCATCGCCTACGAACGCTCGTGGGATACCGTGGCCCGGGTCGGCGGCGACGAATTCGTCGTCCTAATGACCGAGTTGCCCAACATGGACACCCTGGAAAACGTCACCAACCGGATACTCAATCTCGCCGCCCTGCCCTGCGAGATCGACGGTCAGCAAATCTCGATCACCGCCAGCCTTGGCGTCACCGTCTATCCATTCGATGCGGTCAATTCGGCGACCCTGCTACGCCACGCCGACCAAGCCATGTACCAGGCCAAGGAACTGGGCCGCAATCGCTATCACTTGTTCGATGCCGAACACGACCAACGGGCGCACACCCGGCGGCAACTGCTTGAACAGCTCAGGCTGGCGCTGGCCCATGACCAACTGACGCTCCATTACCAACCCAAGGTCAATCTACGCAACGGCCGGATCATCGGTGTGGAGGCCTTGCTGCGCTGGAATCACCCGGAACGCGGGCTGGTCATGCCGGGCGAGTTCCTGCCCCATATCGAAGACGACGAACTGATCGTCGAGATCGGCAAGTGGGCGACCCGCCGGGCGCTGGACCAGATCATGCACTGGCAGGCAGAAGGGCTCGAACTGGGCGTCAGCGTCAATATCGCGGCCCGCCAATTGCTGCGCGACGACTTCGTCGATTGCGCCAGCCGGGCGTTGGCCGATTACCCCGACTTGCCGACCGGCGCACTGGAATTTGAAATCCTGGAGTCCTCGGCGATTATCAATACCGCTCATGTTCATGACGTAATCAAGCGCTGCGAGGCGCTGGGCATCCGGTTCAGCCTGGACGACTTCGGCACCGGCTATGCCTCGCTCACCTACCTCAAGGAAATCCCGGCGGAGATACTCAAGATCGATCAATCCTTCATTCGCGACATACTCGACAACAGCGACGATCTGGCCCTGGTCGAAGGCATTATCGGCCTGGCCTCCGCCTTCCGTCGGGTAGTCGTGGCCGAGGGCGTGGAAACGGCGGAACAGGGCGTACTGCTGATGCGTCTGGGTTGCGACCTGGCCCAGGGTTATGGCATTGCCCGGCCCATGGCCGCAGAGCTGATTCCGGCCTGGGTCGCCGCCTTCCGGCCCGATCCACAATGGGCGCTATGGGCCGACTGCCGCTGGGAAATGGCCGATTTTCCACTATTGGTCGCCCAGTACGATCACCTGAAATGGGTGCACCGGATCGCCATGAGCCTGGAGGGCGCCAGTCTGCAACTCACCGAGGCTGAGCTGACCGACGACCATCAATGCCGTTTCGGCAACTGGTATTACGGCCAGGGTATGGTCCGTTATGGCCACATGCAAGAATTCCAGGCGCTTGAAACGATCCACCAGGCAGTCCACCGTCTGGGGCCAGAGATCGTCCGGCTGCACCAGACGAATCAAATGGCAGAGGCGCACCGGCTGATGCACGATCTGCTGGCCATGAAAGACCGGATACTGAACAAGCTGGGCCGGTTGCAGACCGCCGTCATAAAGAAACACTGAGCCATCGGCTGGGTCATGGCCAAACTCGCCAAGGAATCGCCGGTCCATGAAAGACTCGGCCTGGCCTCGGCCGAGGCGCTGATCCTCCATCTGCCCCTGCGCTATGAGGACGAAACCCGTCTGACCCGCCTGCGTGACGCACAGCCCGGTCAGGCCGTGCTGGTCGAGGGCATCGTGAGCCATCTGGAAATTCTGACCCGGCCACGCCGCCAGCTACTGGCGACCCTGAACGAAACCGGTTCAAACGTGCCGTTTTATCTGCGTATGCTGAATTTCTACCCGAGTCAGCAGGCCCACCTGAAACCCGGCGTCCGGCTGCGCTTGTATGGCGAGATCAAACCCGGCTTTTTCGGCGCCGAAATGGTCCATCCGCGTTGGCGGGTAGTGGCCGCGAATACGCCATTGCCCGACCGCCTAACCCCGGTGTATCCGACCGTTGCCGGCCTGTCCCAGTTGCGCATCCAGAACGCCGTCGCGGCCGTTTTACTGAGCGCCGATCTGGCCGATACGCTGCCCGACGCCATACGCGCCGGCCTGGCGCTGCCCGCCTTCGACGAGGCGGTCAAACGGCTCCATGCACCAACGCCCGAAGACAGCCAGGTGGCACTGGAGACGCGCGAGCACCCGGCCTGGCGGCGAATAAAATTCGACGAACTGCTGACCCAGCAGTTGTCGTTACGACTCCATTGCCGCGAACGAGAGCGTCAGTCCGCGCCGATCCTGGCGAATATGCGCGGACTGACGACCCGCTTCATCGCCAATCTGCCCTTCCCGTTGACCACCGCCCAGAAGCGCGTGCTTCTGGAAATCCAGGCCGACCTCAGTAGACCCCATCCTATGCACCGTCTGTTGCAGGGCGACGTTGGCAGCGGCAAGACCTGTGTCGCCGCGCTGGCCGCGTTGAGCGCCGTCGGTAACGGTTATCAAGCTGCGGTCATGGCCCCAACCGAGATACTGGCCGAGCAGTCATACCTGAAATTCAGGGAATGGCTGGAGCCGCTCGGCATACTGGTGGTCCGGCTGGCAGCGGCCATGAAGGGCAAGGCCCGACTTCAGGCCATGGCGGCCATCGCCGACGGCTCGGCCGCCGTGGCGGTCGGCACCCACGCCTTGTTTCAGGATGAGGTGAGTTTCAAGTCACTGGCCCTGGCCATCGTCGACGAACAGCATCGCTTCGGGGTCGAACAACGCCTGGCGCTGAGGGCCAAAGGCGCGACGTGTGACGAGTTAGCGATAGGGTACGACAGCCCTCAATCTTCAAACCTCACCCCTCACCTGCTCATGATGTCCGCCACACCCATCCCGCGCAGTCTGGCCATGAGCTACTACGCTGACCTGGATGTCTCAGTGATCGATGAGCTGCCGCCAGGCCGCAAACCGGTCGCGACCAGGGTACTAGGCAGCGCACGGCGTGATGAGGTAATCGCCCGGCTTAGGGACTACTGCAAGAGCGGCGCCCAGGCCTACTGGGTCTGCCCGCTGATTGAGGAGTCCGAGAAGATCGACTTGAAGGCCGCCATCGATGCCCATGCCGAACTGGTCGCCGAGTTGCCCGATCTGCGCATCGGACTTGCCCACGGGCGTATGAAATCGAACGAAAAGAGCGCGGTCATGAGCGCATTCAAGGCCGGCGAGCTGGACATACTGGTCGCCACCACGGTCATCGAGGTCGGCGTCGATGTCGCCAACGCCAGCCTGATGGTGATCGAGCACGCCGAGCGCATGGGTCTGGCCCAACTGCACCAGTTACGCGGCCGGGTCGGGCGTGGCGCCCGGCAATCGACCTGTCTGCTGCTCTATTACGAGCCGCTCTCGGAGACCGCGCGGCAGCGTCTGCGCATCATCCGGGATAACGCCGACGGTTTCGTGATCGCCCGCGAAGACCTGCGCCTGCGCGGCCCTGGCGAATTCATGGGCGCCCGGCAGTCCGGCCTGCCGATGCTGCGCTTCGCCGACCTGGAGGCGGACCAGGACCTGCTGGAGCAGGCCCGCGATGTCGCCGCACGGCTGCTCGAACAGGACCCGGAGGCGGTCCGTCGCCACTTGCAGCGTTGGTTGCCGCGCGGCGGTGATTACCTGCACGCCTGAGCGCCCTCCCCTGTCATAATTAAAGTCATGATAAACGTCCACCAATGGCAACCGGCAACCATGGGCATGGCCGCTTGGCGCCCCTGGCTCACCGACCACGGCTCGCTGACCCTGCGCCTGCAAGCGCGCTGCGATGCCTTTCGGGTGCTGCGCCTGAACCAAGCGGTCGGTCAGCCCTTCCCGGACGAGGCTCCACCGTTGAAACTGCGCCGTCATCAATGCGCCATGATTCGCGAAGTGCTGCTGCTGTGCGGCGACACGCCCTTGATCTTCGCCCATACGGTCATCCCGCTCAATGGCCAGCGCGGTCCTTGGCAAGCGCTGGCCGGACTGGGCAATCGTTCCTTGGGCGCAACCCTGTTCGCCGATCCGCGAATCGAACGTTTCCCGCTGGAATATCGCCGTCTGGACCAACATCATCCCTTGTTCCTGGCCGCCAGCCGACATCTGTATTCGCCAGTAGCAATGCTTTGGGCGCGCCGCTCGCTGTTTGCGCTCGAACATAAGCCTATCCAGGTCACCGAGGTCTTTCTGCCGTCGGTGTTCAATCTGACCGAATTGTCATGAACTGGAAAGAACGTCTCGACCTTTACGAAAGGCTGATGCGGCTGGACAAGCCCATCGGCATCCTGCTGTTGGCCTGGCCGACGTTCTGGGCCTTGTGGTTATCGGGCATGGGACGCCCCGACCCGATCATTCTTTGGGTCTTCGCGCTCGGCCTGGTGCTGATGCGCTCGGCTGGCTGTGTCGTCAACGATTATGCCGACCGGAATTTCGATCCCCATGTGGCGCGAACCCGCGACCGACCGCTGGCCGCTGGCAAGGTCAGCACCGGGGAGGCGCTGTTGCTGGCCGCTGGCTTGACGCTGCTGGCGCTGTTGTTGATCCTGCCGCTACGCAATCGGCTGTTGATCGAGCTGGCCGTGGTCGCTGCCTTCCTGGCCGCCAGCTACCCATTCACCAAACGCTTCCTGGCTATCCCCCAGGCGTATCTCGGCGTCGCCTTCGGCTTCGGCATCCCGATGGCTTACGCCGCGCACTTGGGGGCCGTACCGGCTATCGCCTGGTGGCTGCTGGCCGCCAACATCTTCTGGGCCATCGCCTATGACACCGAATATGCCATGGTGGACCGCGCCGACGATCTCAAGATCGGCATCAAGACCTCGGCCATCACCTTCGGAAAATACGATGTGGCTGGCGTGATGATCGCCTATGCCTGCGCCTTGGCACTGCTGGCCTGGAGCGGCTGGCAGATGCGCCTGCACTGGCCGTTTTATGTCGGCCTGCTGACCGCCGCCGGCATCGCTGGTTATCACTGGACCCTGATCCGCGAGCGTGAACCCGCCCGCTGCTTCAAGGCATTTCTACACAACAACTGGTTTGGCGCAGCGGTATTCGCCGGCATCGTGTTAAGCGGCTGGGTCCACTAAACCTTGACGCATTGTGTCTGCTGAAGCGTCAAGGTCTACCATGAAGTCTATCCAGCAACCCGACCCAGGAGGCCGTCATGCAACAAGGCCGTTTGCTTCCCGTTCGGCTGCGCACTGCTCGCGATGTTCGGCTTGCCATCCACGGCAAGCCCGGCTGCGTGCCATCAGCGCCTGCCTGGAAGAACGCGGCTACAGCGTGAAATGACGGCGGTCCCAGACCAATTCGAACGTGCCGCAATCCTGATTGGTGAGGAAGGCGTGGCCCGACTGGCCGCCAGGCACGTCTTTCTGGCCGGGCTGGGCGGCGTCGGCTCCTGGTGCGCCGAGGCGCTGGCGCGCGCCGGCGTCGGCCGTCTGACCTTAGTGGACATGGACACGGTGGCGGTATCCAACATCAACCGGCAAATGCCGGCGCTGTTTTCGACGGTCGGCCGCAAGAAGACCGAGGTGATGGCTGAGCGTGTCCTCGACATCAATCCAAATTGCGGCCTGACCATCCTGGACACCTTCATCGACCCGGATAACGTGGACGGCCTGTTGGCCGCCGACACCGACTTCGTGGTCGATTGCATCGACTCGCTCAATTGCAAGGTGGCCCTGATCGCCACCGCCTACCGGCGCGCTATCCCGGTGGCGGCAAGCATGGGCGCCGGCAACAAACTCGACCCATCGCGCATTAAGCTGGCCGACATCTCAAAGACCCAGGTCTGCCCCCTGGCGCGGGAAGTACGCCATCGGCTGAAACGTCAGGGGATCGAAACCGGGATTCTGACCGTCTATTCGGATGAATCCGGGCGGCCGCCCCGGCCGCCCGAGGCGACCAGCCACGGCCGGGCGCGGGCGGTCAATGGCACCATCTCCTACCTGCCGCCACTGTTCGGCCTGATGCTGGCGGGGGCGGTCATACAGCGATTGCTCGTTACCGATTGCAGCCAGAAATAGCCTTGGGTATACGAATGGTCGGGCCATGCCCGACACGGCGGCCATGGGCCACCCTATCTAACCTCAGTGGCGCTTGAGCAGGTTCTTGCTGACCCAGCCTTCGCCAGAACTGCCCTGGACGAACACCGACCCACCATCTTCCTTGCCCATGAACACCACTTCCTCGCCACGCCCGAGGGTGGCTAGGACGCGACCCTTGTTGCCAGGCCGCTCGTAGAGCTTGACGTTGTCGATCTTGGTCGCCAGCACGTCGCCGTCGGTCCAGCCATTGGCCGTGACTACCTTGCCGGACTCATGTCTGAGATCACCCTCGGTGCGCGCCAACTGCGGATTGTTGCGGATGGAACGGACGATGTTGTTCCAGTTGTCCAGAAAACTGGCGGCGATCACCTTACCCTCGGCGGTGTTCTCATAGGCGCCCAGGGCGCCAAAGCCGTGGCCCGCTCCACCCAGGGCGCCAATACCGAGATCGGTTTTACTGGCGGAACCCTGGGCCGAGGCCACTTGCAGGCTGGAACGGGTATCGGCCAGGGTCATGCTGGTCTGCGCCTCCTTGAACTTGAGGCCGACCGCCAACAGCGCGCCACCCCGGCCCAACAGCCCACCCAAGGCAGCGCCGACGCCACCGGCATCCTTGTTGGAGATCGCCACATCGGGCGTCAGGACAAAATCGGCGGTCATCATCTGGCCCTTGCCCATATTGGCATTGCTGCGCAACTCGCCGCTCTGGGCTAGGTCACGCTCCTGCATCAGATTGCGCATGGCCCGGCCGCGCTCAACCACCATGAAGCAGTTGGATTGCTGAACTATCATCCGGATCATCGGGGTCGGCGAGGTCAGGCCGATGCGCATGAGGGCATGGCCAACGTAGTCCTGCGGTTCGGAAACGGCCAGGGTGCCATAGGGTCGGTCGCATTTTTCCAATTTGGCCGATTCACCCTCGCTGCCGCTGGGCCCGGCGCCGCCAGACACGGCATTGCCATTGTTGTCCTTGCTGTCGCTGCCTAATTCAAGGCCGAGAAAACCGGCGCTGGCGGGGGCCGCTGCGACCAGACTCAGTGCGATCAGGGGAATGGAGAGTTTGCGGGCCAGGCCCTGAATAGTACGTTGCATGTCACCTCCTGTGTTTATGCACGGATTGGGCCTGATCGGCCCCTTCGGCCGGCATGATAATTGGCTGGAGCGAGACTCGCCACTCCCGCTCGGTCAATCCCGGAAGTTCTGGTACTGCAATGGAAAGTCGGTAATTGACTTACGCACCAGGGCGATGGTGTCCTGGAGCAGGTCGCGCTTGGCGCCGGTGACCCGCACGGTGTCGCCCTGGATGGTGGCCTGGACCTTGAGCTTGCTGTCCTTGATTAGCTTGATGATCTTTTTGGACAGTTCCTGCTCGATACCCAGTTTTATTTGCAGGACTTGTTTGACCTTGTTGCCAGAAATTTTCTGCACAGTGCCGTGTTCCAGGCGCTTGGTGCTGTCGTGTTCCTTTTTTTCCAGCTCGGGAAACAGGATGGCGATCACCTGCTCAAGTTGGAAATCGGAATCGCCGAACAGGGTGATGGTCTTGGCCTTTTCATCCAGTTCAACCGCCGCGCTGGTACCCTTGAAGTCATAACGGTTGGCGACCTGACGCGACGCCACTTCGATGGCGTTTTTCAGCGCCACCATGTCGGATTCAGAAACGATGTCGAAGGATGGCATGATCGTTACCCAAAATGACAGACGTAGTGATAGGCCTCGCCCGGCGCGACTTCGATGTCGAAGCTGGAATTGCCTGGCACCTTGAAGGACTGGCCCGCGCCGTAGGTATTCCACCCCGTCTCGCCCTTGAGGCGGACGCGGCAGGCGCCGGCCACGCCTTCCATGGTCTCGGGCACGCCGGTGTTGAAGGTCAAGGTGGCGGGCAGGATTACACCGACCGACTTCTTGGTGCCATCGGTGAACTGCACGGTGTGGGATACGCACTTGCCGTCGAAGTAGACGTTGGCCTGCTTGACGACGCTGACGTTGTCGAATTGGGACATGGTTATCGTCTCCTTGCAGCGAGTTTGGCGGCAATCCGCAGCCGCAGCGCGTTGAGCTTGATGAAGCCGCCCGCGTCCTTCTGGTCGTAGGCGCCGGCGTCGTCCTCGAAGGTGGCGATGGTGGAGTCGAACAGCGAATCGGACTTGGAGTCGCGACCGACCACGATGACGTTGCCCTTATACAGCTTCAACCGCACCGTGCCGTTGACGTTGGCCTGGGTGTGGTCGATCAGCGCTTGCAGGGCGCGGCGCTCCGGCGCCCACCAGTAGCCGTTGTAGATCAGTGACGCATAGCGCGGCATCAGGTCGTCCTTGAGGTGCGCCACTTCGCGGTCGAGGGTTATCGACTCAATGGCGCGGTGCGCCTTCAACAGGATGGTGCCGCCGGGGGTCTCGTAACAGCCGCGCGACTTCATGCCGACATAGCGGTTCTCGACCAGATCGAGCCGGCCGATGCCGTGCTTGCCGCCCAGTTGGTTCAGCCAGGCCAAGACTTCGTGCGCCTTCATGGTCTGGCCGTCGATGGCCACCACGTCGCCCTGCCGGTAGTCGAGCATGAGGTATTCGGCCTGATCCGGCGCCTTTTCCGGCGCTACCGTCCAGCGCCACATGTCTTCCTCCGGTTCGGCATTCGGGTCTTCCAGGTGGCGACCCTCGTAGGAAATGTGCAGCAGGTTGGCGTCCATCGAATAGGGCGAGCCGCCCTGTTTGTGTTTCATCTCGACCGGAATGCCGTTGGCCTCGGCGTAAGCCAGCAACTTTTCACGCGACAGCAGATCCCATTCGCGCCAGGGGGCGATGACCTTGATGTCCGGCTTGAGGGCATAGGCGCCCAGCTCAAAGCGGACCTGATCGTTACCCTTGCCGGTGGCGCCGTGGCAGATGGCGTCGGCGCCGGTGGCCTTGACGATCTCGATCAGGCGCTTGGCGATCAAGGGCCGGGCGATGGAGGTGCCAAGCAGGTATTCGCCTTCATAGACGGTATTGGCACGGAACATCGGGAAGACGAAGTCGCGCACGAATTCCTCGCGCAGGTCGTCGATGTATATTTGTTCCGGCTTGATGCCGAACTTCAGCGCCTTGGCGCGCGCCGGTTCCAGTTCCTCGCCCTGACCCAGGTCGGCGGTGAAGGTCACCACCTCGCAGCGGTAGGTGTCCTGCAACCATTTCAGGATGACCGAGGTGTCCAGCCCGCCGGAATAGGCGAGCACTACTTTTTTGATGTCGCTCATTTTTCGATTCTTCCCAACAACAGGTATTCCATCAGGGCCTTCTGTGCATGCAGCCGATTGGCGGCCTCTTCCCAGACCACCGATTGCGGTCCGTCGATGACCTCCGCGGCGACCTCTTCGCCACGGTGCGCCGGCAAGCAGTGCATAAAAAGTGCATCCGAGCGCGCCACCCGCATCATATCGGCATCGACCTGCCAGTCGGCGAAGGCCTTCTGTCGCGCCGCGTTCTCGGCCTCAAAACCCATGCTGGTCCAAACGTCGGTGGTCACCAGGTCGGCAGCGCGGCAGGCGTCGATGGGGTCGGCAAAGGATTGGTAATGATCGGTGCCGAACAGATTGGCGCGTTCCGGCTCGACCTCATAGCCGGGCGGCGTGGAGACATGGACGTTGAAGTCGAGTATCTCGGCCGCCTGCAACCAGGTGTTGCACATATTGTTGGAGTCACCGATCCAGGCCACGGTCTTGCCTTGGATGGGGCCACGCGTCTCGATGTAGGTGCAGATGTCGGCCAGTATCTGACAGGGGTGGTATTCGTTGGTCAGCCCGTTGATGACCGGCACCCTGGAATGGGCGGCGAAGCGCTCGATGATGTCCTGCTCGAAGGTGCGAATCATCACGATGTCGACCATGCGCGAGATCACCTCGGCCGCATCCTCAACCGGCTCACCGCGCCCCAACTGGGTGTCGCGGGTATTGAGATAGATGGCCGCGCCGCCCAATTGATGCATCCCGGCCTCGAAGCTCAAGCGGGTGCGGGTCGAGCTCTTCTCGAAGATCATCGCCAGGGTACGGTCGGCCAGCGGATGGTAGGGTTGGTAGTGTTTGAACCGCTCCTTGATGATACGGGTCCGCTGAAACACATAACCAAGCTCATCCCGCGTCAGATCGCGGAACTGCAAAAAGTGCTTTACTGCCATCGCAACCTCAGTTCAGCCAGGCCCAGATCAGCGCGGCCAGCTTATCGGTAAGCAAACCGGCTTCGTCCTGGCTCATGACCAGCGGCGGCAACAAACGGACCACATTGTCCGCCGTCACGTTGATGAGCAGCTTTTCGCTCAGGGCCAGTTTCACCAGCTCAGCGCAAGGCCGATCCAGCTCGATGCCGATCATCAAGCCCTGGCCGCGAATCTCCTTGACGCCTGGCACCTGGCCCAGTTCGCGGCTCAATGTCTCGCGGATGAAGGCGCCGATCTTCAGGGCATTTTCCAGCAAGCCTTCCTCGGCCATGACATCGAGCGTCGTCAAAGCTGCGGTGCAGGCCAGCGGGTTGCCGCCGAAGGTGGAGCCGTGCTTGCCGGGCGTGAACACCTCGGCGGCGGCGCCACGTGCCAGGCAGGCGCCGATCGGCACGCCGGAACCCAGCCCTTTGGCCAGGGTCATCACATCCGGCATGATCTTGCTGTGCTGAAAGGCGAACCACTTGCCGCTACGGCCGATGCCGGTCTGCACCTCGTCGAGCATCAACAGCCAGGCGTTCTGGTCGCAGATGGCGCGCAGCTTGTCGAGATAATCGACTTCCGGAATCTGTACGCCGCCCTCGCCCTGATACGGTTCGACCAGGACGGCGACGATGTTATTGTGGTGCGCGGCCAGTTTAGCCACGGCCTCGGCATCGCCGAACGGCACCCGGACGAAACCGCCAACCAACGGTTCAAAGCCAGCCTGGACCTTGCGGCTACCCGTGGCCGAGAGTGTCGCCAAGGTGCGGCCGTGGAAGCTTTTTTCCATGACCACGATGGCCGGATTGTCGATGCCCCGATTGTGGCCGTGCAGACGCGCCAGCTTGATCGCCGCCTCATTGGCCTCGGCGCCGGAGTTGCCAAAGAACACCCGATCCATGCCGGACAAGGCGCACAACTTGTCGGCCAATCGTTCCTGGGCAGTGATGCGGTAGATGTTCGAGGTGTGGATCAGCGTGCCAGCCTGTTCGCACAAGGCTCTGACCAGCTTCGGATGGGCATGACCCAAACCGTTCACGGCCACGCCGGCCAGTGCATCCAGGTACTGGTCGCCATTTTCGTCGTATAGCCAGACGCCTTTGCCTCGGGCAAAGGCCACCGGAAGACGCGCATAGGTTTGCATCAGGTGTTCGGACATAAGGTTCACCGCTAAATAAAATCGGCGACATCTAGCCGCCGGGAGCGGGTAACTATACCCCGATTCGAGGTTGGAAAAAACCTCCCCGCTTGCCGTGGCCAAGCCAGGTCGCCATGGCTTGGAAATGCGCTAATTTTATCCACAAAACTTGTTGATAACTCTGTGCATAAACGCTGCATAGCCTTGCTAACCGACTGTGGCGGCTGGGGTTTTATGGTTAAGTTCATTTTTTAGGCCATTTGTTTTTATCTTTATTTTTCAAATAGTTACAAAATAATTCAATCTCTTCAATGGATTAGCGTGAAGGTAGGCAGCGAGCCATCATCAGCGATGCCGCCAATAGCGTTGCTCCGTCGCATCGGCATGTAGTTCAACCCGGCCGGCAACCTTGAAATCGATCCGTAGGGCGCCTTCCTTATCGGTGCGTACTACCCTCACCCTGGCAGCGCGGTAACGGCCTAGCGTTACCGGCGTGGGATGACCGAAGCGGTTGCGATAGCCGACCGAGATCAACGCCGTGTCCGGGTGAACGGCTTGAATGAACTCCGCCATGGAGGAGCCGCCGCTGCCGTGATGGGGCGCGACCAGGACGTCCGATTGCAATACCTTGGCCGGCAATAACGCCAGGCTCAACTCGCCCAGCCGGGCAATGTCGCCAGTCAGCAGCGCCGAGCCGTAAGGGCTGGACACCCTCAACACGCAACTCATATCGTTGCCGGAAAACCCCGGTTCGTCGTAAAAACGCGCAACCGGGTGCAGGACGGCGAAATCCACCCCATCCCAGCGCCATGTCTGACCAGCCGTGCATTTACTCGCGCCAGCCAGCGGATAGGACGCCAGGCGCCAAACCGGGTCATGGCTGACCAGCAGCGAGGCCGCCCCACCGCTGTGGTCGCTATCTTCGTGGGAGACCACCAGGCCGTCCAGCCGCTTGACCCCATTGGCGAACAAGAACGGCGCCGCGACCCGAGCGCCGGCATCTTCACCCGAGGCGTAACGCGGACCCGTGTCATAGGCCAGCGCATGGCCGCCGGTGCGCACCACCAGCGCCAGTCCCTGGCCGACATCCAGCATGTCCAGTCGGAACTCGCCCGGCGACAGGCGTTCCCGAATCGGGAACAGTAAGGGCAGGAACAATACCGCACCCAGCCAGCGGCCATGAATGCCACGCGGCAAGAGCAAAATCAGCGTACCCAGCAAGGCCAGTAGCAATACCCGCCAATCCGGGCTGGCGACATGCCAGACCGGCTGCGGCAGGGCAGCCAGCCAGGTCAGGCCGGTCATGGTCAAGGCAATCACCCCATGGGCGAGATGCGCAAGCCAGGGGATAGGCAGCAGTGCCGCTGCCAGGACCAGCGGCACTGCCACCAGGCTGATTAACGGAATAGCAAAGGCATTGGCCAGCGGCGAGACCAGCGAGACGCCTTGAAACATCAACAATAAAGCAGGCGTCAGGGCCAACGTGACGGCCCATTGGGCCATCAGCCACTGGCGCCAGACGGCCGGTCTGGCCAAACGACCCGATCCAACATAAAACAGCACCGCCACAGCACCGAACGATAACCAGAAACCCGGCGCCAACGCGGCCCATGGGTCTATCAGCACGACCAGGGCCAGCGCCGCTGCCAGCACCCGCGTCGGCGAATCGATCCGGCCCAGCCACAACGCCGCCGCGGCCATGCCGACCATATAGAGCGTACGCTGCGCCGGCAGGCCAAAGCCGGTCATGGCCACATACCATAGCGCGGTGGCGAACCCGACCAAACTGGCGGCCTGGCGTGCCGGCAAGCGAATTGCCAGCAACGGAATACGCCGCCAACCCCAATTGACCAGCGCGAACACCAGGCTGGCTAACAAGGTCACATGCAGACCGGAGATACTCATCAGATGGGTCACGCCAGTCGCGCGGAACAACGTCCACTGGGTCTCGCTAATGGCGTTCTGATCACCCACCGCCAGGCCGACGATCACGCCGGCATAGGGCTGCCCGACCAAGGCGCCGTTCAGTCGCTCGCGCACGGCCTCGCGCCAACCGTCCAGCAGCGCCAGGGGGTTGTAACGACAGGCATAAGCCGGGCTGAATCCATCGACCGCATAACCCTGGGCGCGGATAGCCCGCTCCAGCAACCAACCCTCGTAATCGAAACCACCGAAATTGACACTCGCGTGTGGCCGACCCAGACGCGCCGTGACGCTCAGGCACTGGCCGCCTCTTGGCGCGGCAATGGCCGTATCGGTAAAGCTGGACACCGTGATCTGGACCTTCTTTGGCGCGTGCGCGCCCGGCGTGGCGACGCTCGCCACCCTCAGCACGAAGCGCCAGCCTCTCGGGGTCTTTTCCGGCAGGCCATCGACCCGGCCGATGAGCCGCATATCGCGCCCTTCCCAGGCCATCGGCAATTCATCCGCCAAACGCAGCTCGGCCCGCCAAGCAGCGTAAAAAAAACCGGCGGACAGGGCCAGCACCAGCGTCAAAGCCGGTCTAAGCCAACGACTATTGGGTAATAGGCCCAAGGACAGCAGGACCGGCGGCAGCAGCCATAGCCAGCGCAAATCCGGCAGCTCGGGCCGGGTCTGCAAAACAGCAGCGCCCAGCGCAAACGCCAGGATCAGCAAGCGCAATGGCATGACCCGATCCCGGCGAATATGACCCGCATGAATATGTTCCCTGTCGAACGTATTGGCTGTCTTAGGCTGTTGACCCAGCGTTCACCTGATATAACCAGCCCCGCCTGACCAGCGCTTTTTCAATCTCCACCGCAATAAGTACCACAACCGACAACGCCAGACAAAAGATCAGTTCGCCCAGACTTAGGGGAGCGGTCTTGAAGATGGGATTAAGGAATGGCACATACAACACGGCCAGTTGAAGAACGAGGATCAGCAGTACCGCACCCAGCATGGGCAGGTTATTTAAAACTCCAACGGCGAACAGGGATTCACGCTCGGAGCGGATCGCCAGCACGTGGCCCAGTTGCGACAGCGTTAGAACGGTGAACACCATGCTCTGCCAATGCGCCGAGCCGCTATGGATCGCCCAGGCCTGCACCAGCAGCGTCACCCCGCCCATCAACAAGCCCACCCACAGGATGTGCTGCCACATGCCGTGGGCGAAGATGCTTTCTTTCGGCGAACGCGGCGGCCGCTGCATGACGTTGCGCTCCGCGCGCTCGCCTGCCAGCGCCAGCCCCGGCAGGCCGTCGGTGACCAGATTGATCCACAGGATGTGAATTGGCAGCAACGGGATCGGTAAACCGAGAAAGGGCGCGAGGAAGATGGTCCAGATCTCGCCGGAGTTGCTGGTCATGGTGTATTTGACGAACTTGCGGATGTTGTCGAAGATGCGACGCCCTTCGCGCACCGCGTGGACGATGGTGGCAAAGTTGTCGTCCAAAAGCGTCATGTGCGCCGCCTCGCGTGCCACGTCGGTGCCGCCCCTCCCCATCGCCACGCCGATGTCTGCCATTTTCAGCGCCGGCGCGTCGTTCACGCCGTCGCCGGTCATGGCAACGAATTCGCCTTTATCCTGCAGCGCCTGCACAATCTTGATCTTCTGTTCCGGGTTGATGCGCGCGTACACCCGCACCGATTCCACCTCGATCTCGAATTCCCCCAGCGACAGCCGTGCCATCTCGCTGCCGGTGAGCACGCGGCCGCCGTCTTCAACGATGCCCAGCCGACTGGCGACAGCCCGCGCGGTGGCGGGATGGTCGCCGGTGATCATCACCGGGATGATGCCCGCGGCCTTGCAGGCGGCAACCGATTGGGCCGCTTCAGGGCGCGGCGGGTCGATCAGGCCGGCCAGCCCGATTAAGGTCAGCCCGGCTTCCAGCGTGTCGGCATTGAGTGACTCCGGAATGCCCGGCAGCCGCTTCAGCGCAAAGGCCAACACGCGCAAGCCCTGTTCTGCCAGCCGTTCGGCTTCGTACTGCAACCCCGTTTGATCGATCGCCACAGTACCACTGGCGGACAGTTGGTCTTCACACAACGACAGCACGCCCTCAGGCGCGCCTTTCACCAGCATCAGCACCGCCTCGCCGTCGCGGTGCAGCGTGCTCATGCGCGCACGTTCGGAATCAAAAGGAAGCTCCGCCAGGCGTGGCAAGGTTTCATGCAATGCTGACTTGCTGAATCCGGCCGCCTGCGCGGCTTCGAGCAGCGCGGTCTCGGTGGGATCGCCGGCCAGCTTGCCGTCAGCATCGGCCACGGCATCGTTGCACAGCGCCATAACGAGGCCCAGTTCGCGCCAGGGCGAGCCGTCCGAATTCCGCAAGCCGGACCGCGTTTCGCCCTCGGCCAGCACGCAGTCGACCTGCATCTGGTTCAACGTCAGTGTGCCGGTCTTGTCGGAGCAGATAAAGGTGACCGAGCCGAGCGTTTCCACCGCAGGCAGGCGGCGGATCAGCACGTTCTGTTTGGCCAGGCGCGCCGCCCCCAACGCCAGCGAAATGGTGACCACCGCCGGCAGCGCCTCGGGGATGGCGGCGACGGCCAGGCTAATTGCGGTGAGCAGCATCACCAGTGGTGGTTCACCGCGCAGCCAGCCAGCAATGAAAATGATGGCGCAAATCGCCAGCACCACCAGTGCCAGTTGCTGGCCGAAACGCGCCAGCCGCTTCTGTAGCGGCGTTTTGCCGGACTCGCCTGACAGCAACGCGGCGATTTTCCCCAGCTCGGTCTGCATGCCGGTCGCCACCACCAGGCCACGCGCGCGGCCATAAGTCACAATGGTTCCCTTGTAGGCCAGGTTGAGTCGGTCGCCGAGCGGCAGATCGGCTGCTTCGAATTGCACCTCCCGTTTCTCGACCGCCTGTGATTCGCCGGTGAGCGCGGATTCGTTCACCTTGAGCGAAGCCAGTTCCAGCAGGCGCAGGTCGGCGGGAACGATGTTGCCGGCTTCCAGCTTGACAATATCGCCAGGAACCAGCTCGGGTGCGGGAATCCGCTGGACCTTGCCATCACGGATCACGCTCGCCATCGGCGCCGCCATCTGCTTGAGGGCAGCCATGGCACGCTCGGCGCGATATTCCTGAACGAAGCCCAGGATGCCGTTGAGCAACACGATGATCACGATGGCGATGCTGTCCTGCGGCTCGCCCACCACGCCGGCGATGACCGCGGCAGCGATCAGCACCAGGATCATGAAGTCGATGAACTGCGCAGCCAGCATGGCGAGCGGATGGCGCCGACCGGTTTCCCGCAGGGTATTGGGACCCAATTGAGCCAGGCCGGCGGCGGCCACCTCGGAGGACAAGCCTTGGCGCGCGTCGCTGTCCAGGCGGGCGACGGCGTCCTCGCCGCTCAGGCAATGCCAGTAGGGCTGGGTCGGTGTGGTGCGATCAGCCATACAGATAGAAGAACCAGGTATTCAACAAATAAATGACCAGCAACAGCAGGCTGATCCAGCTGACCGTGCGCAACACGCGCGATGCGGGCCGCAGCACCAGACCGACCACGGCCAATCCGCTCATCATCATGGCGGAGAAGGCGGAGGTAGCGTGGGTGAGGGAGACATCGGCCAACAGGGGGCCAGGCAGATAGGCCAGATCGTCGATTGCCAGGATGGCGATATTGAACAGGTTGCTGCCGAACAGGTTGCCGATGGCTAGGTCAGCCACGCCCATGCGCAGGGCCGCCACCGTGACCACGACTTCAGGAGCCGAGGTAACCGCTGCGACAAACAAGGTCCCCACGAAGCTTTGCTGCCATGCCATCACCGCAGCCATATCCCTGGCGATAAACGGCAGCCAGATTCCAGCCGCCATCACCGCAACCGAGGCCAGGGCGTAGCCTTGCACCGCCTGTTTCAGGCTCACATCGGGATGAATCTCGACGCGGTCTTCCACATACTCGCTAACTTGCGCCTTCTCGTAACGGTAGAGCGAGCGCATGGCCAGCAGATACAGCAGCAGAATGACGGGCGTATAGAGGCCGACATGGCCGATGGAAGGGATGGCGCCTGCGCGGTACAGCAGCAGGTTGAAGCCGGCGAAACCGATCAGGGCGATGCCGTAACCGGCAGCCAGCACGTTGCCCTGCCGCGCGCGCGTGTAGACGGATTCCTTGCGATAGAGAAAATCCAGCAGCACGATGATGAGCAGGTTGAACACGCAACTGCCCATGATGTCGCCCACGGCAATATCTGGTACCCGGGCAACCGTCACGGCGGACAGCCCGGTGACCAGTTCCGGCAGGGATGTGACCGTGGCCAGCAGGATCAGTCCCACCCAGCTGCGGCTCATCCCGCTTTTCTCGGCGATGATGTCGCCATAGCGCGAAAGCTTGACGCCCTCGACTCCAATTACAGTGAGGCAAGCAAGCAGCGAAAGCCAGATGATGATGTGGTCTTGCATACTGAATGGAAATGCGGCTCAATATTCATTAACGTTTTGCAACGCAGTCCATTCCGACAGCAAGTCATTATGGTGTTTACTTCTGAAAGTGCGAGGCGGCTCTGTCGAAGGCCTCGCGCATAGCGGCCCATGCGGCATCGGTTCCTGCCGTCAGTTCCTTCCAGGCGTCTCCGCCGCTGGCCTCTAGTTCCTTGAGCTTCGCCGTGCCTTTCTCGCGTTGCTTACGCAGGACTTCCAGTTGCATTTCGTAATCAATACGCATATCGGTCTGCACCAGTCTGACCTTTTCTTCCCACTTGGCGAGATCGGTGTTCCACTGATCCAGATGGCTTTTTAGCTGCTCAATATATTCATTGCGTGTGGTCATGTGTGTCTCCTATGGGGCGTTAAGTTGGCAATATGGCAAGTCGAATCATGATCTCAGTTTATACTGAAATCAGGAGACGATCATTCTCCTGCAATCGCGATACTCAACGCACCTCAACCAGCTTGCCGTCGCGCAACTCCAGCACCTGCTGCATCCGGGCCGCCAGATTGGGGTCGTGGCTGACCACCAGGAAACTAATGCCATGTTTTTCGTTGAGCTGGGTCATCAGGTCCTGGATGCGCTCGGCGGTCTGGCGGTCCAGGTTGCCGGTCGGCTCGTCCATCAGAATGCAGGCCGGTTGGGTCACCAGGGCGCGGGCAATCGCCGCGCGCTGACGTTCGCCGCCGGACAACTGGCCTGGCCGATGTTCCAGACGGTGACCGAGACCGACCTCCTCCAGCCAGGGCTGGGCCATCGCCAGCGCCTCCGCCTTGTTCATACGCCGGATCAACAGCGGCATGGCGACGTTCTCCAGGGCGGTGAATTCCGGCAGCAGATGATGAAACTGATATACGAAGCCCAGCGAGCGATTGCGCGCTTCGCCGCGTTCGGTCTCACCCATCCGCCAGAGGTCCCGACCGGCCACCCAGACCTGGCCAGCATCGGGCCGGTCCAGGCCACCCAGCACATGCAGCAAGGTGCTCTTGCCGGAGCCAGAGGCCCCAACCACGGCCACCCGTTCGCCGGCGGCAATGGCAAAGTCAATGTCGGCCAATACCGGCACCTCGACCTTGCCCTGCCAGTAACTCTTTTTCAGTCCAGCGCACCTCAACACGGCATCACTCATAGCGCAGCGCCTCCGCCGGTTGTACGCGGGAGGCGCGCCAGCTCGGGTACAGCGTCGCCAGGAAGGCCAGCGCCAGGGCCACGCCGGCGATGGTCGTCACGTCTGACCAGACCAGCTTGGACGGCAGTTTAGAGATGTAATAGACGTCGGCCGGGAACAGATCAACATGGAACAGCCGCTCAATGAATGGCACCACCGTCTCCACGTTCAGGGCCAGAACCACGCCGATCGCGACCCCGAGCGCCGTGCCGATGAGGCCGATCAGGCTGCCCTGGACCATGAATATCTTCATGATGCTGGTCGGGCTGGCGCCCAGTGTGCGCAGGATGGCGATATCCGGCTGCTTGTCGGTGACCGCCATGACCAGGGTGGAGATGATGTTGAAGGCGGCCACGGCGACGATCAGGAGCAGGATGACGAACATCATCCGTTTCTCGATCTGCACCGCCCGGAAGAAGTTTTCGTGACTCATGGTCCAGTCGGAGACGTAGTAATCGCCCCGAATGGTCCGCGCCATATCCCGGGTCACCCAGGGCGCCCGCTCCATGTCTGCCAGCTTGAGGCGCAGGCCGGACACCGCATCGCCCAGGCGATACAGCTTGCGGGCGTCATCCAGGTGCATCAGCGCCAGGCCCGAGTCGTACTCGAACATGCCGGCGGCGAAGACGCCCACTACCGTGAACTGTTTCAGCCGAGGCAACATCCCGGCCGGCGTGACCACGCCCTGGGGCACGATCACCGTCACCTTGTCGCCCACTCCAACGGCCAGGGCGCGAGCCAGTTCCTGGCCCAATACCAGACCAAACTCGCCCGACTTGAGGTTATCTAGACTGCCCGCCTTCATGTGCATGGCTAGGTCGGTCACTCGCGCTTCACGCTCCGGCAGGATGCCGCGAATCAACGCGCCCTTGGTGTTTTCACTCGCCGACAACAACCCCTGCCCGGAAACGTAAGGTGCGTAGTCCTTCACCTCCGGATGCTTCACCGCCTGGGCGGCCAGACCCGGCCAATCGGTCAAGCGCTCGTTGGGGCCAGTGATCTCCATGTGTGCAGCCACCCCGAGGATGCGATTGCGCAATTCCTCCTGAAAACCGTTCATCACCGACAGCACCACGATTAGCGCCATCACCCCCAGGGCGATGCCGGCCATCGACACGCCGGAGATGAACGAGATGAAATGATTGCGCCGCTTGGCCCGGGTATAGCGCAGACCGATCCAGAGTTCGTAGGGCTGCATCGCGTCACTCACCGATCAGATGGCCAACCACCCGCCGGATATGACCGGACCGGCGGTGTTCAAACAGGTAGATGCCCTGCCATGCGCCCAGCGCCAGTGCGCCGCCGATCACCGGGATGGACAACTGGGTCTGGGTCAATGCCGCCCGGATATGGGCCGGCATGTCATCCGGGCCTTCCATGGCGTGGTGGTAGAGTGAGTCGTGTTCTGGCGCCAGCCGGGACAGAAAGGCATCAAGATCGCGCCGCACGTCGGGGTCAGCATTCTCCTGGATGACCAGGCTGGCCGAGGTGTGTTGGACAAACAAGGTCAGCAGACCAGCGCGGATGCCGGTACCGGACAACCAGCGGGCAACGTCGTGGGTAAAGTCATAAAGCCCCTTGCCCTGGCTGTGGATTTCGAATTGGTTATGGGTCTGATGCATTTGCTCATTGTACCTTGCGGCCGGACTTACAATGCCCGGCATGAAACGGCTTCATATACTACTTCCCGGCCAGCCCGACGCTGGTCCCGGCTTGGCCGGACTGCTTGCCCGAGGTCGGCCGAGCAGCGTCTCCGCCCCTGGCATTACGGCGGCCATAGCCCAGCTGTTCGACCTGGATCAAGCGGCTATCGCGCCCATCCTGCTGGCGGCAGAAGGTTATGAGCCAGGCGACAGCCGCTGGTTCCGCGCCGACCCGGTGCATCTGCTGGCGGGGATGCACTCGCTCAGTCTGCTGGATAGTCATCGATTCCAACTCGACGCGGCCGAGTCGCTTGCCCTAATCGCCGCCTTGAACAGCCATTTTGCCGGCGAGCTGGAATTCATCGCGCCACGCCCGACGCGCTGGTATGCCCATTTCAACCAGCCTATGCAGGTATTTGTTCCGCCACTCGACCAGGTCGCCGGGACGATGCTCGACCTGCGGCAGATCACCGGCCCCGATGCCACCAGGCTGCAAGGTCTGACCATGGAAATCCAGATGCGACTGCACGACCAGCCGGTCAACGACCTTCGGGAGCAACGCGGCGAGTTGCCGATCAACAGCGTGTGGTTCTGGGGCGGGGGTACGTACCGGCAACCCCGATGCGCGTTCGACCAAGTGCTGACCGACGATTTCACGGCCACGGCACTGGCGCGGGCTGCCGCTATTCCCTGTCGCCCCTTGCCTGACCACTTCCTGACGGTCGAAGGCCACACGCTGGTCGTATTCGACGATTCCGCCAATCCTGAAAAACTCGATGCCGACTGGTTCCAGCCGATCTTGCGCAGCCTGAAATGGCGGCAGATGGATGAAGTGATTCTGGAATTGGCCGGGCCCGATGGCTATCAGCTACGCCTCGATCCATGGCTGGCCTGGCAATTCTGGCGCCGTCCAAAGGCGGGGATTAGCGGCTAATTGCGCCCGGCAGGCCGTCCATGTGCAATTTACCGTCCCACCAGCCGCCGCCGCTCATGGCGCGCGGTCCTTGAGGACCGCTCCAACGGATATTCAAACGCCGGTCGGCGCCGGCGAGTTCCAGACTATAGCTACCGACGGGCAAACGACCGCCGTCGATTTGAATCTCACCACTCGCGCGGCCCCGGTAGGGCTTGGCCAGACGGATGTCCGGGCTGGCCAGTCGCAGCTCGCCGCGCAGACCCTTGGCCATCGGCGCGGCCAGGTAAGGCGCCAGCGTGGCAAGCCCAGTTTGCAACCGGAAGCGGGCCAGGCGTGCGCCGCCCAAGACCGGCCAAAGCTGGGTAGCCAGGGTGAGATCACCGCCCGCGTTTTCGATCTGCACCGGCGCCGCGCCCCACAGCGCCCGATAGGGCTGGATGCGCCAGCGCACCCGATTCATCATCAACGCCGGTCCAGCCAGCGGCCGCAACTCCAGGCCTTCGGCCTGACCCAACCAGAAACCGCCGCTCGCGGCCAGCAAGGTCAGCCGGCCAGCGCTCGATTCATTAACCAGCCAGGCCAGCAAGGTCGCCGGGGCCAGCGCCGCCAGGGCGATCAAATACAAGACCAGACCAAACAGCCAGCGACGCAAGGTCATGGCGTCAGCGCCAACTGGCCGGCGACCAGACCCTCGCCGACGGCGGTCAACCGGGCCTCGCGCACAAATAGACGCTGTTCGGCCTGCACCGCCGCCAGCCAGTCGGCCAGAGAGACCACGGCGGCGCGATTCAACTGGATATCGAAGCCGCCATCGCCGCTGGCGACGATCTGGGGTGACAGGCCGAACCTGGCCGCGCCCTGAGTCAAGACCGACGGGGTTGGCGACGTGGCTAACTGGTCGGGCCGCGCCTTCAGTTGTCTGGCGGTAGCGGCCAAGCTGGCCATTTCCGCCGCCTGATGGCGCAACTGGGGCAAGACGCGTTCGGCCTTTCGCCCGGCGGCCAGCAAGGGGGCTATGGCCAGGGCATAGATCAGCGCGGCCAGAACAACCAGCGCGCCAACCGCCAGAAAGACCCGCTCGCGCGGTTCTCTGCCCTGCCAGGCGGTACGCAGTGTGGCCATCATGATCCCGCCTCCAGGGTTAGTTGATCCCATCTTTTTTCCTGAGAAGGCTGCCGGGAAACGCGCATACCGGACCGTTGGCCATCGACCGAAACGGCCTGCCCGGCCGGCAACTGCAAGGTCAGACTACCCGGCCGATAGCGCAGCTCGCGTACCCCGGCGCGGGCCGAGGCCGGCAATAACGCGCCGGCGCCGGCCAGCATCGGTAGAAAGTCGCTGGCGGTCGCAACCCCGCTTTTGTGGCTAAGGTCCGCCACCTGGCGGCGCATTTGAATAACCGGATCGACCACTACCTTGGTCTCAGGAAAGGTCTGCTGAAAACGCTCGCGATTGGCTTGAGCGATACGCTGGACCTGCCATGCCTTGAGGCCAGCATCGAGCGTCAGAGCCGCCAGATTGACCGCTACCAGGATAGCCGCCAGCCAGGCCACCGGCCGCCAGGGCCGCCAATCGACCTCGCCTCGGCCGCGCCCGGCAAAGCGGCCTTGCAATAGCTCCACATCGGGTCGCCCGGCCGCCTGCGCCGCCACCGCCCAGTCGTAATCGGGGCCGGCGGCCACGGTCACACCCAGACCCCGAGCAAGATCAGCAGTCTCGGGCAATGGCTGTCCGGGCACGCCATGCAACACCAATCGCTCCGGCGCGCCCTCGCTGCGTGCCAGCGCCAGTTGCAGCAGTTGCCGCGCCGCCGCCGGCTCCGGACTCAGGTGCAGACAAAGGCCATCGGCCAGCCGCAACAGGGCTTCCTCGCCCCAGACCAGGTGCCATTCGGTCGCCGAACCGGGCAACACGGCCGGCTCGGCAATGACGCTGTGCGGTCGCAAGCCGGCCTTGTCCAGCGCCGCCAGGGCCTCGGCGAACCAGGCCTGATCGACCGCCGCAACCGCCGCTGTGCCGTCCTTGGCCAGCGCGCCCATGACCGCATGTACCGTCTCAGGGGCGTCGGCCAGCCGGTCTTCCAGGGCATAGGTCAGGACCAGGCCGTCCAGCCGGCGCCGGCCGGGCGGCGCGAGGCGGGTCCACAACACCTTGTCGGCGGCCACCAGCGCCTTGCAGTTCAACCCCTTGGGTAGCGTGGCGGGCGCATCCCGACCACGCGCCATCACCTGGCCGGCGCCATCCAGACGCGCCCAGGACAGCGGCTCACCCGCCGCCGCGCCAGCACTCAATTTGATCCATAGCGTTTCGCTCATACGCCTCCTGTTAATTCGGCCTGGCCGAGAGGGTTCTTTATATCCAGCCGCTGGCTCAGGCCACGTGCCCGCCAGACCACGCTCGGCATACCGCCCACACGCGCCAGCAGGGCCTCGCCGTCGGCCCGCGTAGCGCCATAGGTCACGCTCAACCGGAGTAGAAAATACTGGCCGGCCACCGCCATGGCCACACCGTTACTGGATACCCCCGACGGTAACAAACGTTGCACGCAGATCATGTCGGCACAGGGCTCGGTTTGCAGTGTATTCCATAGCCTATCGGTTTGACTGCCATCGAGGTCCGGCAGCAAGGCTTCCAGCAACACCTTCGAGGCGCTGTTGACGTTGATTGGTGTCGGCGCTGGCAGCACCGTCACATAAGGCCGCAGCCGGTCGACGATCGCGGCATCGTAGCCCTTGACCCAGTACAACTCGGTCAGGTGGTTCATGGCCCGGTTCGCCGCCCGATATGGCGGCTGTATGGCGATGTAGGTCGCGTCTTCCGAGCCGCCGGGCCGCGCCACATGGTCGCTGTCCAGCCAGTCGGTCAAGGTATCGGCCAGGGCAGGGTCCAGCCCCAGCCGGGTCAGCAAGCGGCGAAAAACGGCCACGTCCGGTTCCGATGTCTGGCCGTGCGGGGCCAGGTTATTGAGATTGAACAGACCCTGCTGCTCGATCATGATGCCGCTCAGCTTGCCGTCCTCGGCCGGATAATCCCGAATGCCCCGAGCCCAGAATTCACCGGGGTAATCGTAGCTGTTTCGCCTGGCATCCTGACGCAAAATATCCCGCGACCATTCCACGCCGGCCTGCCAGATATGCCAGGCCTGGGCCGATTCCTGGCGCCGTTCGGTCAGGCCCAGACGGACCATGTTGGAATGGGCGATGCCGACCGCCAGCACAGTGACAATGGCGACCACCAGCAGGATGGCCAAGAGGGCGACGCCGCGCTGTTTCATGGTATCGCCACCATGCGGCTCACCTCGCCGCCGGCCGTCAGCCGCAAACGCAGCTCGACGGCGGCGGGCAACCCCGTTACCCCAGCCGCCGGCCACTGCTCATGCCAGGCGCCGCTGCGATCCCGGAAGCGGAAACGCAGGCCCGCGACCTGGTCCGCCAGCAAGGTCCGCGCCTGAGCTTGGCCATTGAGCATCCAGGGCGGCGGATAAACCAGTTTTTCCAGCCTGCCATCGTGCAAACGGTAGCCGACCGTCAGCGGTCCACTGTCGGCCCCGGTTCGATAGGCCGAGCCTGAACGCGGGAAGCGAATCTCGCCCGGCCGATCATCCGCGCCACCATCGCCGCGCAAGGCCAGATCGCCGCTGCGATCAACGACGAAGCTAAAATCCCGCGCCATCAGGTCCACCGTATCGGCCAGCCGTTCAAAGCGACGGCCGGTCTCGTCGACGTGCTGGCTGGCATCGACCATGGCCGCCACGGTGCGGTAAGACAGCACCGCCAGCACCGCCATGATGAACAAGGCCACCAGCATCTCTACCAGGGTCAGGCCGCGCGCCCTCATTTGCCGACCACGTAACCGGACAGATGCGCCAGTTGGTAATCCGGCTGTTCCGGCCGGGCAACCGATATACGCACCAGGCGGAAACGGCGATTCGGCGTGGCGCTCACCTCCTCGCGCCAGCGCAGAGCCAGCCCGGCCTGGCTAGCCAGGCCTTCGTGCGTGCCGGCAACTGGCATATTTGGCGTACTTTGCAGTTCCGCCAAGCGGTTCTCGGCCAGCCACAGCGCCAGGGTACGTTGCCGGCTGGCCGTTTCGCCGTCCAGCGCCATGCTCACCGCCTTGCCGGCGGCGGTCAGAGTCACGGCCGCCACGAACAGGGCGACCAGCACCTCCAGCAGGGTGAAGCCGCGCCCGGTCACAAGGCGCCCTGCCCCACCAGGCTGACCTCGGCATCGCCCAGCGCGGACAGTTGCACCGCGACCTCGGCACCATCACCGATCAGCCGCCAGTGCTGCGGCGCGACCTCCTCGTCCGGGACGAACACTGCCTCGCCGCTGTCGGTCAGATGCATAGGCGGATCGAACCGGCGCGGGCTGTATACGCTATCGCTAGCCAGGTCGGACCAGACGCCGTCGTCGCCCCGCTTGAGAAAGCGATAGCCGTCCGGCTGCCAGCGCAGCGCCAATACCTGGCCGGACAGATTGGCCTCGCGGTCGAGCCGTTCCGCTAGCCGCGCCAGCCGCCAGGCCTCGGCCGCCACCGCCCGGCCGGGGTCCGGGCGCAGGTTGCCGGCGACCAGCCCGGCCATGATGGCGACGATGACCAGCACCACCATGACCTCGATGAGGGTGAAGCCGCGGACTTGCGTCACAGACTCCAGGAACCGATGTCGGCGTCCATGCCCTCGCCGCCCGGCTGACCGTCGGCGCCCAGGCTGAGGACATCGATCTCGCCATGCACGCCAGGATTCAGATATTGATAAGGGTTGTCCCATGGATCGTTCGGCAGCCGCTCCAGATAGCCGCCCGGTTTCCAGTTACGCGCCGCCGGTTCGCCAGTCGGCTTTTGCACCAATGCCGCCAGGCCCTGCTCGGTGCTGGGGTAGCGCTGGTTGTCCAGACGGTAAATCTTGAGCGCCTGCATCAGGGTGGAGATGTCTTGACGCGCCGCCGTAACCCGCGCCTCATCCGGCCGGCCCATGACCTTGGGGACAATGAGCGCGGCCAGCACGCCCAGGATGATGACCACCACCATGATCTCGATCAGGGTGAAACCACGCTCAGCCTTGTTCATATTCATACCTCAGTGAATGATCTGGTTCATCTCGAAAATCGGCAACAGGATAGCCAGGACGATGGCCAGCACCATGGCCCCCATGGCCAGGATCAAGGCCGGTTCCAGCAGGCTGGTGAGCCGGGTCAGGCGGCGGTCCAGCTCCTGGCTCTGTTGTCTGGCGGCCTTTTCCAGCATCTCCGGCAGCCGGCCGCTGGCCTCGCCGCTAGCGATCAAGCGGGTCAGCACCGGCGAGAACCCGCCTTGCGCCAATGAGCGCGACAGGTTCATGCCCTCGCGGACCCGCGCCGCCGCCTCGGTCGCCTGCCGTTTCAGGGCATCGTTGGCCAGCACCCCGGCCGCCGCCGACAGCGCGGTGAGCAGCGGCACACCGGCGCCGGCCAGGATCGCCAGGGTATCGGCGAAACGAGCGGTATCAGTGGTCCGCAACAGCCGCCCGACCACCGGCAGGCGCAGCCAGGCAGCATGAATCCGTAACCGCGAAACCGGCTGGCGCAACAACCGGCGCATAACCCAGATCAGCGCCGCGCTGGCAGCCAGCAGAAACGGCCAAGCTAGTTTCAGGAAGTTGCTGGCGCCAAGCAGGATACGGGTCGGCAAGGGCAACACCGCTTTACTATGGGCGAATACCTGGAGTACCTGGGGCGTAACGTAGGTGAGCAGGCCGATCAGCATGAGCAGCGCCACCACGCTGACGATGACCGGATAGGCCATGGCCGCCAACCATTTCTGGCGCAACGCCTCGCGTCCTTCCAGCCAGCCGGCCAGTCGGTCCATCACCTGCGCCAAGGCGCCGGCATGTTCGCCGGCCTCGACGATGGCCCGGTACAAGGGGTCGAAGGCATGGGGCTGGCCGGCCATCGCCCGGCCCAGGCTCTGACCGCCCCGCACCTCGGCCCGCACCGCCGTCAGCACCGCCGACAGGCGCTGATCCTCGGCCTGCTCGATGAGCAGGTTCAAGGCCTCTTCCAGGGTCAGGCCCGCTTCCAGCAGTACGGCTAACTGGCGAGTGGTCAACGCCAGCGCCGAGGGCGTGATTGCGCGGCCCCGGCGACCGGTCTTTTCGGTCTCCCGGATTTCCTCCAGGCGCTCCGGCGTCAGACCCCTGGCGCGCAGTTGGGCGCGGGCCTGACGCGCGCCATCGGATTCCAGCGTGCCCTTGCCGCGGCGGCCCTGAGCGTCCAGGGCCTGATAACGAAAAACAGCCATGTCAGGTATGCGTCGCAGTCAACACTTCTGCCACGCTGGTCATGCCGGCCGCGACCCAGCGGCCGCCATCCTGGCGCAACGAGAGCATGCCCCGGCCACGGGCGTAGTCGCGGATCGCCTGATCCGAGGCCTGGTCGTGGATCATGGTCTGAAGCGCCTCGTCGACGGTCATCAGTTCATAGATGCCGCCGCGGCCGCGATAGCCGCTCATGCCGCATTCCGGACAACCCTCGGCGTGCCAGGACGTAGTGACCGAAGCCGCCAGGCCCAGGGCTAACCGTTCCGCGTCCGGCAACGGCCGCTCGGTTTTGCACTTGGGACAAAGCTTGCGCACCAGGCGCTGGGCCATTACGCCAACCAGGGCCGAGGCCAGCAGATAAGGTTCGACGCCCATGTCCACCAGCCGGGTCACGGCGCTGGCGGCGTCGTTGGTGTGCAACGTAGCCAGGACCAGGTGGCCGGTTAGCGAAGCCTGCACGGCGATCCGCGCGGTCTCCAGATCGCGGATCTCGCCGATCATGACCACGTCCGGGTCCTGGCGCAGGATGGCGCGCAAGGCACGGGCGAAGTCCATGTCTATCTTGGCGTTAACCTGGGTCTGAGCGACGCCTTCCAGGTCGTATTCGATCGGGTCCTCAACCGTCATGATGTTGCGGCTGGCCGCATCCAGGCGAGCCAGTATGGCGTACAGGCTGGTGGTCTTGCCGCTGCCGGTCGGGCCGGTAATCAGGACGATGCCATGCGGCCGGTGAGCCAGCTCGTCGACCTGTTTCAGGGTGGCGTCAGCCATGCCCAGGGTGCTCAGATCGAGGCGGCCGGCCTGCTTGTCGAGCAGCCGCAACACCACCCGCTCACCATGCCCAACCGGCAAGGTCGATACCCGCACGTCCATCGGCCGGCCGGCGATGCGCAGCATGATCCGGCCATCCTGCGGCAGGCGTTTCTCGGCAATGTCGAGCGCGGCCATGATCTTGATCCGCGACACTACCGCCGGGTGCAGGCCGCGATTCAGGGTCAGCACATCCTTCAACTGGCCATCAACCCGAAAGCGGGTCACGGCGCGCGATTCGAACGGTTCCAGATGGATGTCCGAGGCGCCTTCGCGCACCGCCTGGGTCAGCACCGCGTTAATCAGGCGGATGACCGGGGCGTCGTCCTCGCTCTCCAGTAGGTCCTCGATCTTGGGCAGGTCCTGGGCCAGCGCCGCCAGGTCCTCGTCCTGGGTCAGGTCGTCGGCCAGTTGTGCCGCCGCTGCGTCATCGCGGGAATAGGTGCGCGACAGGCCCTGGGCGAAGTGTTCCTCGTCCAGCATGGTGAGCCGGACATCGCGACCGAGCACCCGGCGCACCTCGGCCAGCGCGGCCATATCCAGGCCAGGGCGGATCAGCAGATCGACCCGGCCGTCTGGATCGACGCCGGCCTGGATCACGCCATACTGACGGGCGAAGGCATACGGCAGGCGACCGGGGGGCGGCGGGATTGCGCTCATTTTGCCGTCTGAGCCGGCGCCGGCGCTTGCTCTGGCTGCGCGGCCGGCCAGAGCTGCGCGGCGGGCGGTGACTCCAGCGCCATGCCGGCTCGCTCGACGTCGCTGCCCAGATGGCCGCGGGCATATTGGTAACGCGGCTCGGATAGCGCATCCAGACCCTGTTTGTCGCGCACCACCACCGGGCGAATGAATACGAACAGGTTGGTCTTGACCTGGCTACGGGTCTTGGACTTGAACAGTTGGCCCAGGATCGGGATGTCGCCCAGCAACGGCACCTTGTTGACGCCGTTCTCAAAGCTGTCCTGCATCAGCCCGCCCAGCACCACGATGTGTTTGTCGTCGACCATGACGCTGGTGTCAATCGAGCGTTTGTTGGTGATCGGCCCGTTGGCATTGGTGGTCGATTGCACGCTGGACACCTCCTGGTAGAGCTTGAGCCGGATACTGCCATCTTCCGATATCTGTGGTTTCACCTTCAGCTTCAGGCCGACGTCCTGGCGCTCGATGGTCTGAAACGGTGAGGTGCTGCTGCTGGTGCTGCTGACGGTATATTGGCCGGTGACGAAGGGCACGTTCTGGCCGACCACGATCTGGGCCTCCTCGTTGTCCAGGGTCAGCAGGTTGGGCGCCGACAGGATGTTGGTGCCGGTCTGCGACTCCAGTGCGTGGGCCAACACACCGAGGTTGAGTATCGGCACGTTGACGCCATTGATCGGCACGCTGACGGTACCATCCATGACGCCGAGATTGAGGCCATTGCCGATGGCGGTGAGGTCCTTGCTGGCCGACAGTATATTGCCGGTCGTACCATAGTTGGTGCCGCCGACCACGCTACTGGAGTTCTTGCCCAGACCGCTCAGAAACTGCCACTGGATGCCCAACTCCTGGGCCTTGTCGGCCGACATCTCGACAATCAGCGCCTCGATGAAGACCTCGGCCGGGCGGCTGTCGAGCTTTTCGATCGCCTGGGCATATTGGGCCTGGAGCACTGCCGGTCCAACCAGGATGACAGCGTTGGTCGAGGTATCGGCCAGTATCTGTATCTGGCCACTGGCCGCCGAGGCGGCGGCGGTTTGAGCGGTCGTGGTCGAGGCGCTCGCGCTGCCGGCGGCCGGCGCGCTATTGGCCGCGCTTGCGCCGCCGGCGGTCGAGTCCGTCGACGCCGCGCCGCGCAGGGTCTGAACCAAGCGGGCGGCATTGGCGTTGCGCAGGAAGATCACACGCGGGGCGGCAGTCTGGCTGTCCGGACTATCCAGCTCGGCAACCATCTGCCGGATTCGTTGCATCCTGGACGGATTGTCGCTACGCACCAGGACAGTGTTGCTGCGGCTATCAGCGGCGATATAGACCTTCTGGCTGGCCGGTTCGTCCTTGGCCTCGCCCAACAGCTTTTGCAGCAGCGCGGCAACATCGCCAGCGACCGCGTACTTCAGCCGAATCGCCTCGGAATCGCGACCAGCCGGCTGATCCATGGCCTCGATCAGGCGGTCGATGCGCTTGAGATTGTCGGCATAATCGGTAAGCACCAACAGGTTGCCGACGGTCATGGCCGATACCACGTTGATAGGCGAAATCAGCGGCCGCAGGACCGGCAACATCTGCGCCGCATCGGCAAACTGGAGCGGATAGACCTGGGTAACCAATGCCTCGCCGCCAGTCTTAAGGCGCTTGCCGGCAGTCACGGTGTAATTCTGCTTGGCGTCCGTTTCCGGCACGATCTTGTATGCGCCGCGGCCGGCCACCACGGTGTAGCCCTGGGTACGCAAGGCGGATAGAAAGACATCGTAAACCTGGGCCTTGGCCACCGGCTTGCTGGACACGATATTGATTGTGCCCTTGACCCGCGGGTCAAGGATGAAATTACGCTCGGTGATGTAACCCACCGCCTTGGCCACGGCGGCGATGTCGGTGCTGACGAAATCCAGCGAGACCTTGTCGTCGGCCCTGGCCATAGCCACGGAAAACAGGCAGCAGGCCAGCAACCAGGCCATAGGGCGACGCGCTATCAGGGCGGTACGGCAGTTATCTGGCATGGTCTTTTCTTGGCTAAATTTTTAACGGTTCCCGACCGTCGGATCGACCGTCGGAATCTGGGGCACAATGGCGGCGGGCCGAGTCGGTTCCTGCCTGACGGGCAGATCGATACGCCCGGCGCCGGCGCGACCTTCGAGCAACACATAGTCCTTGCCTACCTCTTTTAGTTTCACGCCCGGTTCGACCTCATCGCCGATTCTAAAGGTCTTGTCCTGCAAGCCTGGCATGGCCAGGATACAGACGCCGGGCCGCCCCGGATACAGCCAGCGCAAGCTGTAGCGGCCGCTCGATGCAGCCTTGCCGCTGCCGGCTATGGCAAACCAGTTCTGGGCCGGCAACGCCTCGACGCCCGACATCGACGCCGGAACGGAGCGTGCCGCCCCATCGCCGGCCGGCAACGGCGCCAACCGCCAGGTCCAATAGGCCAGCGAGACGGCAATGGCGGCGATCAACAACCACATCGCCGGAAGCGGCAGGCGAGAAACGACGCTAGTCATGACAACGGACCGGGTGAGTGGGTTTTGAATGGTATGCCAAGGGCGGTCATGTCGCCAAATCGAAAACGGCCAATGGCTCAGTGCAGGTATGGTTTGAGGTAATATTTGGTCTGTATGGGCCCCGGAGATGGTAGTGCGATTGAAAACCTGGCTAACCTTATTGACCGCGACGCCTGACTGGGTGACCCGATGACCTTCTGGGGCACACTGCTGGCCTTGTTGTGGGACCAGTTGAGTCCATTGCACCGGCCATCGCAATTCGACCGGTTATTCGGCCGCTACGGCGACTGGGTATTGGCCCGTTTCAACGCCGGCAGCCAGGCTCATGGCCTACTCGCCTGGGCGGCGGCGGCGCTGCTCCCGGCCGCGCTGATCGCTCTGGCGGGCAGTCTGTTGGGCGGCATCGGTTATTTGCTCAGCCTGGCCTGGAATGCCGCAGTGCTATACCAATGTCTGGGCTTCAGGCAATTCAGCCACCTGGCCGACGCGCTAAACGAGGCCTTGTCGGCCGGCGACCGGCAACGCGCACTATCCTATTTGGCCGAGATGGGGCTGACCGATGTCGAGACGCTGCCGGACACTGAATTGGCCAGCAGCGCGGTCAGCCAGATACTACGGCTGGGCCTTAGCCGGGTCTTTGGCGTCGTGTTCTGGTTTGTTCCGCTCGGCCCGTTCGGCGCGCTCATGTATGCACTGACCGTGGCGCTGGCCGAACGCTGGCGCGGCGAGAGCGATTTCCGGGCCACTATCGGCCAGATCATGCGCTGGCTGGATTGGCTGCCCAGCCGGCTAGCCATCTTCAGTTTCGCTATCGTCGGGAACTTCGAGGAGGCCATGCTGGCCTGGCGCGGCAAGGATACCGATGGAGTATCGAGCGACGCGGAGGGTTTGCTTGCGGCCGGCTTCGGCGCCCTTGGCCTGGGCGACGCCGCGCCCGACCCGGATTATGTGAGCGGCGCGGTCGCCCTGTTGAAACGCGCGGTCCTGGTCTGGCTGGCGTTGCTCTGCCTGCTCTGGTTGGCCGCCTCCAGCAGCCTGTTGCGGTAGCGACCGGGCATCCATGCTCAACGCCATCTGGATCGGTTTTTTCCTAGTCGCCTTCGCGGCCGCCCTGTTTCAGTTTCTGGTCAACGGCCAACAGGACATCTTCGGCCTGCTGATGAAGGCCGGCTTCGACAACGCCAAGACGGCCTTCGAGATCGCCATCGGCCTGACCGGCGTCATGAGCCTGTGGCTGGGGATATTGAAGATCGGCGAGCGGGCCGGCTTTCTCGACGCCCTCGGCCGGCTGCTGTCGCCGCTGTTCGCCCGGCTGTTTCCCGAGGTGCCGCGCGGCCACCCGGCGCTGGGTTCGATCACCATGAACATGGCCGCCAACCTGCTCGGTCTCGACAACGCCGCCACCCCCATGGGCATCAAGGCCATGCAGGAGCTGCAAACGCTGAACCCGGACCATGACACCGCCAGCGACGCGCAAATACTGTTCCTGGTCCTCAACGCCTCATCGATCACCCTGCTGCCGGTGACTATCTTCACCTATCGGGCGCAACTGGGCGCGCATGATCCAACTGATGTCTTCATCCCTATCCTGATGGCGACTTATTGCTCGACCCTGGCCGGTTTCGCCTTCGTCGCCGCCATGCAGCGCATCCGCCTGGACCGGGTCATCCTGTCCTGGCTGACCGGCATCACCGCCGTGGTGGGCGGCCTGGCGTTGTACTTCGCCAGCCTGCCGGCGGCCGAGATGGCGCCCCGCTCGTCGCTGGTCAGCAACTTCATCCTGCTCGGACTGATCGCCAGCTTTCTGATCGGCGCGCTGGTGAACAAGGTGAACGCCTACGAGGCCTTCATCGACGGCGCCAAGGAAGGCTTCCAGACCGCCGTGACCATCATCCCTTATCTCGTCGCCATGCTAGTAGCCATCGGTCTCATGCGCGCCAGCGGCGCGCTCGACCTGGCCATGGCCGGCGCCCACGGCCTGGTGGTAACGCTCGGTTTCGACGCCCGCTGGGTCGATGCCCTACCGACCATGCTGATGAAGCCGCTGTCGGGCAGCGGCGCCCGGGCCATGATGATCGAGACCATGCAGGTCCACGGCGCCGACTCGTTCGCCGGGCGCCTGGCCAGCATCGTCCAGGGCAGCACCGAGACCACCTTTTACGTCCTGGCCGTTTACTTCGGCGCCATCGGCGTCAAACGGGTCCGCTATGCCGTAGCCGGCGGCCTGATCGCCGACCTGGCCGGCTTTAGCGCGGCGGTGTTCGCGGTCTACCTGTTCTTTGGCTATAGCGTTTAAGGCATAAGGGTTCGTTCATAGTGAATACGGTAAGATGATCGGCATCTTTGCCGGATCCCGCCCATAGAGAAATAAGAGACCAATGCCCAAAATCCAGCAATACGCCACCCTCGCCGCCATCGATCTCGGTTCAAACTCGTTCCACCTACAGGTCGGTCGGGTCGATGGCGAACAGCTTTATTACCTCGACGCCCATAAGGAATCGGTCCGTCTGGCCGGCGGCCTGACTGCTGCCGGTAAACTGGACGGCGCCGCCCAGAACCGCGCCCTGGCCTGCCTGGCGCGGTTCGGCGAGCGGCTCCAGGGTATGCCACCCGGCGCGGTGCGCGCCGTGGGCACCTCGGCCCTCAGGGTGGCCAGGAACGCCCCGGCCTTTCTGGAGCGGGCCAAGGCCGCGCTAGGGTTCGACATCGACATCGTGGCTGGCCGGGAAGAGGCGCGGTTGATCTATCTGGGCGTCTCGCACAGCCTGCCGCTGACCGCCGAGCCACGCCTGGTGATCGACATCGGCGGCGGTTCGACCGAATGCATCATCGGCACCGGCTATGAGTCCCACGACCGGGAAAGCCTGCGCATGGGCTGCGTGGTGTTTTCCAGGCGTTTCTTCACCGACGGCCAGATTGACAAGGCCAACCTTAAGGCCGCCGTGACCGCCGCCCGGGTCGAGGCCCAGCCGGTCGCCCATGAGTTTCGGCGCGGCCTATGGCAACAGGCGGTGGGCTCGTCCGGCTCGGCCCGCGCACTGAGTGAAATCCTGTTCCAGAACAGCCAGAGCGATGGTCAGATCACCGCCGACGGTCTCAAGTGGCTGCGCGAACGGCTGGTCAAGGCCGGTAATCTGAACAAGCTCGACCTGCCGGGCCTGAAGCCCGACCGCCGGCCAGTCCTGGCCGGCGGAGCAGCCATCATGTCCGGCCTGTTCCAGGAGCTGGACATCGAGCAGATGACCGTGGCTCCGGGGGCCATGCGCGAGGGCATACTGTGGGACCTCTTGGGCCGGGTCCACGATCACGACATCCGCGACCTGACCATTACCCAGTTCATGCGCCGCTACCATATCGATACCGTCCAGGCCGGGCGCGTGGAACAACTCGCCTTGCAGCTCTTCAAGCAGGTCGCTGACGCCGGCGACGAGCATGAACTCTGGCTGACCTGGGCGGCGCGCCTGCACGAGATCGGCATCAACATCGCCCATTCCGGATTCCACAAACACGGCGCCTACATTCTGGAAAACGCCGACATGCCCGGCTTCGCCCGGCGCGACCAGAGCCAGTTGGCCAAGCTGGTGCGGGCCAGCCGAGGTGGCCTGGATAAGCTCGGCTATGCTGCCGACAACGATCTCTGGCCGTCGATACTGTGCCTGCGCCTGGCGCTGTTGTTCAATATCAGCCGGTCGGCCATGGCGCTGCCGGAGATGACCTTGAAGACTACCGGCGGCGACTGCATGCTGACCTTGCCGCGCACCTGGCTGGCCGCCAACCCGCTGACCCAGGCGGCGCTGGACCTGGAGATGAAGGTCTGGCAGGCCACGCTACCCAACTTCAGACTATCCGGAATACGCACATGAAAGACGACGCCCTGGCGCGGATTCGAAAAGGCTTGTTGTCGGGCTACCCGATCTTCTACCTGCGGGGTGAAGAGGAGGGTAGGATGGCCGACCTGCTGGCCGACCTGGCACAGGAACACTATGGCAACGACCAGTCGCTGGTTCTATGGAGCGTGGTTCGGGGGTTTTATACCGAAGCCGGTGCGCTTGAGGCCATCACCGACCCAGTCGCCGCCCTGCGTTACATCGTCGATTCGGGGCGCAAGGCCTTTTACCTGATGCAGGACCTGCCCGCGTTATTGCGTGATAGCCCCAGTCTGACCCGCGCCCTGCGCGACCTATACCGGGAATTGGCTGGACACGATACCTTTCTTTTCCTTTCCTATCCCGATTTCATCCTGCCCGACGAGTTGAAGAAGCAGGTCTTCATGGTGCCATTGAGCATCCCGTCGGAGCCGGAAATATTGCGTCACATCGGCGTTATCGCCGAGGCCAACGGCGTTGCCGCGCGGCTTGACCAGGAATGGCGCTACCAGTGCGCCGCCGGGATGCGTGGCATGTCGCTCGACGAGATCGGCCATCTGATGCTGCGCCTGATCCGGGAAGACAAACTCGACCTGGCCACGGCCATCCCGGAGATCATCGAGGAAAAGTCCTACGCGCTGCTCAAGGAAGGCTGTCTGCAATTCGTCGGCAAAACGGTCAAGCTCGATCAGGTTGGCGGTCTGGAAAACCTCAAGGAGTGGGTCCAGGCGCGCAAGCCGCTGTTCACCCGCCAGGCATTCGAGTCGGGCGTGCCGCTGCCGTCTGGCATCCTGTTCATGGGTGTGTCCGGCTGCGGCAAGAGCATGGCGGCCAAGGTAGTCGCGGGGGCCTGGAATCTGCCGCTGGTGCGCCTGGACATGAACCTGGTCCTGTCCGGCGCCTACGGTTCCCCGGAATATGCCTTCGACCATGCCCTAAAGGTGGCCGAGGCGATCTCCCCGCTGGTGCTCTGGATCGACGAGATGGAAAACAGCTTTGGCTACGACCTGCATGGCGGCGGCGGCAACAACAACATCTTCGCCGGCTTTTTGACCTGGATGCAGGAAAAACCGCCCACCGTATTCGTGGTGGCTACCGCCAACCGGATCGAAAGACTGCCCGCCGAGGTGATCCGCAAGGGCCGCTTCGACCAGCTTTTCTTTCTCGACCTGCCGACCGAGGATGAGCGCAAGGCCATCCTGCGCATCCACATCCAGGCATTCGGCGCCGACCCGGAGCGATTCAACCTCAACCTGCTGGCCGCCGTAACCAAGAATTGGAGCGGCGCCGAGATCGAGCAGGTGGTCAAGGCGGCGCGCATCCGGGCCTTCCAGGAAGGCCGCGAATTCGGCGATCAGGACGTGGTCTGGAATACCGCGCGTATGGTGCCGCTATCGCGCACCATGGAGGAACAAATCAAGCAATTGCGGCTGTGGTCAGTGAACCGGGCCACACCGGCATCGAAAAAGGCGGAGGTTTGATATGCACCGTGAATTGTCTTGCGCGGCCGTTGCCGCTTATCTACTCCTGTCCGGGCCGACGGCCCTGGCCACGGCTGCCGACACGGACGAACAATGCCGGAATCTGGAGGGCATGTATGAGTTCATCGGCGAACTGCAGCCGGACAGCCAACGCCTGCCCGCGGGCCTGGCCGCCAACATCGCCATGATCCTCTACCCCGAGGTCCAGACCGCCTACGACGAACGCATCAGCCACTACCGCCTGCTCCTGGAAGACGGCGGTTACCGGCTGGAGTTGCGCACCCCATACGGCATACTGTTGGATCACATCTCGATAGCCGGCAAAAGGGATTTCAGCTATTGTCTGGACGATGTTCTAACCATCGAGCGCCAAAAGATGGACAAGGTCGGTTCGGTCTATCGCTACAGCCGCTACCGCCACCGGGTGCGCAAGCTGGCCGACGGCAAGCTGGCGGTGGAGACCGACGTCAGGGGCAAATTCCATGGCGAATACACCAGTTGGTCGTTTACCCCCGAGCGCTACGCCGCCCGCTTTGCGCCGCTCGCGCCGGCCCGGTGAATCCCGCAGTTAATAGTGCTAGCATAAAAGCGCTAATTCAATACGGGGGAAGGTCATGAGCCTGTTCAATAAAATATCGCCTATCGTGTTCGTCGCGCTGGCTTTGTCCTCGGCCTCAGCGCTGGCGGAGGAGTGCCGCAACTGCGGCGTGGTGCGCTCAGTCAAGGCTGTCCAGGTCAAGGGCAATACATCCGGCGGCGGCATGGTGGTCGGCGGTCTGGTCGGCGGTCTGCTCGGTAATCAGATCGGCCACGGTAGCGGCCGCACCGTCGCCACCGTAGCCGGAGCGGCCGGTGGCGCATACGCCGGCAACGAGATCGAGAAGAACTCCAAGCGCCACACGGTCTGGAAGGTCCGGGTCAGCATGGACTACGGCGAGACCCGCAGCTTCACCTATCCGCGTGAGCCGGACTTCATGTCGGGTGACCGGGTACAGGTGGAACACGGCAAACTGATGCGGCTGAGGACAGCGAAATAAACCCACCCGGGCCGGCTGCACAGGCCGATCGCCCCTTTAGCCCTTGGCGGCCAGCAGATCAAGCAGGTAGTCCTGCGCCGAGAAGCCGCGGCCGCGTTTGACCCGTTTTTTGTAGCTGCCGCCCGGCTGCATTTCCCACGACAGCATGTTGTCCTTCAGATAGGGCTTGATGCCCTCGTTGACGACGCGTTTCTTCAATTTTGCGTCGAGTAACGGGAAGCAGGTCTCGATACGGCGGAAGAAATTGCGGTCCATCCAGTCGGCGCTGGCCAGGTAGACGTTCTCCTCGCCGCCGTTCCAGAAGTAGAACACCCGGTGATGTTCCAGGAAGCGGCCAATCACCGAGCGCACCCGAATATTTTCCGATACCCCCGGGATGCCGGGCCGCAGGGCGCACACGGCGCGCACGATCAGGTCGATCTCGACCCCGGCCTGGGATGCCTCGTAAAGCGCGGCGATCACCTTGGGTTCCAGTAAGGCATTCATCTTGGCGGCGATGCGGGCGGGTTCGCCCTTGCGGGCGCGCGCCGTTTCGTTCTCGATGGCCCGCATGATGTTGGGGTGCAGCGAAAACGGCGCCTGCCAGAGATAGCCATGCTCGCCGGCATCGCCCAGGCCGGTGATCTGCATGAAGACGTCATTCACGTCCTGGCAGATGCCCGGGTGACAGGTCAGCAGGCCGAAGTCGGTATAGAGCTTGGCGGTGCGGGCGTGATAATTGCCGGTGCCCAGGTGGGCA
Source organism: Hydrogenophilales bacterium CG12_big_fil_rev_8_21_14_0_65_61_21 (assembly GCA_002782005.1). Lineage (GTDB taxonomy): Bacteria > Pseudomonadota > Gammaproteobacteria > Burkholderiales > Thiobacillaceae > Parasulfuritortus. The sequence continues at coordinate 66,607 of PFGT01000101.1, read as the reverse complement.
TAGCGCTTCAGCTTGCCGGCCTCGCGACGGACCACCATGGCCATTTTGGCGTGGGTCTTGTGGCCCACCACGCCGTACACGACATGGGCGCCGGCGGCCTCCAGTTGTTCGGCCCAGTTGATGTTGGCCGCCTCGTCGAAGCGGGCCATCAGCTCGACCACGGCGGTGACCTCCTTACCCCGTTGGGCAGCCTTGATTAAACGCCGCATCAGTTCGGAGTCGGTCCCAGTGCGATAGACCGTCTGCTTGATGGCCAGCACGTCCGGATCGCTGGCGGCCTGGTCGATAAAGTCGATCACCGGCTGGAACGACTGGAAGGGGTGATGGAGCAGGATGTCGCCCCGGCTGACGACCTGGAAGATATTGTCGCCGTCGCTCAGATTGGCCGGCAGCCCGGGCGTGAACGGCTTGAATTTAAGGTCCGGGCGATCCACCTTGTCCGGCACGTTCATTAGTCGCACCAGATTAACCGGGCCGCGCACCTGATAGAGATCGTCCCAGCCCAGGTTGAATTGCTCAAGCAAAAACACCTTCATCTCTTCCGAGCAGTTGTCGGCGACCTCGATCCGCACCGCGTTGCCGAAGTTGCGGTGCGGCAACTCGCCCTGGAGCTGCTCGCGCAGGCTCTTATTTTCTTCCTCGTCGACGAACAGGTCAGAGTTGCGGGTGGCCCGGAACTGGTAGCAGCCCAGCACCTCCATGCCCGAAAACAGCGCGCCAACATGGGCGTGCAGAATGGAGGACAGAAAAACGAAGCTATATTCGCAACTGGCGACCGCCTTGGGGAACGGGATCACCCGCGGCAGGGAACGGGGCGCCTGGACCACGGCGCGGCCCGAGTTGCGACCGAAGGCATCCTTGCCAGACAACTCGACAGCGAAGTTGAGGCTCTTGTTCAATACATTGGGGAATGGGTGCGTCGGGTCCAAGCCGATGGGCGTCAGCACCGGCATCAGCTCGTTGAAGAAGTAGTCCCGTATCCATTGCTCCTGCTCCGGGGTCCACTCGCTACGTTTGTGGAAACGGATGCCTTCGGCCGCCAGGTCCGGCAGTACACGATCGTTCAGCAGTTCGTATTGGCGCGCCACCATCTCGTGCGCAACCCGCGCCATCTCTTTGTACACCTGACGGGCGGTCAGGCCATCCGGCCCCTGATGCAGCGGATTGAGCCGAATCTGTTCCTTGATGCCGGCCGCGCGAATCTCGAAAAACTCGTCCATGTTGCTGGCAAAGATGCTCAGAAAACGCAGGCGTTCCAGTAGGGGGGTGTTCGGGTCTTCCGCTTGGGCCAGGACGCGACGATTGAATTCCAGGATACCGAGCTCACGGTTGATGATGAGTTCGCTGGCAAGCGTTTGATTCATATCTCGATTTCAATACCAATTAGTGAAAGAACTTGCGCAATAACCCACCCAGAAAACCGCTATGTGCCTTTTCCTCACTGACCGGTGCAGACGGCGCGGGTTGATCTTTGGTCAACATGCGCAGCACGATCTTCGCGTAGTCGCGATCCTCGTTGGCGATATGGTTGATGAGCCATTTTGCGAGCATCAGGTGCAGCTCGTCGACGACATCTTCGCCTTTGGCCGCACGCATCGTGAAATCAGTGACCCGCCGGATAAACAGTTCATGCACCTTCTGGTGGGGTTTTAGAAACGGGTAGCCGGCCTGCTCCATCATCGCCTCTTCAAAGCCGAAATGTGACTGCGTGTAATCAACCAACTGCTCGATCACCTCGCCGATCATCGCCTTGTCGGCATTCTGTTTGGCAACCTCCAGTTGATTAATGTAGGCCACAATACGCTGGTGCTGATGGTCGATGACCTCGATGCCGGTATTGAGTTTAGGGTCCCATAAAATAGCCATCGTTATTCCCCTTTCTTAATGTAAAACAAACCATTACAGAGCGGGCCGCATCGGGGGCGAAAAGCAACCATGTGCCACCCTACCCTTGAGATGATAGTCTGCTCGCCGCCGGTTGTTCGATCAAGTTGGTAAACCGCTCGTGATTGCGTTACCGGTGCTAACCTGAGAGCCATTCATCTTACTATCTGCACAATCATGGCACTGGAAGTGGAGTTGAAACTCGCCATCGCCCCCGACGATGCCACCCGCCTGCGCCGCCACCCATTGCTCAGGGCGTTAAAGCCGCTGCGCCACAAACTCTACGGCATCTATTTCGATACCCCGCAGTTCGATCTGTATCGCCAGCGCAGCGCCATCAGGCTACGGCGTGAAGGCTATCACTGGGTACAAACCCTGAAACTGGATGGCGGCGACTCGGCCGCCCTGTCCAGCCGCCCAGAATGGGAGGCGCGAACGACCGGCAACCAGCCCGATCTGGATATTTTGCCCAAGGCGGCGCGGCAACAGCTCCCGCCCGACCTGGCGACTCGCCTGCGACCGATCTTTATAACCGATATTCGGCGCACCGTCTGGCTGCTGGAACGACCGGAAGGCGTGGTAGAGATCGCCCTGGATGCTGGTTGGATTCGCGTCGGAGAGGCCGAACTGCCGATATCCGAGTTGGAGCTGGAGATCAAATCCGGCGACAGCGGCCTCTTGATCGACATCGCCCTGGAACTTTTGACCGCTGCGCCCATGTTGCCCGAATATCGCAGCAAGGCGCTGCGCGGTTATGAACTGGCCGGGGTCTGGCAGCAGATGCCCGCCAAAACCGGTCCGGTGACCATGGCCGACCAGCCGTCGGCCGCCGAGGCCTGGCGCCGTTTGTTGCTCGCCGGTCTGACCCAGTTGAGCCGCAATCTGCCTGGCTTATTATCCGGACATGAGCCCGAATATGGCCACCAGATGCGGATCGCGGTCCAGCGTATAGAGACCGTGTTGCGACTGGGGCGGCGCATCGGCCTGGCACGGCCTGACTGGCTGAGCGAGCTGCGCTGGCTTATGGCCGAACTGGCGCCGGCCCGCGACTGGGACGTCATGGTCACCGAGACGCTGGCCGACTGCCGCGCGGCGCTGCCCGATGGCAACCGGCTGGACGCACTGATCGCCGTCGCCGATGCGCGCCGAACGGCGGCCCGTGAGCGTGCCCGGGCGGCGGCGACCGAGCCGCGCACGACCCGCCTGCTGTTGACCATGACCAAAGACCTGATGCCGGAACGATCCGGGGGCGTGAAGCTGGCCAACTGGGCAGGTGAGTCGCTCGACCGCCGGCTGCGCCAATTCCGCAAACTGGCCCGACAATATGACCGCTTGAATGCCGCCGGACGGCACCGCCTGCGCATCGCCACCAAACGCCTGCGCTATGCCGGCGAGGCCTACGCGCCGCGCTATGGCGACCAGGCAAACGACTACTTGGCGCGCATGGCGAGGCTTCAGGATAGCCTGGGCGCCGCCAATGACGCGGCCGTGGCTCAGGGCCTGCTGGTCGAACTCACAGCCCAGGACAAGACACTGGCCCAGGCCGCCAGCCTGGCCGAGGGCTTCATGATCGGCGTAACAATTGGCCAGGCCCGGCGCTTGGCCAAACTGACGTCGGCGGCACTCGCAGCGCGGCCGTTCTGGCGCCGTACCAAGAAGAAGTAAGCCAACAGTATCAGCCGTAGACCAGGAATGGCTCGATCGCCTCGATGGGCGCCGGCTTGCCGAACAGATAACCCTGATAGGTGGCGCAACCGCTTTCATACAGCAAATCCCGCTGCGCCTCGGTTTCCACGCCCTCGGCGATGACCGATAGGTCCAAACTCCGGGCCAGGGTCATGATGGCGCGAGCAATGGCGGCGTCGTTCGGGTCGGTGAGCACATCGCGCACGAAAGAGCGGTCGATCTTCAACTGATCCAGCGGCAGGCGCTTGAGGTAGGCGAGCGACGAGTAACCGGTGCCGAAATCGTCCAGCGAAAAACCGATGCCACTATCCTTCAGGGCAGCCATCTTGGCGATGACGTCCTCGATATCATCCAGCAACAGGCTCTCGGTGATTTCCAGCTTGAGCCGGCTCGGATCGATCGCCGTCCGCTCGACGATGGCCTGTACCTGCTCGACGAAATCGGGGTGACGGAATTGACGGGCGCTGACGTTGACCGCCATGGTGAGCCGCGCCGACTCCGGTCGGGTCGCCCAGACCGCCAGTTGGGCGCAGGCCGTTTCCAGCACCCAATGGCCCAAAGGCAGGATGAGTCTGGTGTCCTCGGCCAGCGGAATGAAGGTGTCAGGCAATACCAGGCCGCGCTCGGGATGGCGCCAGCGCACCAGTGCCTCGACGCCGGTCAAATGGCCGGTGCAATCGACCTGCGGCTGGTAGTAAAGGCAGAACTCATTGCGTTGCAGGCCCTGACGCAGGTCCGCCTCCAGGGCGGCGCGGGTATTGACTGCGGTCTGCATGGCCGAGTCGAAGAAACGCATCACATTGCGACCCGCCGCCTTGGCTTGATACATGGCCAGATCGGCCTGCTTCAGCAATTCCTCCAGGGCAATGTCATTGCCTGAGAACATCGCGGCGCCGATGCTGCTACTGCTGTAGTACCGGCAGTTTTCAAGCTGATAGTTCCGATTCAGCGTCGTTAATATCTTGTCGGCGACCATCCTGGTCTGAGCAGCCGCCGTCTCCAGTTTATCGCTCAAGTTTTCCAGCAAGACCACGAACTCGTCGCCGCCGAAACGAGCCACGCTATCGCCTTCGCGCACCGAGCCGACCAGCCGTTCGGCGACTTGCTTCAGCAACTGGTCGCCCTTGTGGTGACCAAGTGTGTCGTTGATGGCCTTGAAGTTGTCAAGATCGATGAACAACAGCGCGCCGCCACGACCGCTACGAGCGCCAACCATCATGGCCTGATTCAGCCGATCGGTCAGCAGCCGCCGATTGGGCAGGCCGGTCAGCGTGTCAAAGAACGCCAGTTTTTCGATTGCATCTTCCGCCGCCTTGCGCTGGCTGATATCAACCAACGTGCCGACGTAGTTGATGACCTCGCCGTCGGCCCCATTCACCGCCGTGATGGTGAGCCATCCGGGATACGTCTCGCCGTCCTTGCGCCGGTTCCAGATTTCACCCTGCCAGGCGCCGGTCCGGCCGACCGCCGCCCATATCGCGGCATAAAAATCGCCATCATGGCGGTCGGAGCGAAGCAGGCGCGGCGTCTCGCCCACGGCCTCTTCGGCCAGATAGCCGGTGATCTCGGTGAAGGCCTTGTTGACCCGCAGGATTACCCCCCTGGGGTCGGTGACCATCATGCCTTCCTGGACCTCGAAGGCGGCGGCGGCGACCCGCAGGTCGGCTGCGGCCCGCTTCGATGCGCGCAAATAAAATATGATTGCCGAGGTCGCGACGATCAACATGCCGCCGGCGACAGCAAGCAACAGGAAGACCCAGACCCTTTCGGCATTACTGCGCACCTGGATGATGTCAATGTTGCCGGCGCCCCTATCCATCTGCTGCTTGGCGAGTTGCGCCTGCCGGTACTGGTCGCCGGCAACACGATCGGCGTAATAATCGGCGCTTAGCCAGGCGACGGTAAGCCAGCCGATCGTCAGCAAACTGGCCATTTTGTAGTATCGACCGATGGAAAACAGGTTGGGTCGCGCGACGTAACTGGCGGCCATGGTCAGGACGATCAGCGCGCCGGTTGCGGCCAGCACCATCGAGGCCAGGAAGGTCGGCGTAATCTGGGAATCGACGATGCTTCCATCGCCGTCGCTGATGAAGTAGGCGGCCGCCATCCCCGTGTAATGCATCCCAGAAACGGCCAGCCCCATCGCTGCGGCGCTAACGATCAACGTCCAGACGCCGGATTGCGCCTGCCGAACCTGTAGACGGTATCTCAACCAGATGGCCAGTGTGGCCAGAACAACGGCAACCAGAATGGACACCAGAAACAACTTCAGGTCGTAGCGGATCAGACCATCGATATGCATCGCCGCCATCCCGGAGTAATGCATGGCGCCGATGCCGGCGCCAAACAGCAGACCACCGGCAGCCAGTTGGCCGCGGGTAAGACTGGGGCGGCTGGCGATATTCAGGGCCAGGATGCTGGCGAGGATGCCAGGAATCATCGACAACACGGTCACGACTGGGTCGTAACGGCTGCCGCAGGGCAAACTGAAGGCGAGCATACCGACGAAGTGCATGGTCCAGATGCCGATGCCCATACATAACCCGCCAAGCATCAGCCAGCGGCGTCGGGTCTTGGCCGCCCTGGCGGTTGAGACGTGCTGCGCCACCAGCAGCGCCGCGTAGGAGGCCAGGATCGCGACAATGATCGACAGGCCGACCAGGATGGGATCGTAATGCCCCATATAGAGCAGGTTGCTGTCCGGCGGACTGACTACGAGAGGTAGTAGATTCAACATCGCTGCGGCGGCTTATCGATTATGAGAGAACGCGATAAGGCATTAACGGCCGTCAGCCAGCGAACTTTAGGGCGTGCAGACTGAAGTCCAAGCGGCTCCAAGCATCTCTTCGGCATGTTTCCGGGTCATGTCGGTGATCGTCACGCCGCCCAGCATACGGGCGATTTCTTCTATTCTTTGCGAGCGATCCAATAGCCGCACCCGACTGAGGGCATGGCCGGCCACGGTTTCCTTGCTGACCTGGAAGTGGCTGACGGCCCCCGCCGCCACCTGGGGCAGGTGGGTGACGCACAGTATCTGCCGGGTTTGGCCTAGCTCGGCCAATAGGCGGCCGACGATCTCTGCCACGCCGCCGCCGATGCCGGCATCGACCTCGTCAAAGATCAGGGTCGGGGCGCCGGAGACTTGCGACAGGATGGTTTGCAGAGCCAGGCCAATGCGCGACAGCTCGCCGCCCGACGCGGTCTTGGCCAGCGGCTTCATGCCTTGGCCGGCGTGGGGTGCAACCTGGAATTCGACCGTTTCCAAGCCACCTGCCTCCGGCGCGCAGGCATTGAGTACAACAGCAAAACGGCCGCCCGGCATGGAGAGTTGCTGCATGGCCTGGCTAACCGATAGGCTCAGGCTGGCCGCGCCTTTTTGCCGTTTGGCGCTCAGTTCAGCGGCGCATTTTTCATATTCGCCACGCGCCTTGTCCGCGTCCCGGCGCAGGCCTTCGGTATCGGCCAGGCGATCCAGCTCGGCCAATCGGACGCGGGCCTCGGCCAGCAGGTCGGGCAGCGCCTCGGGCCGGACGTGGAATTTGCGGGCGACATCGTTAACCTGAACCAGGCGGGCCTCGGCCCGCGCGAGCAGCTCCGGGTCGAGTTCGACCCGTTCGGCATAGCGGCCTAGTTCGTGAGCGGCTTCCTCGGCCTGGATCAGGCTGCTGTCCAACATGTCCAGCGCCCCTTTCAGTGCGGGGTCGATGCCGACCATTTCGGCAAGCCGGTTGCGGACCGATTGCAACTGGCCAACAGCGCCCTGCCCTTCCGCTTCGAGCGTCGAAACGATCTGCTGGGCGCCCTGGATCAGTTCGGCGGCATGGGCAAGCCGACGGTGGTCGTCCTGGAGCGTGAACCACTCCTCGGCACGGAAATCCAGGGTAACGAGTTCGTCCGCCTGCCATTGCCGGCTTTCGCGTTCGGCGGCTGCTTCGGCGGCGTGCCGTTGGCCTTCGGCACAGGCCTGTTCCAGTTTTCGCCAGGCGCGATAGGCATCGGCCACCTGCGCGGCGCTGGCCTCGCCGCCGCTGTAAGCGTCCAACATCTGACGCTGCACGCCGGGCCGGAGCAGGGAGTAGTGGGCATGCTGGCCATGGATGTCGATGAGGAATTCGCCGGCCTCCTTGAGTTGAGACTGGGTCGCCGGCCGGCCGTTGATGAAGGCGCGAGAACGGCCGCCGGCATCGATCACCCGACGCAGCAGCAGTTCGTTTTCCTCGCCATCCAGACCGTTTTCAACCAGCCAGGCGACAAGTTCGGGCGGCGGCGTAAAGCTGGCGGCGATTTCGGCGCGCGGTGCGCCATCACGCACCACGCCCGATTCGGCCCGCTCGCCCAGGGCGAATTGCAGGGCATCGAGCAGGATGGATTTGCCGGCCCCGGTCTCGCCGGTGAGCACGGAAAACCCTGCGCCGAATTCCAGCTCTAGGCGATCGACCAGCACGAAATCGCGGATGGACAGACTTAAAAGCATCTAAAGCTTTTCGCCCCAGTGCAGCTTCTGGCGCAGGGTATCGTAATAGTTGTGGTCCATCGGTTGCAGCAGGCGGACGTTATGGCGGGCGCGCTGGACGACCACTCGGTCGCCCACCACCATGTCGCGGTGGTCCTGGCCGTCGAAGTGGACTCGGGCATCGTCGGCATGGATCAGGTTGACCTCGATCTCGGAGTGACCGTTCACGGCGATCGGCCGGGCCGACAGGGTGTGCGGGCAAATGGGCGCCAGCACGAAGGCATCCAGGGTCGGGTGCAGAATGGGGCCGCCGGCGGACAATGCGTAGGCCGTCGATCCGGTGGGCGAGGCCAGCACCAGACCGTCGGCCCGCTGGCTGTAGACGAACTTGTTGTCGATGTAGACTTCGAACTCGATCAGGCGTCCCAGGCTGCCCTTGCTGACCACGATGTCGTTGAAGGCGTACATATGGAACTGAAGGTCGCCGTCACGCTCCAGCGAGCAGTCCAGCATGATGCGGTTTTCCTCGACATACTGGCCGGCCAGCATCTCGTCGAGGGTCGTGAACATGGTGTCGACCGAGACATCGGCCAGGAAGCCGAGCCGCCCTTGATTGACGCCAATCAGCGGCACCCGGTGATCGACCAGACTGCGGGCAATGTTCAGCATGGTGCCGTCGCCGCCCATAACGATGGCCAGGTCGATGCGGTCGGCGATTTCCGCCAGCGGCGCGCAGGGTAGATCGGTCAGATGGCAAAAATCCGCCGTCGGCGTCGACAGTATGACCTCATAGCCTTTGTCCTGAAGGAATGTGGCCAGGCGCAACATATAACCGCTTATGCTGGTACTGTTGTGCTTGCCGACCAATGCGATTTTCTTGAAATTTTGTTCCATAGCCGGAATTATAGCGACCACCCTTTTAAAAAATGCGAGCAAGCGATACACCCTCCATGTTAAACGAACGCGCCCACGTACTGCTTAAGGCTCTGGTTGAGCGCTACATTGAGGACGGCCAGCCAGTCGGCTCCCGCACCCTGGCCAAACATGCCGGGCTAAACCTGTCGCCCGCCTCCATCCGCAACATCATGGCCGATCTGGAAGAAGGCGGCTTCATCGCCAGCCCGCATACTTCGGCCGGCCGCATCCCCACCGCCAAAGGCTATCGGCTGTTCGTCGATACCCTGCTGACGGTAAAACCGCTGGACCATCCCTCATTCAGCCAGATCGAGGCCAAACTGGCACCGGATAACCCCCAGCGTCTGATGGCCTCGGCCTCGCACCTGTTATCCGAACTGACCCAGTTCGCCGGCGTGGTCATCGCGCCCCGACGGCATACCCAGACCTTTCGCCAGATCGAATTTCTGAGTCTGTCCGAGAAACGCATCCTACTCATCATCGTCACCCCGGAAGGCGAGGTCCAGAACCGGGTACTGATTACCGACCGGCCCTACAGCGAAAGCCAGCTCACCCAGACCGCCAACTTCTTCAACCGGCATTATGGCGGCCTGTCGTTCGATGCGGTCCGTCCACTGTTGGTGAAGGAATTGATGGAGTTGCAATCGGACATCAGTAGTTTGATGCAGGCGGCCGTTCAGGCTGGCAGTGAGGCGCTCAATCAGAACGACACCGAATGCGTCCTCAGCGGCGAGGCCAACCTGCTGCGCACGCCAGACCTGGCCGCCAACATGGGCCGTCTGCGCGAGTTGTTCAATCTGTTCGAGCGCCGCACCGACCTGATGCAGTTGCTCGATCACAGCTATCAGGCCAGTGGTGTACAGTTATTTATCGGCGCCGAATCGGGCGTCTCACCACTGGACGAATGCAGCGTCATTGCCGCGCCTTATGAGGTGGACGGCCAAGTGGTCGGCACCCTGGGGGTGATCGGCCCGACCCGCATGGCCTACGAGCGGGTTATTCCGATCGTCGACATCACCGCCCGACTTTTGTCCAATGCACTGTCATATCACTGATGCCAAATTATCTTCCCGAACCATCCTTCCGCCACGATCAAGCCAGCCGCACCGGCATCCTGCTCATCAACCTAGGCACCCCGGCGGCGCCCACGGCTGCCGCCTTGCGACCCTATCTCAAGGAATTCCTATCCGACCGGCGAGTGGTTGAAATTCCCCGTGCGCTCTGGTGGCTAATCCTCAACGGCATCATCCTCAACATCCGGCCAGCCAAATCGGCCGAAAAATACGCCACCATCTGGCAGCCTGGCGGCTCGCCGCTCAAGGTCCATACCGAGCAGATGACCCGGTTGCTGCAAACCGAATTGGCCAACCGCAACAGCTACCCACTGGTGGTCGACTACGCCATGCGCTACGGCCAGCCTTCGGTGGCCTCGGTCCTGGCGAATATGAAGGCCCAGGGCTGCGACCGGTTGCTGATCGTGCCGCTCTATCCCCAATACGCCGCCAGCAGCAGCGCCACGGCCCTGGACGCGGTGTACCGAAACCTGCTGCAAACCCGGAACATGCCCGATATCCGCACCGTCCGGCATTACCACGATCATCCTAGTTACATCGCCGCCCTGCGCCAAAGCGTGACCGACCATTGGGCCGAGCACGGCCGGCCGGATGTGCTGCTGATGAGCTTCCACGGCACCCCGCGCCGGAGCCTCGACCAGGGCGACCCATACCACTGCGAATGTCTCAAGACTGGCCGTCTGCTGGCCGAGGCGCTGGGATTAAACGCCAGCCAATACCGGATCGCCTTCCAGTCCCGCTTTGGTCGCGCCGAATGGTTGCAACCCTATACCGCCTCGGTCTTGGCTGAGTTGGGCAAACAGGGAACCCGACGGGTCGATACCCTCTGCCCCGGTTTTGCCGCCGATTGTCTGGAAACGCTGGAAGAGATCGCAATGGAAGGCAAGGCCACCTTTCTCGCCGCCGGCGGCGGCGAATTCAGCTACATCCCGGCGCTCAACACCCGGCCGGCATGGGTCGCGGCCCTGGCTGACATCACCCTGGAACAGCTTGCTGGCTGGCTACCCACGGACTGGGGCGCCGAAAACGAATCGAGCCGCTTGACCGAACGACAACAACGGGCACGGGACGCCGGCTGCCCGAATTGAACCGGCGCAACACTTTTACAGTTGACCGAACGACCTCGAATCGGCCATTATCGCGGGCAATCATATAATGACCCGCTGGTTGCAAAGTCGCACTCCGGGATCACGGTTCACGCCGTTTTTTTAGTATGGAGAAGCCACCATGAAGTTAATCGCCGCGCTTGCACTACTACTTGTCAGCACATTCTGCGCCGCCGCGCCCGAAACCCTGATGACCCACAGCCGGGTGCGTTTTATGGCCGCCAACTGCGCCTACTGCCATGGTCCGGACGGCAAGAGCCGGGGCTCCATCCCCAGCCTGGCGGGCATGGACAAGGACTATTTCGTGTCACGAATGAAGGCGTTCCGCGACGGGACCCGGCCCAACACTATCATGTCCACCCACGCCAGCGGCTACACTAATGCCGAATTCGCGGCGCTAGGCGCCTGGTTCGCCACTCACAAATAATCCGCACTGAGGAGACAGAAAATGGCTATCGATCGTCGTGACTTTCTCAAGGCCACCGCCGCGCTCGGCACGCTGGGCGCGCTGACCGGCTGCGCCTCGCTATCGACCGCCCGCAAGGCCGGGCCCAAGGTGGTCATCGTCGGCGCCGGTTTTGGCGGCGCAACCTGCGCCCGGTACCTGAAGGCATGGGACCCCAATATCGATATCACCCTCATCGAGGCCAACCGGGATTTCATCTCCTGTCCCTTCTCCAACACCGTACTGGCCGGCATGAACAACCTGGAGTCTCTGACCTTCTCCTACGACCATCTCAGAAATATCGTGGATAGTTTCGTGCAGGACCGGGTGACTGCAATCGATAGTGTGAAACGGCGGGTCAGGACTGCCAGCGGCCTGCACTTCGACTATGATCGGCTGGTCCTGGCCGGCGGGGTCGAGTTCCTATTCGATAAGGTGCCGGGCTATACTGAGGCCGCACAGCGGACCATCAAACACGCCTGGAAGGCCAGTGTCGAACAGACCGGGGTGTTGCGCCAGCAGTTGGCGGCAATCCCGGATGGCGGTGTATTTGTGATGTCCATCCCCAGGATGCCTTTCCGCTGCCCGCCCGCACCCTATGAGCGGGCCTGTCTGGTGGCCAACTATTTCAAGAATACCAAGCCGCGCGCCAAAGTCATCGTCCTCGACAGCAACCCGGATATCGTCGTCATGAAGCAGCTTTTTCTGACCGCATGGAAGAAGCATTACGGCTTCGAGACCGCCAACAGCATGATCGACTACCGGCCCGACAACGACATCCATCAACTGGATGCCAAGAAAATGGTCGTCCACACCAACTTCGACGACATAAGCGGCGACGTAATCAATATCATCCCGCCCATGCGCGCTGCGGCGCTCACCGAACTAGCCGGCGCTCGGGCCAGCGACAACGGCCACTGGTGTCCGATCGACTATCGCACCTTCGAGTCCACCATCGTGCCCAATGTCCATGTCCTGGGCGACTCGGCCCTCAGCGTTTTTCCAAAATCTGGCTCGGTCGCCAACAACACCGGCAAGATGTGCGCCGCCGCCTTGGTCGAACTATTGAACAACCGCTGGCCCGATAACGCCCCAGTGGTGACCAATACCTGCTATGCCGCCAGCACCGACCATACCGCCTTCAACGTCGCGGCGGTATTCCGCTACGATCCGGTGGCCAAGAATATGGTAGCTGAACTCGGCGGCAGCGGCATTTCCAAGCAGGAAAGCGAGCTGGAATTCTCCTACATGGAATCCTGGGCCAAAAACGTCTGGGCCGACTCCCTCGGCTTACCCGAAGGCTATCGCTACACTACGAAGTTCTGATCCTGCTCCAGGGCGCGCAACGGGCCGCATGGCAGGTGTTTGGCGGTGAGTTCGGTCATGATGGCCGCCTCACCGCCCGGTTTTAGATGGCTGATCCAGACCTCGACACCAGGCTTGAGCCGCGCTAGGTCTGGCAATAGAGTCTCCGGACAATAGTGGTAAGCGGCCCCGGCTACCGCCCGCCGAGCATTGCAGAACGAGCATTCCACCAGCAGATAGCGCAAATCGGCGCAGCCATTGGCGGTTTGCCACAGCCCGTCGTGGCTCGCGGTGTCACCGGAGAACAGCAGGCTCGCCGACTCGCCCCGCAACAGATAACCTACCGCTGGCCGGCCATGATGGGCTGGTATCGCCGTGATCTCGCCGCCATCCAGATCGACCGTCTCGCCGATCGCCAATTCAGCAAAATGCAGAAAAGGCTGCTCTGCCGTCGGCACCTTTTCGAAATCGGGCCACAGCGCCCAGTTGAACAGGTGCTGGCGCAACGCCGCAATCACTTCCGGGATGGCATGAACAATCAAGGGCGGCGCGCCCGTGCCCACGCTATCCATGAGCAGCGGCAGCGCTAGTATGTGATCGAGATGGCTATGGGTGATGAATACATGACGGATGCGTCTCATCTCTTCCAGCGTCAGCCGGGTTACCCCGCTGCCGGCATCGATGAGGAAGGCATCGTCGAGCAGAAATGAAGTTGTCTGTCGGCCGCCGCCGATGCCTCCGGAACAACCCAGTACCCGGACCTTCATCTCGACACCCCTTGAAAATTGGTAACGAGCGACACGCTACGTAGTCGCGGCGCACCTTTTGTCACTCTGTTACTCGTCACTTTGTCACTCATTTTGTGGTGTAGGTGAACACGCCGTCCCAATCGGCGGGTAGCGGCTCGGTCCGGAGGTGGGCGACCCGCTCCAGATAAAGCTCATACAACTTGCCGGGATTCTTGCCGTTGAGTTCGAGCAACTTGGCCTGGGCGGCATCCCAGCGCCGGGCCTGGCAATCGGCCAGGGCGGCTTCGAATTGCTGCGCGGCCGCCAACCGGTCTGGAGCCACTTCGCTGGCCACGCCCAGCGGTTCATAGATCGTCACCGGCTGGGTCTTGCCCTTGACCCGCACCTTATCCACTTGCATGAAGGCAATATCCGGACAGGCCTCGCGGGTCGACTCGCCAACCAGCACGCCAACCCCGTACTGTCGGGTCAATGCCTCCAGCCGCGAGGCCAGGTTTACCGCGTCGGCCATGACCGTGTAGGCCATGCGAAACCGGGAACCCATGTTGCCCACGCTCATGCGCCCGGTGTTGATGCCGACGCCGATCCGGATCGCCGGCCAACCGCGCGCCGCGAGCGCAGGGTTGAGTTCGGCAAGCGCCGCCTGCATGGCCATACCGGTCAGCACGGCGTCGCGGGCATGGCGCTCATCGCTCATGGGCGCGCCCCAGAAGGCCATGATGGCGTCGCCGATGTATTTGTCGATGGTGCCCCGATTGTGCTGGATCAGGCGCGTCATGTGCGACAGAAAGAGGTTGAGCATCTCAGCCAATTGCGAGGCCTCCAGCCCCTCGGAGATAGTGGTGAAGCTGACGATGTCGGAAAACAGCACGGTCATCACCCGCGACTCGCCACGTAGGCTATAGCGGGCCGGATCCTTGGCCATCTCGTCTACCAGTTCGGGCGGCACGTATTGGCCGAATAAACGGGTAATCTGGGCCTTGGACCGGGCCTCGACGAAGAAGCCGTAGGACATGTTGAGCACGAACAGCCCAAGCACGGCGGCAAGACTGGCGGCGATGGGCAGGTTCATATGCCAGTGTGACCAGGCATATAGGTCGGTCGCTACCAACAGCGCCAACGCCGTAACCGTAATCAGGGTCGCACGTAGCGGTGCGACAAAGGGCAGCAAGACGGCCAGGGTCAAACCCAGAACCAGCACCGTGATTAGTTCGATCATGCGCGCGCCAACCGGCTCCCAGGGAATCGCACCGTCCAGGATGCCAGCGATTAGATTGGCGTGGATTTCGACGCCGGGAAACTGTCTGGAAGTAGGCGTCACCCTGAGGTCCATGATGCCAGGCGCGGTAGAGCCGATCAGCACCGCCCTACCCTCCAGATCGGCGGCCGGCGCCGTACTCTTGAACACATCGGCGGCCGAGATATAGCGAAACGCGCCAGGCGCACGATAGGGCACCAGGGCCATAGCCTGACGGTCGAGCGGCACGATCAGGTCGTCCAGCGCCAGCGCGGCCGGGGTATAGCCATGCGGCGGCCGGATTTTAAGCGCACCGCTGGCCATGGCGTGGCGCGTGGCAAGCAGGGCCAGCGAGCCGTAACACCGGCCTTGATACTCAATGAGCATGGGCATGCGTCTGGCGACGCCATCGAAATCGGCCTGCATGTTGAAGAAGGCGGCATCG
Source organism: Hydrogenophilales bacterium CG12_big_fil_rev_8_21_14_0_65_61_21 (assembly GCA_002782005.1). Taxonomy (GTDB): domain Bacteria; phylum Pseudomonadota; class Gammaproteobacteria; order Burkholderiales; family Thiobacillaceae; genus Parasulfuritortus. The sequence goes on along the minus strand of PFGT01000101.1, from coordinate 51,309 downwards.
GCCGCCTTATTTTGCAGAATCGGCAGATTGGCGTTATAGCCGGTTGCAATCAGGGGCGAGATGCCATATTTGTGCACCTCGGCGCAGTCGATAGCAGCCGGCGGCAGTTGGCCGGCGCTATCCGCCGAGCCGGCCAGGCTGAAGTAGTAACCAAGCACCGCCGGCCCGGTCGCCAGGGCATCGGCCAGGCGGGCATCGTAATCAAGGCGCGGCCGCAATCGATTCAAGATCGCCGCGAAATCCGCTTCACCCTTCAGGTCACCCGCCGCCAACCGTTCCAGCACCGGTAGGCCGGAACTCTGGTCCGACTCAGAGAAGGTAATGTCATAGCCAACCGCCGCTACACCATATTGTTGGAATAGGTTGGTGGTCAATCGGGCCATGGTCTCGCGCGGCCAGGGCCAGCGGCCAATCTCGCGCAGGCTCTTGTCGTCGATGTCGACAATCACCACCCTATCGTCCACCGTCCTGGGCTGGTTGGCCTGGAGTTTATAGTCGTAGATAACGGCTTCCAACCGATCAAGGCCAGCCGCCCGATACAGCCCGCCGACATGGCCAATCAGTACCAGCAACAGCGCCAGACCGGCGCTGAACTGATATAGAAAGCGGCGGCCGCGCAGGTTCATTGTCGGCAGTTTTGGCTTGGGCAAGATCATGTCATATCACTCTTCGGCGACCTCTGGATTGTATCCCGGTATTCCCCGCTCATTCGGGGCATCGTTCTGCTTGGGATCAAGATACCGCCCGGCATAGTCGAGATATACCCTCTTGCGGACGAAGACATCGAACAGGTCGGGGTCGATGCGGTTTTCCTGTTTCATGCGCCCGAGTATCGCCATGGTTTCCGACAATGGCTTACCCGGCTTGTAGGGGCGATCCTTGGCGGTCAGCGCCTCAAAGATGTCGGCGATGGCGATGATGCGCGCGGGGATCGACATTCGGTCGCCCGTCAGACCCCGTGGATAACCCTTGCCATCCATGCACTCATGGTGAGCGCCAGCGTACTCCGGGACGTGACGCAGATGCTTGGGCCAGGGCAACGCCTCCAGCATACGGATAGTCAAGTCGATGTGGCGGTCGACGATGGCGCGTTCATCATCCGACAAGGTGCCTTTCGGAATGTTCAGCATAGCGATCTCCTCGGCGCCAAGCAGGGCCGCCTCCCGGCCATCCGGAGCACGCCAGGTATGGCGTTCGGAAATCTCACGCACCCGTTCCCGATCGACTGCGGACATCGCTTCGCTGCCCAGGTTGGCCTGGTGCAGGAATGCCCGTTCGGCGTCGAGACCGGCGTCGATTTCGGCCTGGCGCGCGGCCAGTTCACCGCGCCAGCCGGTATTTGGCGACGTTGCCGCCAGCATGGCCTCCAGCTCGCGTATCCGGGCGTCCCGTTTGAGCACCTCGAAACGGGTATCGACCAGAGCGATGCGGTCGAAGATGGTTTCCAGCTTGGTCGACTTGTCGACCACATGGACCGGCGTCGCAATCTTGCCGCAGTCATGCAGCAAAGCAGCCAATTCCAGCTCGCGGCGCATCGCATCGGTGAGCGAAAACCCCTTCAACGAACCGGTCCCGGTCCGGCTGGCGGCCTCGGCTAACAACATAGCGATGACCGGCACTCGCTGGCAGTGGTCGTGGGTATAGGGCGATTTTTCGTCAAGCGCGGCGCCGATCACCTTGGTAAAGGCGATGAACAGGGCTTCCAACCGGTCAATCAGCAACCGTTTGTTGAGCACCATGGCCGCTTGCGAGGCCAGGGATTCGACCAGGTGCTGGCCGTCGCGGTCGAACTCGACGATTTCTCCGGTCTCCCGATCGATGGCGTTGACCAGTTGCAGTACCCCGATGATCTCGTCTTCATGGTCGATTAGCGGCACGGTCAGGAAGGATTTCGAGCGGTAGCCGTTGGCCTGGTCGAAGGCCCGTGCACTGGCGGAATCGAACTCCGCGACGGCATAGACATCGGCCAGATTGATGGTCCGGCGCTGGATTGCCGCCGCCGCCGATACCGCATGTAGGTTGGCCATGCCGTCCGTCAGATAGAGTGGGATGGGCTTCAGGGTCAGCTGGGCGCCGGATGGACCGCCCAGCCTTATCGACAGCGATCGGTTACGGATGATTTCGAAGTGCAGCAAACCGCCATGAGCCCGGTAAAGCGTGCAGCCATCGGCATGAGTAAGCCCCATAGCCGCATCGACGATATGGCCGAGAATCAGCTCCGAATCGTGTTCTGCGGATAGCTCGATGCCCACCGCCACCAGTTTTTCTAGATGGGATAGCAAACTCGTCTTGTCCATTTTTAGTAAGTCTCCCATACGCCCCGGCGGCGGCGCCTGAATCGTGGCTATCATACGCAAACCACCACCGCCGTGCATGGCGGTATCATGCAGCGCATGGACCCAATCATCGCAGCCCTGACCCAACGCGGCGCCGCCCTGCTCAACTGGCTGCGCGGCTGGCGCGCGGTGTTTCGTTTCGCCGCCGTCGCCATCGTCGAATCGCTGTCGCCCAGAACCTACAACAGCGCCACCCGGTCGGTGGTGCTCAAGCAAATCTACTTCACCGCCTGGCAAATCCTACCCCGCTTTGCCCTGTTCGCGGCTTTGCTGTCCTACGTCCTGATCCAGATCGTGGTCGACACCGCGCGCGATTTCGGCCTGGCCGACTATGCCCTGGAGGCGGTCATTCGGCTATTGGTGTTGGAGGTGCTGCCCTTGATGACCGCGCTGTTCGTGGCCCTGCGCTCCGGAGCCGCCACCGGCACCGAGGTGGTACTGATGAATATCCACAACGAAATTCTGGCGATCGAGGCGTCCGGCGTCGACCCTGGTCGTTTCGAGTTCATCCCACGGGTAATCGGCGGCGCCATCTCGGTTCTGGCCCTGACCGCCGTGACCAGCTCACTGGCCTTGCTGATCGCCTACTTCGTGGTCTATGGTCTGCAGTATTGGAACCTGCCTGATTTCGCTCGGGTGGTGGCCCGCATCTTCGACTTGCCCGCACTCGCCATATTGTGGGTCAAGGTGTTGGCCTTCGGCCTTGCCGTAACGGTTATACCCATCGCCGAGGCCCTGGCCGCGCCGAAGAAGCTATTCTTCGCGCCCATCGCCGTGCTACGTGGCATGGTGCGGCTATTTTTCGTTCTGATGCTGATCGAGGTGCTGTCATTAGCCCTAAAGTACATCTGAAATGGCAGCCGGATGACGCCGCGCGAGCTCGCCTGCTGACGGATAATCCAGGCGCCGCGCTGATCTCGGACAACCTGCCGCTGCGGGCCAATCTATCGGTGCTGGAGAATGCCGCTATCGTCCTGCAATACCGGCGGAATATGGCTTACGAGGCCGCCGCCGACCGGGCCTGGTCGCTGCTGGCCCGACTCGGCCAGACCGACTCGGCCTTCAAACGCGACCCTGACCTGAATAGCGAGCAGCGTTTCGCCGCCAAACTGGCGCGCGCATTGATCCTGCCGCAACCTATAATCCTCATCGAACGGCCGGGACTACTCCTGCCGGACTGTCATTACCCCGCCTTCCTGGCGGCCAGCCTCGCGGCCGTGGAAGATTTATTCGAACACTGCTGGATCGTGGACTACGCATGGAACGAGCCCCTGTACGCGCCCCGTTAATCAAGAATCTGGAATTCAAGGTCGGCCTGCTGCTGGTGCTGACGCTGACCCTGGCCGTCGCCTTCATCGGCTATACCTTGTATGCGCGCGGCGTCTTCGAGCGCACCCAGAAGCTGACGCTGATCGCCGACAACGCTGACGGGGTCAGCATCGGCATGGCCATCGGCTTTTCGGGCTTTCCCATCGGCCAGGTCAAGCGCATGGCGCTGACCGACCAGGGCAAGGTGCGCATCGAGATGGCCATCCCGGTCAAGGACGCCCGATGGCTGCGCACCAGCAGCGTGTTTACCCTGGAGAAATCCATGGTCGGCGCAGCCAAGATCAAGGCCTTCTCGACCAACCTGAAAGACCCGCTCCTGGCCGACAACGCTGAGCGCCCGCTGTACACCGGCGACGCAGCTCAGGAAATCCCGGAGCTGATGGCCAAGGTTCGCGATGTCCTGAGCAACTTGCAAAACCTGACCGACCAACAATCCAGCTTGAGCCAGACCATGGTTAATCTGCGCACGGTCAGTGATCGCATGGCCGGTCGTTACGGCGTCGTCGGCGGCATCCTGGGCGATGACCAAAATGCCCGCAAGGTGATCGAGGCCATCGACCGGGCCAATACCCTGCTCGCCTCGCTGAACGGCGTTTCGCTCAAGGTTGATACGGTCCTGACCAAGACCGACCAACGGCTCCATGGTCAGGGCGGCATCATGGACGAGACCCAGAAGGCCGTGGTCCAGATCAACGCAATACTCACCGACGCGCGGGAAAGCCTGAAGAAGGCCGACGCCATCCTCAAGAACACCCAGGGCATCAGCTCCGACATCAAGGGCGCCACCACCGACATCGCCTCGTTGCGCGCCCAGGTGGACGACAGCCTGGCCAAGGTCAACCGCATGATCGACGAGATCAACCGCAAGTGGCCCTTCTCCCACAAGGCGGAGGTAAAGCTGCCATGAACCGACTGCCGACCTTGTTCATCCTTGCCGCGCTGACTGGCTGCGCCAGCAACCTGCCGCCGCCCGACTGGCAGACTAATACCCAGAGCGCGCTGGAAAGCTTCGAGAAATCCTATCTCGACGGCAGCGCTGCATCGGCCAATCTCAGCTTTGCCCGCGCCCGCGCCCAGGCGGCTCGCACCGGTCAGCCGCAATGGGTGGCGCGGGTCGAGCTGGCCCGCTGCGCCACCCGCACCGCGGCGCTTGAGTTCGACGACTGTCCCGCCTATGCCGTCCTGAAAGACGGCGCCAGCCCGGAGGAGCGAAGCTATGCCGCCTTTCTGACCGGCGACTGGCGAGCAGTCGATGGCAAGGCCCTGCCCGGCCAATATGCGGCGCTGCTAAATGCCGGCGGGGCGACTGATCTTGGCCAGATTGCCGACCCGTTCTCACGCCTGATCGCCGCCGGGGTCTTGTTTCGGCAAGGCAGCATCGCGCCCGCCGGCATTGCCACCGCCATCGGCACCGCCTCCGCACAGGGCTGGCGGCGGCCGCTGCTGGCCTGGCTGGGAGTCGAACTAAAACGGGCCGAGGCGGCCGGCGATCAAGCCGCCGTTGCCAGACTGCGCCAGCGCATCAGTCTGGTCGAATCCTCTATTGGCCATTGAACCTGGAAACGGCGGCCAATACTCGCTTTGACAGTTTGCTTTCAACTGGACTAACCTTGCCGCCGGCGAATTGCCGGCATTTTTTTGATCTGGAGGAGATAACTCAATGCGTAAATTAGCGATTACCCTGGCCGCCCTGAGCTGCGCCATTTCGGCTCAGGCCGCACCCTTGATGTCCGCCGAGTGGGCGGCTCAGGCCTGTCAATATTGGAACACCAGCCACGCCTTAACTACCGAACTGGCCGTCAGGTGGGCGCCAAACGATGCTGGCCGCGGTTACAAGGTCATCCACATGTATCGCACCGACTGCGGCGAGGCGAGCAAGGTGGAAATGACCATCTCCACCAAGGGCGGCAAGACCACCTGCGCTTACGGCGGTAAGATACAGCATGCCAGCCTGAACTACGATGTCGATTACCTGATGAACGCCGAAACCAAACGCTGGCATGAAATGGGTAACGGCGAGTATGGCCCGATGCGCGCCATGTTGTTCGGCCGCCTCAAGTTCCAAGGCCCCAAGGGTGAAGCAATGAAGGTCATGGGGCCGTTTGAGCAGTTCCTGTTGATCCCCGGCAAGGTTCCAGGCGACGACAGCTGTCCCGCCAAGTAACGCCCGTTTCCGGAAGATCTAAAAAAGGCCCGCGTTGCGGGCCTTTTTTAGTACGTCTCTCAGTGCAGTTGCGGTACGCCCTGCTCGGAGGGAAAGCCGCTTTCGATTTCAGCGGCCGTGGCGTCGCGCAGCGATATTATCTCGGCTGCGCATTTGGCTGGGCGGCCGGCCAGTACATGGTTGCCGTCCAGGGTGATCTTGCCGTCGGCGATGGCAGTGACCCGGAAGGTCAATACATCGCCGCTGTCATTCTGTAATTCGGCCTCGGCGCCGATGTAGCGTATCTGCGGCGGCACGTTATCGATGTCTTCTTCGATGACCAGGTCGGGGTTGCGTTCGCCGAAGGTGTCGGGGCTTAGAAATGCCTCCACCTTGTCGCCGACCCGGTGGCCATCCAGTGCCTGCTCGATCTCCTCGAACAGACCGCTGTGGGCGCCATGCACATAGCCGATGGGCATATCCTGCTGGCCACGGACCAGACCGCTGTCATCGAGAACGGTATAGCGGATGTACACCACTTTGTGCTTGTTGACGATGTCGTCGTTCATGGCATTCTCTAGTAAAGGTAACAATTAACCCACGACCTGGTAATACAGGTTTTGCGGATGGTCGGCCTGGGCGAAGAAAAACCAGCGTTCAAACAGCAAACCGACATACTGTACCGCGAAGGCGGCGACATAGGCGGTCGAACTACCCAGTGCCAGGCCCAGCCAGAGCAGAAGAAAGGGTATAGGAAAGACCAGCGCCAGAAATATCCACTTGACCGATTTCAGAAAGGCCAGGCCTTTGCCGTGGCGGTATTCCCGTGTGTTGTAGGAACCACCCATGAAGCCCATGGCGCGCTGCTGAACCTTGCTGTGACGAATGCCGATGGCGGTTTGCAGGTTGGCCACCTGCTTGATCCGGGCGTTGCGTAGCAACGCGGCGGCCCGTCCGGCAAAGGCTGCAACGATCAAAACCATGGCCCAAGCGGCATAGAATTCCACCACATTCGGCGCCTTAAAGGCCGCATAGGCAGCGGCGAAAACAAAACCCGAGGCCGAGCCAAGCAGGAAATAGTTCAGCACGGTCAGCGGCGTGGCCCAGGTCTGGAGAAACTTGACCGCGCCGTAAATCATGCCGGTGCACAGGAATAGGCCCAGGGTGGCGGCCGCGCCCAGGGCGCCGACGATCAGTGGCACCTGGCCGTGTAGTCTCCAGCCGAACAGGTCGGCATCCAACTCCAGCCAGTTGACCACCGCATACAGGAACAGCAAGCCCATCACCAGCGGCAAGGCGATGACCTCGCGCGACAGCCAGGATGTGCGCCACTGGCTGGCCGACCGCCAGGCCCGTTCCGGATGCCCCAGGTGAAAGAACGAGGCGACCAGACCCGCCGCCAGAAAGCCCAGGGCGATCAACCCGCCCAAGGCGTAATAACCGCCGGGCTGGGCTGGCAGCACGTTGACGATGGAGTAGGTCTGGCTGGAAAACAGGGCCAGAAACAACCCCTGACCGACGCCGATCAGGGTAGTGAGAAAGATCACTGAAAACGCGGGATGCATCTTTAACTCCTTAGCGGGTAGCCGGTAGCTTATAGCTGGTAGCCGTCGTGCGCCTTTGGCTACAAGCTACCGGCTACAAGCCGTCTTTCCTTACATGAGCCAGTCGTCCAGGGTGACATCCGTGCTCTTTTCCTTGCGGATGTCTTCCTTCTTGAGCGGATTGTCGGCGCGCACCAGTTCGTCCTCGTGGATACGCATCTTGGTCTTGCGCCGAGGCAGGTAGTGGTTGGCCGGCTTGCTGCCCCACTCGGGCATGAGCTGGTAGCCGCCGCCTTCACGGATGGCAATCGATACCTCCGACTCGGGATCATGCACGTCGCCAAACAGCCGGGCACTGGTCGGGCAGGAGATCACACAGGCCGGCTTGCGCCGATCTTCTGGGATGCTCTGGTCATAGATGCGATCGACGCACAGGGTGCATTTCTTCATTACCTTCTGCTTCTCGTCGAACTCGCGTGCGCCGTATGGGCAGGCCCAGGAGCAGTATTTGCAGCCGATGCACTTGTCGTAATCGACCAGAACGATGCCGTCTTCCTTGCGCTTATACGAGGCGCCGGTCGGGCACACCGGCACGCAGGGCGGTTCCTCGCAATGCAGGCAGGATTTCGGGAAGTGTAGCGTCTCGGTGTTGGGGAACTCACCGATCTCATAGGTCTGCACCCGGTTAAAGAAGGTGCCGGTCGGGTCTTTGTCATAAGGATGGTCATCGAACAGCGGCCCGGCCTGGCCGGAGGTGTTCCACTGTTTGCAACTGGTCACGCAGGCGTGGCAGCCGACGCAAACGTTGAGGTCGATTACCAGGGCAAGCTGGGTCATGGCCGCCTCCCCGCGAAAAAGTTCCAGAATGACTTACGTTTCCCCTGCCCTGGATACGGCTTCAGCGCCGCAAACTGGGGCGAGGTCTCGTGCGGCTCGTCGGCGCCGGCCTTGTAGATGCGCACCCGCACGTCATACCAGGCCGCCTGGCCGGTGACCGGATCGGAGTTGGAGACGTGCTCGCCGGCCGGGTTAGGCGGCAGTTCCTCGGAAATCACATGGTTAAGCAGGAAACCCTGTCTGGATTCGTTGGCCTCCGGGGCCAGATTCCAGGCGCCGGAGGCCTTGCCGATGGCGTTCCAGGTCCACACCGTGCCCGGCTCCACGGCCTCGGACAGCCGCGCCATGCAGCGCACCTTACCCCATTGCGATTCGACCCAGAGCCAGTCGTCGTCGGCAATGCCCTGGGCCGCCGCCGTCTTCGAGTTCAGGTACAAGTAGTTGTAGGTGTGTATCTGACGCAGCCAGGCGTTCTGGCTGTCCCAGGAGTGGTACATGGCCATGGGCCGCTGGGTGATGGCGTTGAGCGGGTACTTGTGCTTGTCGGTGAGGCTGGCCTCAAGCGGCTCGTAATAAAACGGCAACGGATCGAAATAGGTCTCGACGCGCTTTTTCAGGTGCTCGGGCGGCCGCCGCCCCTGGCTCTTGCCCTGGGCCGCCAGGCGGAACTTCTGCAACACCTCGGAATAGATGTGGATGTTGATCGGCTCGGCATGGCGGGTCATGCCGTGGGCCTGCGCCCATTGCAAATATCCCTGGTTCCAGTTGCGCATGTATTGATATGACTTGGGCAGGTGATACTGGAACACGCAGTTGTTCTGCTCGTACATCTGCCACTGGTTCGGGTTCGGCTCGCCCTTCATTGACTTCTCGCCGCCCTTGCCGCGCCAGCCGGCCAAAAAGCCCATGCCGGAGTTAGGTGCGGTCTCGAAGTTGACAACAAAGTCCGGGTAGTCGCGGTACTTGCGCTTACCGTCCTTGTCAACGAAGGCCGGCAGCTTCAGGCGCGTGCCAAGTTCAATCAGCACTTCCTGGAACGGCTTGCATTCGCCGGTCGGCGGCAGCACCGGGATGCGCACCGAATCGACCGGACCGTCGAATTCCGAGATTGGCCGGTCAAGCATGGACATGACATCGTGGCGCTCCAGATAGGTGGTGTCCGGCAACACCAGGTCGGCGAAGGCGGTCATCTCGGATTGGAAGGCATCGGCGACCACGATGAACGGTATCTTGTAGCTGCCGTCCTCCTCCTTGTCGTTGAGCATCTTGCGGACTTCGACCGCATTCATGGTCGAGTTCCAGGCCATGTTGGCCATGAAGATCATCAAGGTGTCGATTTTATACGGGTCGCCGCGCCAGGCGTTGGTGATAACGTTGTGCATCAAGCCATGCACCGACAGCGGGTATTCCCAGGAGAAGGCCTTGTCGATGCGCACCGGCTTGCCTTCATCGTCAACGAACAGATCGTCCGGATCGGCCGGCCAGCCCAGCGGCATACCGTCGAGCGGCATGTCGGGCCGCACGCCCTCCGGACCCTTGGGCGTCTTGGGACACGGCGGGATGGGGCGTGGGAACGGCGCCTTGTGGCGAAAGCCGCCGGGCCGATCGATGGTGCCCAGGAGGGACATCAAGATGCCCAGCGCGCGAATGGTGTGAAAGCCATTGGAATGGGCGGCCAGGCCACGCATGGCGTGGAAGGCGACCGGGTTGCCGGTGACGCTCTGGTGCTCGTTCTCCCAGACATCGGTCCAGGCGATGGGCAGCTCGATCTTCTGGTCGCGTGCCGTGACGCCCATCTCATGGGCCAGCCGGACGATGGTTTCGGTCGGGATGCCGGTGATGCCGGCGGCCCATTCCGGGGTGTACTCGGCGACCCGCTCCTTGAGCAACTGGAAAGCGGTCTTCACCTTGGTGCCGTCCGGCAGTTTGAATTCACCCATCAGGTAGGGATCGACCCCTGGGGTCATGGTCGATACCGGGCGGTCCATCTCGCGATCCCACCACAGCTTGTTCTGGGGGTCGAAACAGCCCTCCTCCGGCGGCACCTCGAAGCGCACGAACATGCCGCATTCGGGACTTTTGAAGTCCTGGTTGACCAGCTCTGCGGAGTTGGAATATTTGACCAGAAAGTCGCGGTCATACAGGCCCTGCTTAATGATTTCGTGGATCAGCGCCAGCAGCAGCGCGCCATCGGTGCCGGGCTTGATCGGAATCCACTCATCGGCAATGGCGGAATAGCCGGTCCGCACCGGGTTGACGGAGATGAAGCGACCGCCGTTGCGCTTGAACTTGGCCAAAGCGATCTTCATCGGGTTAGAGTGGTGATCCTCCGCCGTGCCCAGCATGACGAACAGCTTGGCGCGGTCGAGATCTGGCCCGCCGAATTCCCAATATGAGCCGCCGATGGTGTAGATCAGGCCGGCTGCCAGATTGACCGAGCAGAAGCCGCCGTGGGCGGCATAGTTGGGCGTGCCGTACTGGCGGGCGAACAGCCCGGTCAATGCCTGCATCTGGTCGCGGCCAGTGAACAGGGCGAATTTCTTTGGATCAGTGGCGCGGATTTTGGCCAAGCGTTCTTCCAGGATGGCGAAGGCCTCGTCCCAGGAGATCGCCTCGAATTCGCCGGCGCCCCGCTCGGCGCCCTGCTTGCGGCGCAGCGGCTTGGTCAGCCGGGCCGGCGAATATTGCTTCATGATGCCGCTGGAACCCTTGGCGCACAGCACGCCCTGGTTCAGCGGATGGTCCGGATTACCCTCGATGAAGCGCACCTCACCGTTCTTTAGATGTACCCGGATGCCACAACGGCAGGCGCACATGTAGCAGGTGGTATTGCGCACGTCCTCGTGCGGGGCCGGCGAGTCCGCCGTATCGGGGCTATTGGACATATTGGATTATCTGGTCCAGAGGCAGGGTTCGAAACGCAGCCCAACCACATTGGCGTTCATTACAATGTAGCGATCTTCTCATGAATGGCCCGGCCGTGCCAATTGCGCCCGATGCCAATCAACCGCCCCGACGCATCACTCCGCCGGCCTCAACCGGGCCACCGCCCTGGCAGAGCGGCACATACAGGACGGCCGGAACGGGCAGGCCTAGCAGGTGATAAAGCCGCTTCAGCTTGCTCCGGTAAAGCCTGTCGAAGGCCTCAACGCTATCGCCAGGGTTGTAATCGCCAAACCACCAGAACCAGTCTGAACTCTCGCAAGAGCGAAGCTGCATCTCCGCCTGCCGCTCGACGTCCTTCGGCAAGCTGCCGCTTGCCAGGCGCTCGTCATAAGCCAGCTTGGCCACGCACAACATATCCCAGGCCCGATTTTTGGCGGGATCGCCCATCCAGGTGGTGAAATCACCATAGACCCAACTGCCGGCGGTCATGACCGGCAAGGCCGCTACGTTGTCCGGAAAAAGGTCTAAATAATCCGAGAAGGTCGTCACCCGGATCGTCGGGTGCTCAGCCAAGGCTTGATACAGTTCGGACAGGAAATACCAGCCATTGTAAGGGTAGTACTCCCAGGCGTTTTCGCCATCCAGGATCACCGTCACCACCGGATCGGGGATGCTGGAATTGCGTTCGCGTTCGTCCAACGCATGGATGAAATGACGCACCGAGTCCTCGGCGAACCAGCCCTTATATTCGAAGCCGATCAGGTCGGACAGGTAATCGTCGCGGAAGAAACAGGCCGTGCTCTGGCCCGGTAGGCGGCAGGGACTATACAGCCATGGAGCCGGATGGGCGGCGTCCAGGCCGGCCGCGCGCAGGCTGTGGCGCAACACGCCTTCGCCGCTGGCCGCCCAGCGGACACTCGCCCTGGAAAACAGTTCAAGCACCGGCGTCGAGATGCCGCCTTCGGCCGGCCAAAAACCTTGTGGCCGTTTACCGAAATGGTCGCTATGGACCTCCTGCGCTGCGCGGATATGGACCCCAAAGCGCTCCGCGCCGCCGGGATAGCCAGCGCTGGCCGGCAACGACAACCCTGGCCGCGCCTCGCGCGCCGCCTGGAAATCGAGCAGAAGCGGCCCGATCGGGTGACTATGCGGGGTCGCCGACAACTCGATCTGGCCCTTGGCCTCCAGGGCCTTAAAACGCGGTACCAGATCAGCAATGACCTCGCCGATCAGGCGGAACAACTGCTGGCGATCTTCCAGGCTGAAACCGCTGCCCTTATCCAGCAAGTGAACCAGCCAGCCATGCTCCCGGCGCAGGGTCTCGCCGGTCCAGGCGAGGTGATACCAGGTCACCAGGTCGGCCAGGTATTGCCCGGACAGGTAATCGATGGCCGGTTCTCCGTCTTCTTTCAGCCCCTGCCAGAGTCGTTGCAGCCGGCGATAGCCCGGAAAGGGGTCCAGCATGGTCGGGAAATTTAGCCTGAAGCAAGCGGTGACCAACTGGCGCCGTGCCTCGATGTTCATACCCTCCAGGTTCGGCTCGGCCAGGGCGGCCAGGAGCGGGTCGCGGATTACGCCGCTACGGAACTGTTCGACATAATCGTCCAGTTGTTCGAGTAAGGTGGGGACAAAATTGACCACCGCCTGCATCTCGGGCCGCGCTTCGAGGTGCGCCGCCATGTCTGCGTAGTCCTTGATGGCATGGAGGTAGGTCCAGGGCAGAAAATATTGCCCATCTTCGGTACGATAATCGGGCTGGTGAAAATGCCAGCACAGAACAAGATGGATCACGGCGCGTCGCTACTGGGTCGAAACAGCGCTATTCTAACGTGCTCATTCGTGGCAAAACGTTAGCCATTGCCCTTTTCTGAAGCCGTACCATAGATCATGTACGAACCGTTGGTCCCCGCCACCCTGGCCTTTTCCGAGAACGGCATCCCGTTTTCCATTCAATATGGCGACATCTACCATTCCGATGGCGGCGGCCCCGGCCAGGCCCGCCACGTCTTTCTGGCCGGTAATCGCCTGCCGGAACGCTGGCGCGACCGAGACCACTTCGCCATCCTGGAAACCGGCTTCGGCGCCAGCCTCAATTTCCTGGCCACCTGGCAAGCCTGGCGCGATGACCCGCAAGCCTGCCGGCGGCTGCACTATCTATCGGTGGAGAAGCACCCATTCCGGGCTGACGATCTGACCGTCATCCAGGCCGCCTGGCCGGAGTTCGTCGAACTCGCCGCCGAACTACGCGCCCACTGGCCGACTTTAACGCCCGGCTTGCACCGCATCGAGTTTGCCGGCGGCCGGTTGGTACTGACCTTGCTATTGGGCGATGCCGCCAAGGTGTTGACCCAACTCCAGGCCAGGGTCGATGCGGTTTATCTGGATGGTTTCGCACCAGGCAAAAACCCGGACCTCTGGTCAGCCGACGTTCTCGGTCAGATCGGTCGGCTGGCCAATACCGACGCCACTGTCGCCACCTGGAGCGTCTCGGCTACGGTCAGGACAGGGCTGCAACAAGCCGGTTTCAGCGTAGAAAAGACGCCTGGCTTTGCCAGTAAACGGCAGATGCTGGTCGGCCGCTTTAGCCAATCCCGGTCCCAACCCGATCTGCCGAGCGAACTAGGAGCCTATCGGACTTATGATGAATCGGCTGCAAATCCGCCTGAGCGGTCCATCTTTCACCGCTTTTTTGGTCAATAGAACGACTATTGACCGGCAAAATCGGCAAAATCTGTCTTCGCCCAGCCGACTTTTCGCTTCGATCCCCATAAGTCCGACAGGCTCCTAGCCAAACCAAATAAAATGGGGCCAACCCAAACAGGCCGGCCCCATCGATCAAGCGACTTCAGTAATCAGAACTTGCGGCTGTACATCAACTGCCAGTTGGTCTGGCTGTGGGTAACGGTATAACCGAAGGTCGAATTGGTCTGAGTGACCTTGGGTGCATAAACCAGCGAGACGTTCACCTCGGATGCCGGGTCGATGACATAGCCCAGGCCGGCCGTGTAGTGATTCTTGATGATAGCCGGGAACAAATAGTGCATCGTGGCGTCCGGAACCGGATTGTCGGCAAGATTGGCACCGGCACGCAGGGTCAGCGCATTATTCACCTTATAGGCGCCGCCCAGACTCAATACGGTCTGATCTTCCCAATTTTGTGGCAACGCGAACGTGACGTTATCGCCAAAGGCGGCATAGGTCATGGTGAAGTTCTCCATGACGCCGGACCAGCCGATGTGCTTGACATCTGCGGCCACCATCAAGTCAGGCGTAGCCTGCACGGCGATACCTAGGCCAAACATCTCTGGCCACTGGAAATCGCGTATCGTAATCTTGCCCGGAATGGCCTGGGTCGGACCCACGCCGGTAACGATCATGGTGGCACCGGTATCGGGCGTCTTCATGTCGCCCAGGGAGGTCTTCGACTCATACACCGCGCCGATGGTCACGGTCGGCGAGGCCTTGTAGGTCAGGCCCAGCTTGCCGGCGTAACCGAAACCGCGGGCCTTACCAGTGAAGTCGTTATTGTCGCTGAAATCGAGACGGGCATTGGTGTAGGCACCGGACTGCATCATGCCGCCCAGCGCGCCCAAGATGGTGCCGTTACCCTGTCCGGTCGGGGTAATCAGGCCAGCCATATTTTGCAGCGGCATGGCCATTCTAAGGTCCATCATCGCCCAGACGAAATCGATCGAACCGCCGACCACCAAGTCGGGAGTGGCCTGGAATGCCACGGGAAAAATCAAACGGCCGACGCCTAACTCGGAGCGCTCGGGTTGGCCATCGATACCCTGCGCATAGTCCGTACCCATGCCGCCCTGGGCGAACATGCCCGCGCCATAGGCCAGATTGCCATTCTTCTTGACCCAGCCGATGGCCGGCATAAGAAATGAGGTAGCGGTCGAACTCTGGCCACCTTGCACTGTGATATCGGGCTGTAATACGCCTACAGCTACGTCCAAATGGGAACCGTCGGTCATCAGCCCCAGGGTCGCCGGGTTACCAGCCATCGCACCCGTACCATTGTCATAAGCAAAAGATGTGCCGCCCATGCTGGTCGAAATGGGGCCATAACCCTCCATATTCATACCGTTGGTGGCATAGGCGCCGGTTGAAACTCCGGCTACGGCCAGGGCAATTGCAAGTTTGTTAAACGTCATTTAAATGTCTCCGCCTCAAGGTGATTGCGTAATAAAAAGTAAAGCGCGGGTCATGGTAGCCGGCTGATATTTAATCTGCAACAAACAGAACAGTATAAGAATATGCTTATCTTCCAGGCCATTAGCTATCTGCGGCGCAGCCAAAAAAAAACCGCCCTAATTAGGCGGTTTTGTACTGTGGAGCATTACCCTGCTGGATCAGATGTACAGGCAAACATCCGACTCGCCGGCAAATTCGAAGAAGGTGGCGGCGCCGCCGAATTCCATACCATCGATGAAATCACTATGCGAGAAACCGAACAGCTCGACGGTCATCTGGCAGGCGATGAATTTCACCTCGGCTTCCTGACACAGTTCGCGCAGCTCGGGGATGCTGGCCACGCCATTATTGGCGATGGTCTGTTTCATCAGCGATGTTGCCAGCGTTTCATAGCCGGGGATGAGGCACTGGATGGCATTGGGGATATTCCAGTTGATGCCGCGGAACCATTTGGGGCCGAAGGGCATCTTCATGGGCATACCGGGGTTGCCGATGGGGCTGACTCTCAGGCCGCTAAGGTCCTTGCGTACCAGTTGCAGACCATAGAAGGTGAAGAAAATCTGAACTTCATAGCCGAGGGCCGCCGCCGTGGAGGCCAGGATGTATGGGGGATAGGCCCAGTCCAGGGTACCCTTGGTTGCGATAATCGCGAGTTTTTTCTCTTCCATCTCTCCACCTCTTTGAATTGGGTTGGACAACTTGTACGGCTTGCCGCATGGGCATTCGACGTAAACAGGGCCTCATGACGAGGCCCCTTCTGGCAATTGCTCCGAGCTTACTTCTTCTTGATGAAGAAGGTGTACTCGCCACCAGCTTCGCTGGAGGTCAGCAGTTCATTGCCCGTTTGTTTGGCAAACGCGGAAAAATCTTTCACAGAACCTGGGTCGGTGGCGAGAATCTTCAGCACCTGGCCAGTGGTTAGTTCGTTGAGCGTCTTCTTGGCACGCAAGATAGGCAGCGGACAGTTCAGGCCGCGGGCGTCGAGGTCTTTATCAAAATTCATTTCTGCTCCTTCTACTTGGTAAAGAATTTAAGCGTTAACCGGTGGAATACCTCTAAATTGCGCTGGCAACATTAAACCAGTTGATGAACGATTGCAATGGCCGTCTGGCTTGCGCGTCTTTTGGTCTCGATGCCGACCGCCGCAAGTCGGCGTCGAGATCAGGCTATCTTGCCAATCGGCTTGCCGGACCTCGCCCAGGCCGCGATGCCACCGGCCAGATTGAGCATATTGGTGTAGCCTTTTTGCTGCATGAAGGCACAGGCCTGAGCCGAGCGTGCTCCGGTACGACAATAGATCACCACCGGCCGATCCTGAGGAATCTCGTGCGCCTTAATGGGCAGCAAATGGAGCGGAATGTGAATCGCGCCGGCAATCGCACCTGCCAATACCTCAGCTTCCGTTCGTACATCGATCAGGTGAATGTCATCCTTGCTAGAACTCAAAGAGTCGACATCGATTTCCTTGATACCGTAAGCGCTAAACATGGCTCTGTACCCCATAATTCAATATTAGAGGATGCTAATCTACCGCAAATACCACAGCATTTCAATTGGCTATTATTTGCGTCTGGCGTGCAGCGCGACATAACTGTTACCCGGTTGTCTATACTTCGGTCGCACCGTCAAGCAGAAAGTGACGAGGCGCCGAATCCACATTGCAAAGAGGTTTATGGTGGCTGAAGACCCCTCCCGTATCCTTATCGTCGACAACGATGCGCGCAGCCTGCAACTACTGGAGATGCTGTTCAAGGCCGAGGGATACGTCACCGAGACGGCCACCAACGGCGAGGATGCGCTGAAGTTTATCCCAGGCTTCCGGCCCGATCTGATCGTACTTGACGTCATACTGCCAGGCATCGACGGGTTCCAGGTCGCCGGGCGACTCAAGCTCGACCCGGCAACCAAGACCATCCCCATTATCATGGTTGGCACGCCGGACAATCGCGGGTCGGAAATCCGTGCCCTACAGATGGGCGCCGAGGAGTTTCTCACCAAGCCGATTGAACGCACCGAGCTGTGGGTGCGGGTGCGGAACCTGCTGCGGCTGCGCGAGTTCAGCCGGTTTCTCGAACAACACAACCACATCCTTGAAGAGCAGGTGGCCGCGCGCACCCAGGAGTTGCGCGAGGCCTACAGGGACACCATCCTCACCATGGTGCGGGCGGCGGAATTCAAGGATGAGGAGACCGGCAACCATGTCCAGCGCATCAGCTACTACTGCCGCGACATGGCCGAGGAGATGGGGTTGGGCGATGAATTTACCGAACAGCTCTTCTACGCCAGCCCGATGCACGATATCGGCAAGATCGCCATTCCCGACGCCATCCTGCTCAAACCCGGCGGCTTCACGCCGGAGGAATGGGCGATCATGAAGGGTCATACCACCTATGGCGCGAAAATCCTCGAAAAGGGCAACTCGCCATACATCAAGATGGGCGCCGAGATCGCGCTCAACCACCATGAGCGCTGGGACGGCGGCGGCTATCCAAATGGGTCGAAGGGCGAGGAAATCCCCCTCTCGGCGCGAATCATGAACATCGCCGACATCTACGACACGCTGCGCTCAAAGCGCCCTTACAAGCCGGCCCTCGCACATGAAAAGACGATGGAGGTCATCACCGTCGGTGACGGCCGCACCATGCCGGGACACTTCGATCCGCAAGTGCTCGCCGCCTTCATGCGCTGCGCCAAACGCTGGCGCGAGATTTACGACACCAACGCGGATTGACACTGAAGTCAGCGCTAACGGCGGCTCGCTTTCCCACTCCGGGCCGGCATTGGCTACAATCGCGCAATTACACAAACCCCGCTCAGCATATGAAAAGCAGTGAGATTCGCCAGAAGTTCCTGGATTTCTTCGCCTCCAAGGGCCATACCGTCGTCCCCTCCAGTTCGCTGGTGCCGCACGAAGACCCGACGCTGCTGTTCACCAACGCGGGCATGAACCAGTTCAAGGATGTCTTCCTCGGTTTCGACAAACGCCCTTATACCCGCGCCACTTCATCACAGAAATGCGTGCGCGCCGGTGGCAAGCACAACGATCTGGAGAACGTCGGTTATACCGCGCGCCATCACACCTTCTTTGAGATGCTGGGCAATTTCAGCTTTGGCGATTACTTCAAACGCGATGCGATCAAGTACGCATGGGAGTTGCTGACCGAGATATTCAAGCTGCCCGCAGACAAGCTCTACGTCACCGTCTATGCCGAAGACGACGAGGCATATGACATCTGGACCAAAGAGGTCGGCCTCAGCGCGGATCGCGTCATTCGCATCGGCGACAACAAAGGCGCGCGTTATGCCTCAGACAATTTCTGGATGATGGGCGACACCGGCCCGTGCGGCCCGTGTACCGAAATCTTCTACGATCATGGCGCGCATATCCCCGGCGGTCTACCAGGCACCCCCGAAGAAGACGGCGACCGCTACATCGAAATATGGAACAACGTGTTCATGCAGTACAACCGCGACGAGGCCGGCGTGATGCATCCGCTCCCCAGGCCGTCGGTCGATACCGGCATGGGTCTGGAACGTATCTCGGCGGTGTTGCAAGGCGTCCATGCCAACTATGAGATTGATCTGTTCCAGGCGCTCATCAAAGCGGCGGCGCGCGAAACGCATTGCGCCGATCTCGATTCGCCCTCGCTAAAGGTGCTGGCCGACCACATTCGCGCCTGTTCCTTCCTCATCGCCGATGGCGTGATTCCCGGCAACGAAGGGCGCGGTTATGTGCTGCGCCGCATCATCCGTCGCGCCATTCGTCACGGTTACAAGCTGGGCGCGCGTGAGGCATTCTTTTACAAACTGGTGCCCGATCTCGCCGAACAAATGGGCGCGGCTTACCCCGAACTCATCGCCGAGCAAGTGCGCGTCAAGGGCGTACTCAAGCTGGAAGAAGAGCGTTTTTTTGCGACCATTGAGAATGGCATGGCGATCCTCGATGCCGATCTGGCCGAGATGGACAAGGCAG
The DNA here is from genome assembly GCA_002782005.1 of Hydrogenophilales bacterium CG12_big_fil_rev_8_21_14_0_65_61_21. Lineage (GTDB taxonomy): Bacteria > Pseudomonadota > Gammaproteobacteria > Burkholderiales > Thiobacillaceae > Parasulfuritortus. The sequence continues at coordinate 32,061 of PFGT01000101.1, read as the reverse complement.
GTAGCAAAACATTCAACGGCGAGACGGCATTCAAGCTGCACGACACCTTTGGCTTTCCGCTCGACCTGACGCAGGACGTGTGCCGCGAGCATGGGGTGGCGGTCGATGTTGTTGCGTTCGAGAAGGCAATGGCGCAACAAAAAGAACTCGCCCGCGCGGCGGGCAAATTCAAGATGGCGGCAAACCTCGAATACAACGGCCAGGCGACCACTTTCCACGGTTACGACACACTGGAACACAAGGGCAATATCCTCGCGCTGTACCAGGACAGCACGCTGGTCAATGAGCTGAACGAAGGCGAGATGGGCGTAGTGGTGTTGGACGACACCCCGTTCTACGCCGAGTCTGGTGGTCAGGTCGGCGACAGCGGTGAGTTGCGCGGCACTAACGGCATCTTTGCGGTCGAGGACACGCAGAAGATACAGGCCACGGTATTTGGCCATCACGGCGTAGTGAAGACCGGCAAACTGAGCCTGGGCAACGCTGTGCAAGCGCGAGTAAATGCCGCCGCGCGTAACCGCACCATGCGCAACCACTCGGCAACACACCTGATGCACAAGGCCTTGCGCGAAACGCTGGGCGAGCATGTCCACCAAAAGGGGTCGCAAGTGGATGAGGACAAAACCCGTTTCGACTTTGTGCATAGCCAACCGATGACCGATGCCGAGATACGCCAAGTAGAAGCGATAGTGAATGCCGAAATTCTTGCCAATGCCGATTGTCAGGCGCGGGTGATGGGCATCGAAGACGCGCAGAAGACCGGCGCGATGATGCTGTTCGGCGAAAAATACGGCGACGAAGTGCGGGTGATCGACATCGGCTCAAGCCGCGAATTGTGCGGCGGCACGCATATCAAACGCACGGGCGACATCGGCCTGTTCAAGATCGTCACCGAGAGCGGCGTAGCGGCCGGCATCCGGCGCGTGGAGGCGGTGACCGGCGAGGGCGCGCTGGCGCTGGTACAGTGGCAGGAACAACAGTTGCGGCAAGTCGCCGATGCGGTCAAGACACAACCGCAAGAAGCGGCGGCACGCATCGGGCAGGTACTCGATCATGTGAAGTCGCTGGAAAAAGAACTGGCCGCGCTGAAATCCAAACTCGCTTCTGCTCAGGGCGATGAACTGGTCGCCCAAGCGCAAGACATCAACGGTGTAAAGGTGCTGGCAGCCAAACTCGAAGGCGCGGATGTGGCGACTTTGCGCGAGACCATGGACAAACTACGCGACAAACTCAAGAGCGCTGTGATCGTGCTGGCCTCGGTCAGCGATGGCAAGGTGAGCCTGATTGCGGGTGTAACGGCGGATGCCACCGCCAAGATAAAGGCAGGCGAACTGGTCAACTTTGTAGCCCAGCAGGTCGGCGGCAAAGGCGGCGGACGCCCGGACATGGCTCAGGCGGGCGGCACGCAGCCGGAACATTTGGCGCTGGCGTTGAACTCCGTTGTAAACTGGGCCGAATCGAAACTCTGTGAGTAATAAAGGCAAAGGGATATGTTTAGTTTTTTGAAGAAAAAAAAAGACGACCAAGGGGTGCTGAGCAACCTCAAAACCATTACTCGCTGGGTTCAGGACCTGCCTGCTGGGGACATCTACAGCGCCCAAGAAGAGGTGGTTCAAAACCTGATTCAGTTCAATCACGCCGAATCGAATTTTTCCAAGGATCGGCTACAGGTGCTGATGCACCTGGACGAGGCTACCAGGGACATGCAGTCGTCGTTGTGCATGCAGTACCTGCGTAACGCCCGTATGTCCAAATCCATCGAGACCAGGTTATGGATCGCCATCCACGCCTTTTATTGGGAAATCACCCGAGGCTACCACGGCTTCTTGATGGACTTTATCGCCAATCCGGGCGGCAGCAAGATACAGATGTCGATCCCGCTCATCACCTCCCGCGCCATCCGCGGTTTCGCCGACATCATCAAATGGCGCTATTTCCGCTATGAACAAGCGGACGAGAAGCTCTGGCTGCGGTTGCACAACCTATATCGCATTGCCGAATTCGACAACTTCAGCAATACGGCGGTGACGGTCTATTCCACCGATGCCGAGCAGCGCACACCGGCGCAGGAATATGGCCAGGCCTTGCTGCTTTCGCTAGTCGGCAACGGCAGCCTGGCGGCCAGAGAAATCGAAATGGTCGACCAATGGCTGGATAACTGGTCCGACCTGATCCGTATCGACAGCCTATACGATCCGGGCAGCCATACGTTCTACGTCGACACCAGCAAAGGGCAAGGTCTTAAACGGAGCCGTAACCAGACATCTGACCCGGCTCTGCGTTTTGTCTCAACGACTGACCTGCTCAAGCATCTCCGGGATATTACTGAATCGCTTAAATCCGGCGCTCCACCCGCCACGCTCGGCCTAACCGAGGATTTCCGTTTGCCGGAAGGGTATGACCTGATCAATCTGGTCGATAAGGAATGGGCGGTACTTGACGACCGCGACCGCCGCGTCAACCAGCGCATTCCGCAACCCGGACAATGGAAGGTCATCCACGACCTGAACAATATCTGCAACGAACTATCCAAGGCTGAAAACAAGGTCAAAAGCAACCGTAGCCCAATCAGTCCTGAAGAAATACTCGATATCAAGCTCTATGGCTTCGTCACCGAGCGCACCAAGGATAAAGGACTTGAGCAGCAACGTGAAACCGCCCTGCAGTCACGCTATGAGCTATGGGAACAGGCGGATTCCAGCGAAACCGGTCTGGGCTTTCATATCAACCCACTCAGCAATGAATGGATCAAGGTGGGCAAGCTGATCGCCCTGAGTCTGCGGGACGACAATGCTTGGCGCTTGGGTATCGTCATGCATCTGGCACGCAAGGACGAAGACCATCGCTTGGCGGGGATCAAACTGATGTCCGAACAGTTCCAGGCCGTCACGTTAAAGATGGACAATGCCGATGCGACTGGCGGTTACGTCGTCGATGAGTTGGACCTGCCGTCGGGCAGTCAGAACCTCAAGGCTATTTTGCTCACCAACGAAGAAAAACAGGAATATTTGCTGATCAGCGGCGCTGATTATGCCAAGAACCGTCAATACCAATTGCGCTCGCCGTTCGATCCAAGCCGCCTGATACGCCTCGAAGCGGTCGAGGACTCGGGTGAATCCTGGCTCAAGGTCAGCTTCACGGTCGTCGCGGTTTAAGCCCTGCCTGACACTGCGCCGCATCCACCGGCTTGGCCCACGCCGGTAAGGCCGTTTCGAAGCGGGCCAACCGGTCTGGCTCATCTACCTGGCAGCCGAGCCTAAGGTAGCCGATGCCGGGTCGTGGGCCATATTCGATCTTGTCCAGGCCCTTACTTCTCAAGCTATCCCGATATTGCCGAGCCTGGCTCGCGGAAATGAATACCCCGACCGAAAATGCCTGCGCCATCGCCCCCTGAATTATGGGCAACACATCTTTTACCCCGGCCGCATGGATCGATTGCAACGCCTTATCGCGTCGCGCCGCCTCATATTCCGGCGGCCAGAACACCCACCAGGCCAGTTTTTTGTCGAACTCGTATGTGCATTGGGCGCTGTCGATGCCATTGGCCTGCATCAGTGTCTGGAGGTCTTGGAAATTGGCCTGGCTGATATTCTCAAGCGCCAGGCATAGCGTGTTTCGGACGGCGGCGGTCGAATCGGCGGCCAGTGGCGGCGCCACCGGAGTACGGGGTTGGTACATTCGAGGCTGCGACCATAAATGTATCTTCTCGGCGTTCAACTCATCGAAGCCGGGCATCCGATTGGCCTCGACATAGCGCAGCCCAGCGCCAAAACCAAGCGCCAGCAGATTGAGCACCGCCAGAAAGAGCGTTATACGCCCGGCACGTTCATACCCCGCGCTAACCAAAGCAAGCCCTCCAATATCAGATATTCATCGACTGTCACGGAACCAGGTAGCGCATCCGCCGACAAACGGCGTGCCAGCAGGCTGGCGTCGCCGCCAGTCAACACAGTGTCTACAGTCGCACTCGACTGTCTGGTCAGGCGGCTATACATAACCGCCACGGCGGCCGAAATCGCCGTCCAGATTCCCGTTTCCACCGCCGCCCCGGTGGTGCGAGGGAACGGCTGCCAGGCGCCGTTCGTGGTCGCCAAGCCTGCCGTGCCGACGGTCAACGTGCGGCGCATGAGCGCGACGCCGGGCAGTATCATACCGCCCAGGAATTCGCCGTTGCCAGCCAGTGCATCCACCGTCAGCGCGGTGCCCGCGCTAACCACGATGCAGGGCGCACAACCGTTTTTATAGCTGGCGATCAACGCGGCATAGCGATCAATACCCAAGCTTTCGGGCGGCTCATAACGGTTGACCAAGCCATGCCACTCCGCCGCCGACTGTAACCAGACCGCCTTTACGCCGGCGACATCGAGCATGGCCGCCAAACGCGCCCGAACCTCGTCGCCCGCTACGCAACCGATTGCCGCCCAACGCGGCGTTGTCCTGGCCAACACGGCCCGCAACGCGCCAAGTTCCGAGGTCGGCGCCACGCCCCGCTCATGCCATTCGCCGGCGTGCCAGATACCCCACTTGATCCGGCTGTTACCGACATCCAGCAGCAGCATCACGATGCGCCCCCCGAGCGCAGGCTAACCTCCCCCGAGTGAACCAGGCGGATGCCATCGGCGGTATTCAAACGCAGCAGCCCCGCCGCGTCGACCCCCAGCGCCACGCCTTCCATGATGCGCTGTCCGCCGCTGATCACCCGCACCGGCCGATTCTGCCAGACATGCAGCCGTTGCCATTCATCGACAAAAGGTGCGAAGCCACTCTGGTCGAATGCCTTCAGTACCGTATCCAGTTGAGTCAGCAAACGCACCAATACCTCGTTCCGGTCCAGCCGGTCGCCGAGCGCGTCCTCCATGGCGACCGGCTGGAAGTCCATGGCATCGGTTGCGGCCATGGCCGAGCGAACATTGACCCCGATGCCGATCACCGCCGTTGCCGCGCTCAGCATGTCGCCATGGGTCTCGATGAGGATGCCGGCCAACTTGCCTCCGTGCAGCAAAACATCATTGGGCCATTTCAGCTCAACCGCCTCGATGCCCAGCGTCCTGAAGCCGCGCGCCAGGGCCAGGCCGACCGCCAGACTCAATCCCGAAAGCGCGGTCAAGGGCCTTTGAAAACGCCAAAGCAGCGAAAAGGTCAGACCACTACCCAAGGGCGCCAACCAGGTCCGACCTCTGCGACCACGGCCCTGGGCCTGCCACTCCGCCGCCAGGATGCTCTTGTGCGGCTGCCCCTGCTGGGCCAGGTTCAGCAACAGGCTGTTAGTGGAATCCACCTGCTCATGGACGAGCACGTGGTAACCCGAGTGTGCCAGCGCCGCCGTCAAGCATTCCGGTTCCAGCCAGCTATAGCGCTCGGCCAGACGATAACCCTTGCCACGCACCGCCTGAATGGCGACCCCCAAGCCCCGTGCCTGCTCCACCCGGTTGTGAACGCTGGCCCTGGAAATGCCCAGATCGCTCGAAATAGCCTCGCCGGAACGGAACTCATCCGGCGACAGTAATTTCAGAACGGGAAACGGCATTGGGATTCTCTCCGGCGAACAGGGACATTCTAACGCCGCTGGCCGGCTTTGCTAGAATGGCCCGACTCCGACTATGAACCCGACCCAGTGAGCAAGCCTATTGTCGTTATCGGCGCCGGCATCGCCGGACTAGCCTCTGCCTGGGAACTTGCCCGCCGCGGCGCCCAGGTCGAAGTGCTGGAACGCGGCACGCCCGGCCAGGAAGCCTCGTGGGCAGGCGCCGGCATACTCAGCCTGCTGTTGCCATGGAATTACCCGGCGCCGCTCCGGGCATTGACCGAGCACAGCCAGGCCCTGTATCCAGACTGGATCGACGCCATCCACAAGACCGCCGCCATCGACCCGGAATATCGCCGAACGGGCATGTTGATACGGGCGCCCTATGACCGGGCACAAGCCGAAACAGGGTTTGCCGGCCAGGCCGCAACGGTCGCACCCGCCGCGCTGACCGGATTCGGCCCGGGTCTCTGGCTGCCAGAGGTCGCGCAGGTCCGCAATCCACGTCTTCTTCAAGCCTTGCTGGAAGGTCTACGTCGGCTTGGGGTGACCATCCATAGCGAAATCGGAACGATCAGCCTGACCACCCAGGCCAACCGGGTGACCGCCGCTGTTTCCGGCGACCGGCGCTGGCCAGCCGACCAGTTCGTCGTCGCCACCGGTGCCTGGAGCGCGAATCTACTGGATCAGCACGCTGCCGGGCTGCCGATCCGCCCCATACGCGGCCAGATGCTGCTCTACCGAACCGAGCCAGGACGGCTGCCGTGCATACTGTATGAGGCTGGCCAATATCTGGTGCCGCGCGCCGACGGTCACATACTCGCCGGCAGCACGCTGGAAGACGTCGGCTTCGACAAGACCACCACCGTTGAAGCGCGCGACCGACTGCATGGCTTCATGTCGCGCCTGTTGCCAGACGTCGCCGCCAGCGGCCCGATCCGGCACTGGGCCGGTCTGCGGCCTGGCGCCCCGGACAACATACCCATAATCGCCCGGCACCCGATCCTGGAAAACCTGTTCGTCAACAGCGGCCATTTCCGCTATGGCGTCACCCTGGCCCCCGCCAGCGCTGAATTACTCGCCGATCTAATGACCGGGAAAACACCGGAACCGACCCTTCGTTTATTCACTTGGCCTGATATAATCCGCGCCGCGCCGGTGTAGCTCAGTTGGTAGAGCAGCGCATTCGTAATGCGAAGGTCGAGGGTTCGACTCCTTTCACCGGCACCATCAAAATCGAAGGCTTGCGCAATGCAAGCCTTTTGCACTTAGGCGCAGCGTCCAAGTCTGAGTCCATTCCGGTATTCTCGCAGCCCTAGCGCTGCACGGATCGCTGGCCCGTGCTCAGGTCACAGCGACAATAACGCGATCTCCGGATAAACTACGCCGTCACGCCGCTCCATTGAGGCCCTGTCCGCCTAATTTATTTTCGCCATGATTAAAAAGATACTCATAGCCAACCGCGGAGAAATTGCGGTCCGGATCATTCGCGCCTGCCGTGAATTGGGCATCCGTTCGGTCGCCATCTACACCGATGCCGATCGTCATGCCCTGCACGTCAAGAAGGCGGACGAGTCGTACAACATCGGCTCGGACCCGGTCGTCGGCTATCTAAATACCCACAATATCGTCAACCTGGCCGTTGCCTCCGGCTGCGACGCACTACACCCCGGCTATGGTTTCCTGTCGGAAAACCCGGCGCTGGCAGAAATCTGCGCCCGGCGCGGCATCCGGTTCATCGGCCCCTCGCCCGAGGTCATCCGCCAGATGGGCGACAAGATACAAGCCCGTCAGGCCATGATTAAGGCCGGCATCCCGGTCACTCCCGGTTCCGACCATAACCTCGAAAACCTCGAAAAGGCCCGCGCCCTGGCCAACGACATCGGCTACCCGGTCATGCTCAAGGCCACCAACGGCGGCGGCGGCCGGGGCATTCGGCGCTGCGACTCCGAGGACGACCTGGTCAAGAACTACGAACGGGTGATCTCCGAGGCCAGCAAGGCCTTCGGCAAGCCCGAGGTGTTCATCGAGAAGTGTGTGGTCCATCCCCGCCACATCGAGGTGCAGGTGCTGGGCGACAGTTTCGGCAATGTCGTCCACCTGTTCGAGCGCGATTGCTCCATCCAGCGCCGCAACCAGAAGCTGATCGAGATTGCGCCATCGCCGCAACTGTCCCGCGCCCAACGCGACTACATCGGCAAGATCGCGGTCCAGGCGGCCAAGACGGTGGGCTATAAAAACGCCGGGACGGTGGAGTTCCTGCTCGATAAGGACAACCAGTTTTATTTCATGGAGATGAACACCCGGCTTCAGGTCGAGCACACCGTGACCGAGACCATCACCGGCATCGATATCGTCCAGGAGCAAATCCGCATTGCCAGCGGCTTGCCGCTGCAATACAAACAGGAAGACATCAACTACCGTGGTTTCGCCATGGAATTCCGCATCAATGCCGAAGACCCGAAGAACGACTTTCTCCCCAGCTTCGGCCGCATCACCCGCTACTATGCGCCCGGCGGCCCCGGCGTCCGGATCGATGCCGCCATGTATACCGGCTATATCATCCCGCCCTATTACGACTCGATGTGCGCCAAACTGATCGTCTGGGCGCTCGACTGGAACAGCGTGGTCGAACGCGGCAAACGGGTCCTGGACGACATGGTGGTCTACGGTGTCAAGACCACCGTCCCGTATTACCGGGAGATTCTCAACAACGATGAGTTCCGTAGCGGTCGCTTCGACACCGGCTTCGTCGAGGCCCATACAGAACTCATCGATTATCATGTACGGCGCCCGCCAGAGTTCATGGCGGCGGCGATTTCAGCGGCCCTGGCCGCCCATCTCGGCATGTAACCCCAGGAAATTCAGCAATGGCAAAAGTACAAGTCACCGACCTCGTCCTGCGCGACGGTCACCAATCACTCATCGCCACCCGTATGCGGACCGACGACATGCTGCCGATCTGCGGCAAGCTCGATCAGGTCGGCTTCTGGTCGCTGGAGGCCTGGGGCGGCGCCACCTTTGACGCCTGCGTTCGTTTTCTCAAGGAAGACCCCTGGGAACGGCTAAAGAAGCTGCGCCGCGCCTTGCCCAACACCCGCATCCAGATGCTGCTACGCGGCCAGAATCTGCTCGGCTACCGCCACTATGCCGACGATGTGGTCCGTGCTTTCGTGCAAAAAGCCGCCGACAACGGCATCGACGTGTTCCGGGTATTCGACGCCATGAACGACATCCGCAACATGCGAGTCGCCATCGATGCGGTCAAGAAGAGCGGCAAACACGCCCAGGGCGCGATTTCCTATACCGTCAGCCCGGTCCACGACATCGCCTACTTCGTCGAGATGGCGAAGCAACTCACCGACATGGGCGTCGACTCCATCGCCATCAAGGACATGGCCGGCCTGCTCACGCCCTACGTCGCCTACGAACTGGTCAAGGCGATCAAGGCGGCCACCGACCTGCCGGTCAATTCACACAGTCACGCTACCGCCGGCCTATCGACCATGGTGCACATGAAGGCTGTGGAGGCCGGCGTCGACATCATCGACTGTTGCAACTCGGCCTTCTCCGAGGGCGCCAGCCACGCCACCACCGAAAGCCTGGTCGCCGCCCTAGCCGGCACCGAGTACGACACCGGTCTCAGCTTGCCGCTATTGCAGGAGATCGCCGCCCACTTCCGTGAAGTGCGCAAGAAATACTGGCAGTTCGAGATGGACTCGCACCTGGTCGATTCCCGCATCCTCACCTCTCAGGTACCCGGCGGCATGATCTCCAACCTGGCCAACCAATTAAAGGAACAGGGCGCGCTCAACCGTATGGACGAGGTCATGCTGGAAATTCCCCGGGTTCGCGAAGACCTTGGCTACCCGCCGCTGGTCACCCCGACCTCCCAGATCGTCGGCACCCAGGCGGTGCTTAACGTGCTCACTGGCGGGCGCTACAAATCGGTTGCCAACGAGGTCAAGAACTACCTGCTCGGCCGCTACGGCAAGGCGCCGGGTGCCGTCAACGAAGAAGTACGGAAGATGGCCGTGGGCAATCAGGAGGTCATCACCTGCCGCCCGGCCGATCTGATCGGCGCCGAGTTGGACAAGCTGCGCGCCGACAGCGAAGGCCTGGCCAAGAGCGACGAGGATGTGCTGACCTACGCCATGTTCCCGGACATCGGTCGCACCTTCCTGCTGGAACGCGCCGCCGGCAGCCTGACCCCGGAACCCCTGCTGCCGCCCTCGGCCAAGGAAGCAATAGCCAGCCCGGCGGTCTATGCGCCGAACGAATTCAAGGTGACCTTGCACGGCGAGACCTACCACATCCGCATCACTGGCAGCGGTCACGGCGACGAGACCGAACGGCCGTTCTACGTCCATGTCGACGGCATATCGGAAGAGGTCCTGGTGGAAACGCTGGACGAAATCGAAGTCAGCGCCGGCTCCGGCGCGCACCGCAAGACCACCGGTAAGGACGGCGCGGCCTCCACCGCCGGCAAACGACCGCGGCCCAGCCATGCCGGCCATGTCACCACGGCGATGCCCGGCACCATCGTCGACGTCAAGGTCAAGGTTGGCGATAAGGTCAAGGCCGGCGACGGCATCTTCATCATCGAGGCCATGAAGATGGAAAACGAGGTCCAGGCCGCCGTGTCCGGCACCGTGGTATCGGTCCTCATTGCCAAGGGCGACGCCGTAACCCCGGATCAGGTCCTGGTGGAGATACAGCCGGAATGATGATAGCGAGGGGTGAGTGGCTAGACATATGGAATAGGTCGCGGTGAAACTGGTCCTTGCCTCCACGTCCCCCTACCGGCGCGAATTACTCGCCCGTTTCGGCGTGCCCTTCGAGGTTGCCGCCCCGGATATCGATGAAGCGCCCCTGCCCGGCGAATCGCCCGACGATACCGCCCAGCGCTTGTCGGTGCTCAAGGCCCAGGCGGTGGCGGAGAAATTTCCCAATGCACTGGTCATCGGCTCCGATCAGGTCGCCCTGCTCGAAGGCCGGCAACTCGGCAAACCCGGCACGCACGAAAAGGCCGTGGCGCAGCTCCAGGCCATGCGCGGCAAGACGCTAGAGTTCCACACCGCGCTGACCCTGCTCAACTCCCGTACCGGCCGCACCCAAACCGCCAACGTGCCGGTCAGGCTGGTCATGCGCGACTACAGCGATGCCCAGATCGAGGCCTACCTGCGCCGCGACCAGCCCTACAACTGCTGCGGCAGCGCGCGCAGCGAGTCCCTGGGTATCGCCCTCATCGCCCGCTATGAAACCGAAGATCCCAATGCCCTGGTCGGTCTGCCGCTAATCAAGCTGACCGAGATGCTGGCCAATGAAGGCCTGGACGTATTGACCTATGTCAGTGAGGAGTGAGGCGTGAAGAGCGAGGAGCGGGCGGCTGTCCTCGGCATCCTCTACCTAATCCCCACGCCGCTCGGCGACACCCCGCTCGATGCCGTCCTGCCCGAGGAAACCCGACGCATCGCCGCCCAGCTCACCACCTTTGTCGTCGAGCACGCCAAGACCGCGCGCGCCTTTCTGAAACAGGTCGGCGCCAACCTGCCCATCCAGCAACTAAGCCTGCTGGAACTCAACGAGCATACTCGGACCGAACAACTGGAGGCCGTGATCCAGCCGCTACTGACGGGCGTCGATGTCGGGCTGCTATCCGAGGCGGGCTGTCCGGCGGTGGCCGACCCCGGCGCGGACCTGATCAACCTGGCCCATCGACACGGCATTACCGTGAAACCGCTGGTCGGCCCCTCCTCCATCCTTCTGGCGATCATGGGCTCGGGGCTGGTCGGTCAGCGCTTCGCCTTTCATGGTTATCTGCCGGCGAAGCCGGAAGCGCGCGCCAGTGCCTTGAAGGCGCTCGAAAAACGCTCGGAACAAGACGATGCCACGCAAATCTTCATCGAGACCCCCTATCGCAATCGGGCCATGTTCGAAACCATCCTGGCCGCCTGTCGCGGCGACACCTGGCTGAGTCTGGGCTGCGGCCTGACCACTGGGGGCGAGCTGGTGGCCACGCACCGGGTGGAGGAATGGCGCAAGCGGGCGTTCGAAATCGAGCGCAGTCCCTGCGTATTCCTGATCCATCGACGCTGAGACAGTGCTCCTGGCGTAGTGTTGCGCCCTACAAACCGGGCAGGCCAGCGGGATTTTGTAGGTCGGGATAAATCCCGACCACCATCGCTTTTGCCAAACAAGGTCTAGCGGATAATGCCGCCGCCCAGGCAAACCTCGCCCTCATAGACCACCACTGATTGGCCTGGCGTCACCGCCCATTGCGACTCTTCGAAACGTAATTCCAGTTCGTCGTCGACCAGCCGCTCGACCCAGCAGGTCGCGTCCTGCTGACGGTAGCGGGTCTTGGCGGCGTAACGGCGACCCACTACCGGCGGCGGGCCGACCCAGGACAGGTCATTGGCCGTTACCTTCTCCGAGAGCAGCAGGGGGTGGTCGTGACCTTGCACCACAATCAATTCGTTGCGCGCCATGTCCTTGCCGGCCACGAACCAGGGCACCCCCTCCTCGGCCCAGTTCAGGCCGCCGATGCCCAGTCCCTGGCGCTGGCCCAGGGTGTAATACATCAGGCCCTGATGCTCGCCCACCTGGCGACCTTCCCGGCTCCGTATGATGCCCGGCTGGACCGGTATGAAGCGTTGCAGAAATTCCCGGAACGGTCGTTCGCCGATGAAACAAATGCCGGTGCTGTCCTTTTTATCGGCCACCGGCAGCCGGACCTGGCGGGCCAAGGCCCGCACCTCGGGCTTTTCAAGACCGCCGAGCGGGAACAACGCCCGCTCGATCTGGCGCTGATTCAGGCGATAGAGAAAATAGCTCTGGTCCTTGTTGCCATCGACCGCCTTCAGCAGCCGGCGATTCGGATAGTCACCGTCCAGCCGGGCGTAATGCCCAGTCGCCAGATGATCGGCCTTGAGGCTGATGGCGTGTTCCAGAAAGGCCTTGAACTTGATCTCGGAATTGCACAGTACATCCGGATTGGGCGTCCGCCCGGCCCGGTACTCGGCCAAAAAGTAGGCGAAGACGCGGTCCTGGTACTGCTTGGCGAAATTAACCTGTTCGACCTCGATGCCCAACACCTCACCGACCGCCAGCACATCCTGGTAGTCGCGGGCGATCGGGCAATCGGCCTCCAGATCGTCAGCCTCCCAGTTCTTCATGAACACGCCAACCACCTCGAAGCCCTGTTGCTGCAACAGCCAGGCGGCGACCGCCGAATCGACGCCGCCGGACAGGCCAACGACAACGCGACTCACTGGAGCAAGGGAAATTCGTTTATCAGGTCGAGCGGAAAGCGACGACCGGCCAGGTAATCAGCGACGCATTGATCGACGAATGGGCTGCGATGGCGCATACGACAGGCTTCAATCTCTTCCGGGGTCAACCAGACCGCGCGCAGTATGCCGGTATCGAGGGCCGCCGTTGGGTCGAAGCCGGTTACCACGCCGGTAAAGGCGAAGCGCAGGTAGGTGCGGTCCTTGGTCGGATGGCGCCAGTGATAGATGCCTAGCAACGCCTCCGGCTCGAAGTGATGGGCGGTCTCCTCGAAGGCCTCCCGGCGCACCGCCGCCAGCAGCGACTCGCCGTCTTCCAGGTGGCCGGCCGGCTGATTAAACAGGATGCCGCAGTCGGTCTCTTCCTCGACCAGCAGAAAACGGCCGTCCCGTTCGACCACGGCGGCCACCACCACATGCGGTTTCCAGACTTCCTTGCTCATAGCGGTTTCCCCCAAAGGTCATAGTCGTCCGAGCGGGTGATTTTAACCCGCACCCAGTCGCCCGGCTTCAATCCCCGGCCCTGGGCGATATGCACCAGGCCATCGATCTCCGGCGCATCGGCATAGGAACGGGCCGCGGCCCGGCCGCCACCCGCCTCGTCCACCAGCACGGTCATCTCCGAGCCGATGCGCCGACGCAGCTTGGCGGCGCTGATGTCGGCCTGAACATCCATGAACCGGGCCAGGCGATCCTGCTTCACATCCTCATCGACCGGATCGGCCAGCTCGTTGGCCTTGGCGCCAGCCACCGGCGAGTAGGTAAAGGCGCCGACCCGGTCCAGTTGCGCCGCCTCCAGAAAGTCGAGCAATTGGTCAAAATCATCTTCCGTTTCACCCGGGAAACCGACGATAAAGGTGCTGCGGATCACCAGTTCCGGGCAGATATCGCGCCAGCGCTCGATCCGGCGCAGGGTGTGCTCGACATCGCCCGGCCGTTTCATGGCCTTGAGGATGCGCGGGCTGGCGTGCTGAAATGGCACGTCCAGGTATGGCAGCACCTTGCCCTCGGCCATCAGTGGGATGACGTCGTCAACGTTGGGGTAGGGATAGACATAATGCAGGCGGATCCAGATGCCCAGTTTGGCCAGTTCCTCGACCAGTTTCAGCATCCGGGTCTTGACCGGCCGGCCATTATAAAACCCAGTTCGATACTTTAAGTCTACGCCGTAAGCGCTTGTATCCTGAGAGATTATTAGCAACTCTTTCACGCCTGCCTTAGCCAGCGACTCGGCCTCGCCGAGCACCTCGCCTATCGGCCGCGAGACCAAGTCGCCGCGCAAAGACGGGATGATGCAAAAAGTACAGCGGTGGTTGCAGCCCTCGGAAATCTTCAGCCAGGCATAGTGCCGGGGCGTCAGCTTCAGGCCACCGGGCGGGATTAGATCGGCAAACGGGTCGTGCGGCCGGGCCAGGTGTTGGTGGACCACGGCCATCACCTCGTCGGCGGCATGGGGGCCAGTCACCGCCAGGACACCGGGATGAGCGGTCTTAATGACCAACGCGCGCGCCCCCAGGCAGCCGGTGACGATGACCTTGCCGTTTTCGCGCAAGGCCTCGCCGATGGCGTCGAGCGACTCAGCCACCGCCGAGTCGATAAAACCGCAGGTGTTGACCACCACCAGATCGGCATCGTCATAACTGGGCACGATGAGATAACCCTCGGCCCGAAGCTGAGTGAGGATGCGCTCGGAATCGTAGGAATTTTTAGGGCAACCGAGCGAGACAAAGCCGACCTTGGGAATGCTGTTCATATGCCTGCTGCAGGGGCGCCGTGAATGATCTAAGGCCGGTCCCGAACGGACCGGCCCGACATTGTATCAATCCGGTTGCAGACTAGCGATTCGACAACGGCAGATGAAACCTGAAAACCAGCCCCTGGGTGTCCTCGCGATCCTGAAGGCTGATCTCGCCGCCCAGCCGGATGGCCGCCTCGCACGCGATGGCCAAACCGAGACCGCTGCCCTGGCCCGCCACGCCATCGCCCGACACAAAGGCGCGTACCTGGGCCAACGTTTGGAGTCCTTGGGTATGTAAAGTCACAATCATGCCTCCATGATCCCAACTTCTGCCCTCCAGGCTCATCTCACGCTGGAAACACACCTCTTCGTTCAGGCTCATGTCTCATTGGGCAAGGCTCCGATAATGAGTGTAAATGCAACGCAGTGTATAATGGGCAGATCACAAGAGCGGCCAAACAGTCCTCAGCGCTGTCCCGAGAATGACTCCCGGGCATTCGGGTCAAACCACCCAGAGCACTCCGATCTTAGTCATCTTCACCCTGGCGCCCTGCCTCGTGTTGCAAATGCCGCTCGCAGAACGGTCAGGAGAACGGTATGGGACCGGAGTGGAAAGCACGTTACTCAAACATCGACAGACATTGGCGCCGGATCTGGGCCGCTCTCGGTAGCGCATCCATGATCACTGGCCTTGCGCGCGGCAAAGCCAACGACGAGGAACCTCCGCTGCGCGCGGAGTTGTTTAGCAGCGATCAGATGGCTCAGCATGGAGTGCGTCTGGCGACCGTCCACCGATTGACCGCCGGGCGGGTTCAGGATCCATTGCTCGCGCGCCTGGCGGCCAATGAACGGGTGCTGATCGAAACCTGCAACCAGTTGACAGCAGCCGTCTCGGCGAAACACCGCATCACCCCGGCCGGGGAATGGCTGCTCGACAACTTCTATCTCACTGAAGAGCAGATACGCACCGCCCGACGCCACTTGCCCAAGGGCTACAGCCGGGAATTGCCAATTCTGGTCGGGGGACCGTCAAGCGGCCTGCCGCGCGTCTATGACATCGCCCTTGAAACCATCTCGCATGGCGATGGTCTGGTGGACCCGGACAACCTGAGCCGTTTTGTCACGGCCTACCAGACCGTCACACCGCTTCGGCTGGGCGAGTTGTGGGCCATCCCGATCATGCTGCGTCTGGCCCTGATCGAAAACCTGCGTCGGGTCGCGGTGCATATTGCCAGCGGCAGGCGGGACCGGGATCAGGCAGTCGACTGGGCGGACAAGTTGACCGAAACCGCCCACCAGGACCCAAAGAACCTGATTCTGGTCATTGCCGACATGGCCCGGTCAAAGCCGCCCATGACCCCGCCATTCATATCGGAACTGGCACGTCGTCTGCAGGGTCAAGGACCCTCCCTGGCCCTGCCGCTGACCTGGATTGAACAGCAGCTGGCCGAGTCGGGGTCGAACATCGAGCAGTCGGTGCGGGCGGGAAACCAGCATCAGGCGACCGATCAGGTTTCCATCAGCAACAGCATCGGCAGCCTGCGTTTCCTGGGCACCATGGACTGGCACGAGTTTGTCGAATCCATGAGCCTGGTCGAGCAGACCCTGCGCACCGACCCAGGCTCGGCCTATGCCGACATGGATTTCGCCACCCGTGACCGCTATCGCCATGTCATCGAAGCCGTGGCGAAGGGCAGCACGCTTGCCGAGGACAGCGTGGCCCGCCATGCGATCGGACTGGCGCAGGCCGCTGCGGACCGGAGCGGGACGGGCGACAGAACCGCCCATGTCGGCTACTACCTGATCGACTGCGGCCGGTCGGAACTGGAACGGCTCGTCAGTGCCCACCTGCCCATGGCCTCGCGGCTGAAGCGAAAGGCTGGCCGATCGGCGTTGCTGCTGTATCTGGGTGCAATCATGCTGCTTACCCTGCTGCTAGCGGCGGGACTACTGGCCGGGGACTGGGAAGGCGTAGCGGAATGGGCTTGGGTCCCGCTGGGACTGCTCACCCTGGTGGCCAGCAGCCAGCTTGCGTCTGCGCTGGTTAACTGGGTCACCACCCTGCTGACCTCGCCGCATCCCCTGCCCCGCATGGATTTTTCCGCCGGCATTCCGCCTGAATCGCGCACCCTGGTCGTGGTGCCGACCCTGCTCACCAGTCCACACAACATCGACAGCCTGGCCGAGGCCCTGGAGGTCCGGTTCCTGGCCAATCGCGATGCCAACCTGCATTACGGACTGCTGACCGATCTGCGCGACGCAGCCCAGGAAACCCTGACCGAGGACGCAGCCTTGCTGAAACTGGCCCAAGCCAGGATCGAAGCCTTGAACACGCGCTATGCGGAAGACAGGAACGACGTTTTCTTCCTGTTGCATCGTCCGCGCCGCTGGAACCCGCATGACCGCATCTGGATGGGCTACGAGCGCAAGCGCGGCAAGCTGGCGGACCTGAACGCCCTGCTGCATGAAGGAAACAGCGACGGATTTTCCTTGCTGGTCGGGGCTGTTGCGGTACTGACCGGGGTCAGATACGTCATCACCCTGGACACGGACACACAGTTGCCGCGCGACGCCGCACACCAGTTCGTCGGCACCATGGCCCACCCGCTCAACCGGGCGGTCTACGACCCCGACCTGGGCCGGGTCGTCGCCGGCTACGGCATCCTCCAGCCGCGCGTGAGCATGAGCCTGCCCAGTAGCCCCTTGTCGCGCTATGCCCGCCTGAACGGCGGCGAGCCGGGCATCGACCCGTACACTCGTGCGGTTTCCGATGTCTATCAGGACGTGTTCCAGGAAGGCTCGTTCATCGGCAAGGGTATCTACGACGTTGCCGCGTTCGAGCAATCGCTCAAGGGCCGCTTCCGCGAAAACCGCATCCTCAGCCATGACCTGCTTGAAGGCTGCTACATCCGCGCCGGGCTGTTGAGCGACGTGCAGTTGTATGAGGAATATCCGGGCCGTTATGGCGCCGACGTCAATCGCCGCTACCGCTGGATCCGCGGCGATTGGCAACTGCTCGGCTGGCTGTTGCCCTGGCTGCGCGGTCCTGACGGACGGCGTGGCAGGAACCCGCTGTCCCCACTGGCGCGCTGGAAAATATTCGATAACCTACGGCGCAGCCTGGTGCCGGCGGCGCTGGTGCTGCTCCTGCTGTCGGGCTGGGCGCTGCTTACCGATTCATTGTTCTGGACCCTGGCGGTGCTCGGCGTCATCCTGATTCCACCGCTACTGGCCATCCTGCTGAATCTGATCCGCAAACCGGACAACATGAATTCGGGCCAGCATTTCGCCGCCAGCTTCCGTGCTGCCGGCCAACGTATCTCGCAGTCACTGTTTGCCCTGGTCACCTTGCCGCATGAGGCGTACTACAGCCTGGATGCGATCCTGCGTACCTTGTGGCGCCTGCTGGTTTCGCACAAGCGGCTGCTGGAATGGAACGCTTCCGGCGACCAGGAACTGATGAGCCGCAGCGATCTGGCGGCCTCGTTCCGCACCATGGGGTTCAGCCCCACGCTTGCGGTGGGCATGGCCATTTATCTGGCGGCGGCCAATCCGGCTGCCCTCCTCGTGGCTGGCCCCATTCTCATCCTGTGGCTGACCTCGCCCGCCATCGCCTGGTGGATCAGCCAGCCACAGTTCTTCCGAGAGGCCCGGCTGAGTACGATCCAGACCCGCTTTCTGGGCCGGATCGCGCGCAAGACCTGGGCCTTCTTCGAGGCCTTCGTCGGACCGGAGGACCACTGGTTGCCCCCGGACAACTACCAAGAATTCCGCACCGGCGCGCTGGCGCATCGCACCTCGCCAACCAATATGGGCCTGTCGCTGCTGGCCAACCTGACCGCTCACGATTTCGGCTATATCCCGGCCGGACAGGTGATCGTGCGCACCACCAACACCCTGCAAACGATGGCGGGTCTGGAGCGTCATCGTGGCCACTTCTACAACTGGTATGACACCCAGACCCTGCAAACCCTGCACCCGGCTTATGTCTCGACCGTGGACAGCGGCAATCTGGCCGGCCACCTGCTGACCTTGCGGCCAGGTCTGATCGCGCTGCTTGATCAACCGATCCTGCAACCGCGCTGGCTGGAGGGTCTGGCCGACACCCTGGGCATACTGGAAGCCTCTGTGCTTGCCCCGCTGCCTGAAGCGCTGGCACTGTTCCGAACAGAGCTTGATGCCGTTTGCGAATTGCGACCCGATACGCTCCCGGCCGCCTGGCGCCTGATCAGGCAGTTGAGCCAGGCCGCCTCAGCGTTGCACCAAGGCATGGACCATGATCCAGCGAGCCAGGCGGCCTGGTGGTCGCGGGCGTTGGCAAAGCAATGTCAGGCCATCCGCGACGAACTGATCTTTCTAGCGCCTTGGCTCGAATTGCCGGAGGTCCCGCACGGACTCACCGAGCAACCGCACGTTGAGTCCGTTCCGACCCTACAAGGCCTGGCTGGGCTGATACTGCCAACCCCGCTCATCAGCGCAGAAATCACACCGTCACAGCAAGCCTGGCTGGCCAAATTGCGCCGCGCTATCGAATTGGGCAGCGAGCGCGCCCGGGCCCGTATCGCCGACATCCAGCGCCTTGCCCTGCGCGCCGGCGACCTCGCCGAGATGCAATACGGTTTCCTCTACGACAAGGCCGCACGCCTGTTGAGCATCGGCTACAACGTCGACGAGCGGCGGCGTGACACCAGCTATTACGACCTGCTGGCATCAGAAGCCCGGCTTACCGTATTCGTCGCCATCGCTCAGGGGCAGCTGCCGCAGGAGAGCTGGTTCGCCCTTGGCCGCCTGCTCACCTCGGCCGGAGGTGAACCGATCCTGTTGTCCTGGAGCGGATCGATGTTCGAGTACCTGATGCCGCAACTGGTCATGCCGAACTATGCGCACACCCTGCTCGACCAGAGCACCCGGGCGGCCGTGGCGCGGCAGATCGATTATGGACAGCAGTGCGGACTACCTTGGGGCATCTCGGAATCCGGCTACAACGCGGTCGATGTGCAACTCAACTACCAGTACCGCGCCTTCGGCGTGCCTGGCCTGGGTCTGAAGCGCGGACTTGCCGACGACATGGTGATCGCGCCCTATGCCAGCGTGATGGCGCTAATGGTGGCGCCGGAGGCGGCCTGCCTAAACCTGCAACACCTTGCCGCCGAGGGCGCGGAAGGCTGGTTTGGCTTTTACGAAGCCATCGACTACACCCCGACCCGGCAACGCCGTCACGAGACCCATGCCCTGGTGCACTCCTACATGGCTCATCACCAGGGCATGAGCCTGCTTGCGCTGGCCTATCTGCTGCTGGACCAGCCGATGCAGAAGCACTTTGCCGCCGACCCGTTGTTCCAGGCCACCCTGCTATTGCTGCAGGAACGCATCCCAAGGGCCTCGGCCTTCTATGCCCCTGCCGCCGAACTGACCGGAATGCAGCCTGGCACGGACAGTCCCGAGATGCCGATTCGGGTGCTGACCACCCCGGATACGCCGATGCCGGAAGTGCAGTTGCTGTCCAACGGCCGCTATCACGTCATGATCAGCCACGCTGGCGGCGGTTACAGTCGCTGGCAGGATATTGCGGCGACCCGCTGGCGCGAGGACGGCACCCGCGACGCCTGGGGCACGTTCGCCTACCTGCGCGACATCGAGAGCGGCGAAACCTGGTCTACCGCACACCAGCCCACCTTGCGCCATGCCAATCACTACGAGGCCATTTTCTCTGAAGGACGCGCCGAATTCCGCCGCCGCGATCGCGGTCAGGATTTCGATTTCGATACCCATACCGATATCGTCGTCTCTCCCGAAGATGACATCGAACTGCGCCGGGTGCGCATCACCAACCGTTCCGGCACGCCCAGAACCATCGAGATCACCAGCTACACCGAAGTAGTGCTGGCGCCCGCCGCTGCGGATGCACTGCATCCGGCGTTCAGCAACCTGTTCGTGCAGACCGAGATCGTCGCGCCGCGCCAGGCGCTGCTCTGCACCCGGCGGCCACGCTCGCACGACGAAGCGACGCCCTGGATGTTCCACCTGCTGGCCGTGCATGACGCGGACATCGGCGAAATTACCTACGAAACCGATCGTGCCCGCTTCCTGGGCCGTGGCCACGATGTCGCCGCGCCCCGGGCGCTGGATATGGACGGCGTGCTTTCCGGCAGCGAGGGTTCGGTACTTGATCCCATCCTGTCCATCCGCTGTCGCATTACCCTGCAACCCGAGCAATCGGCCAGCGTCGATCTGGTCTACGGCATCGGCGACAACCGCGACGCGGCACTCGCCCTGGTCGAGAAATATCAGGATCGCCGGTTGGCCGACCGGGTCTTCGAACTAGCCTGGACCCATGCCCAGGTGGTGCTGCGCCAGATCAACGCCAGCGAAGCCGATGCGCAACTCTATGGCCGTCTGGCCAACTTCGTCGTTTATGCCAACGCCAGTCTGCGCGCCGAGAGCAACGTGCTGATGAGCAACCGGCGCGGACAATCCGGACTCTGGGGTTACGCCATCTCCGGCGACCTGCCCATTGTGCTCTTGCGCATCGCCGACCTGGCCAATATCGAACTGGTGCGCCAGCTGATCCAGGCCCATGCCTACTGGCGCCTGAAGGGGCTGGCCGTGGATATGGTGATCTGGATCGAAGATCGCGCCGGCTACCGGCAAGCCTTGCAGGACCAGATACTGGACCTGGTCGCGGTGGGACTGGAAAGCCAGGCGATCGATCGGCCGGGCGGCATCTTCATCCGCTCGGCGGAACAGATATCGGAAGAAGATCGCATCCTGTTCCTGACCGTCGCCCGCGTCATCCTCAGCGACAGCCGTGGGACGCTGGCAGAGCAGATCAACCGCCCTGCAGTACCAACGGCACGTGTACCGCGCCTGGTACCGAGCCGGCCCCGGCAGGACGACGCGGTCATCGCCAGCACGGCGCCGCGTGACCTGATCCTGGCTAACGGCATCGGCGGCTTCACGCGGGATGGACACGAATATGTCATCACCACCACGCCCGACCTGATCACCCCGGCGCCGTGGGTCAACGTGCTGGCCAATGATCACTTCGGCAGCGTCATCTCGGAGAGCGGCCAGGCCTACACCTGGGCCGAGAACGCCCACGAGTTCCGGCTCACGCCCTGGCACAACGACCCGGTTTCCGACGCCAGCGGCGAGGCCTTCTACCTGCGCGACGAAGAGACCGGCCAGTTCTGGTCGCCCACGCCGCTGCCCCGGCGCGGCGCCACCCCCTACGTCAGCCGCCACGGTTTCGGCTACAGCGTGTTCGAGCACGCCGAGGTCGGCATCCGCTCGGAACTGTGGGTCTATGTCGCGACCGACATGGCGGTCAAGTTCTCCCGGCTCACGGTGCGCAACGAGTCCGGGCGGCCGCGCCGCCTATCCGCCACCGGCTATGTGGAATGGGTCCTGGGCGACCTGCGGCAGAAGTCGGCCATGTATGTGAGCACCGAGATCGATCCCTACAGCGGCGCGCTCTATGCGCGCAATGCGTACAACAGCGAGTTTCCCGGGCGGGTCGCCTTCTTCGATGTCGACGACGCCGAGCGCAGCGCGACCTGTGATCGCGCCGAGTTCATCGGCCGCAACGGCAGCCTGGCCAACCCCGCAGCACTGGGCCGCCACCATCTGTCCGGCAGATCGGGCAGCAGCCTCGACCCCTGCGCCGCGCTCCAGGTCTGCTTCGAACTGGACAATGGCGAGGAACGTGAAATCATCTTCAGGCTTGGCCTTGCCGGCACGCCGGGCGGCGAGGAGGTCAACCATCTGGTGCATCGCAGCCGCGGCAGCTACGTTGCACGGCAGGCCCTGGAAGCGGTCTGGCTGTACTGGAACCACACCCTCGGCGCGGTGCAGGTGGAAACGCCTGACCAGTCGCTCAACGTGCTCAGCAACGGCTGGCTCCTGTATCAGACCCTGGCCTGCCGGATGTGGGCACGCAGCGGCTATTACCAGTCGGGCGGCGCCTTCGGCTTCCGCGACCAGTTGCAGGATGCGATGGCGCTGCTGCATGCCGAGGCCGGCCTGCTGCGCGGCCAGCTGCTGCTCTGCGCTGGCCGCCAGTTCCGCGAAGGCGATGTCCAGCACTGGTGGCACCCGCCTTCCGGGCGGGGCGTGCGCACCCATTGCTCAGATGATTACCTGTGGCTGGCGCTGGCTACCTGCCGTTACGTGCTGGGCACCGGCGACACCGGCGTCCTGGCGGAATCGGTCCCGTTCCTGGAAGGGCGCCTGCTCGACCCGAACGACGATTCCTACTTCGACCTGCCCGGCCGTTCCGTCACGACGGTGAGCCTGTATCAGCATTGCGTGCTGGCCATCCGCCATGGCCTGCGCTATGGCGAGCGAGGCCTGCCGCTGATCGGCTCCGGTGACTGGAACGACGGCATGAACCGGGTCGGCATGGGCGGCAAGGGAGAAAGCGTCTGGCTGGGCTTCTTCCTGCATGAAGTGCTCAGGCAGTTCGCCGTGCTGGCGCGCCAAAACGGCGACCCCGAGTTCGCCGAATTCTGCCTGGGCGAGGCCACCCGGCTGCGCGAGAATCTTGAATTGCACGCCTGGGACGGCGCCTGGTATCGCCGCGCCTGGTTCGACGACGGCACCCCGCTCGGCTCCACCGACAACGTCGAATGCCAGATCGATTCGATCTCGCAAAGCTGGTCGGTGCTATCCGGCGCAGGCGATGCCGGGCGCTCGCGCCAAGCCATGCAGTCGCTGGACGCGCGCCTGGTGCGCCGCGATGCGGCCCTCATCCAACTGCTCGATCCGCCGTTCGACCAGACCGATCTGGACCCCGGCTACATCAAGGGCTATGTGCCCGGCGTGCGTGAGAACGGCGGCCAGTACACCCACGGCGCCATCTGGGCGGCCATGGCCTTCGCCGCCCTAGGCGACAACCACCGCGCATGGGAATTGACTACTCTGATCAACCCGGCCAACCACGCAAAATCCAAGGACGGCATCGCCACCTACAAGGTGGAACCTTACGTCATGGCGGCGGACGTCTACGCTGTCGCGCCCCACACCGGACGCGGCGGCTGGACCTGGTACACCGGCTCGGCCGGCTGGATGTATCGTCTCATCGTCGAATCCCTGCTCGGCCTGCGCCTGGAAGTGGACCGCCTCCATATCGCGCCCTGCCTGCCAGCGCACTGGCCAGGGTTCAAGCTTCACTACCGCTATCGGGAAACGATCTATCACATCGCGGTCACGCAAGGCCTGGGGGGTGAGACCGGTAGGAATGATTTGACGGTTGATGGTGTCGAGCAGGACGGCCTGGTCATTCAATTGCTCGATGACCATAGGGAACACGCGGTGGCGCTTTGTGTGCAACAGCCAAAGTGATAAAAAGCCGGTGTGGTTAAGGTTTATGACCTGGCTCAACGATGAAGCCGCACATTTTTGACTCAACAAGTAGGTGAACCAACTTGCAGGCACTTCCCGACATCACCAGCGATCCACTGGGCAATCGGGCATTGCACCGGGTGCGCGCTGCTGATCTGCTTCGTCATCGCCACGTTTTTCATCACGGCCATGCTCTTGCTGGTGGTCGGGCTACTTTGCTTCCTGCGCGAAATCGCGCTTGCGACCGGTAGCATCCATGTGATGCCGCGCTGACACTCTGGCCAACCCAATATTCTGGCAAGCGGTTTGATCTGACCAATAACCCGCAAAAACCATCATTTCACTCAAGCCAGATCAGACTGGCCATGCGGCCGGTTGCCCCATCCCGGCGGTAGGAAAAGAAGCGCCGGGTATCCTTGAAGGTACATAAACCGCCGCCGTACACCGCCGTAACCCCCGCCACTGCCAGGCGGATGCGGGCCAGGGCATAAATATCGGCCAGCCACTTGCGCGGCGCTTCGTCCAGGGTGCCAGGGAAGGCCGGCCGGAAGGCCACGGCGGTCAGCGGCTGCTGATCCATAAAGGCCAACCTGACCTCGTCGCCGACCTCGAAGGCATCGGGGCCGATGGCGGCTCCCAACCAGGCCAGTATCTCACCGGGCGGCGCCTTCATTGCGGCCACGGTCTGCTCCAATACGCCGCCCGCCAAGCCACGCCAACCGGCGTGAGCGGCCGCTACGACCGTACCAGCCCGGTTGCAGAACAGCACCGGCAGGCAGTCGGCAGTCATCACCACGCAGACCTTGCCCAGTTCCGTCGCGAGACTGGCATCGGCACAGGGCGGTTCGCTGCCATCGGCCCGGTCAACCACGCAATTGCCATGTACCTGATTCAGCCACAACGGCTCGGCGGGCAGATCGGCACACAGGATACGGCGGTTTTCCGCCACCGCCGCCGGGTCGTCGCCGACATGGCTGGCCGGGTTCATGCTGTTGTAGGGCGCCCGGCTTGCCCCACCGGCGCGGGTGGTCATGAAGGCCCGCACATGGGCCGGCGCCGGCCAGTCGGGAACGATCCAATCAGGCGCCATCGCCATCTTCCAGTTCGTGCAACAAGCCCTGAAAATCGGCTGGCATAGGGGCTTCCCATGCCATGAGTTCAGCGCTGGCCGGGTGAACGAAGCCCAGCCTGTAGGCGTGCAGCGCCTGGCGATGGAAGGCCGTGTGGTGGGCTTTCTTGCCGGTATAGACGGCATCGCCCAGCAAGGGGTGGCCGATATGGGTCAGGTGGACCCGAATCTGATGGGTGCGGCCGGTGCGCAGATGGCACTCGACCCAGGCTGCGTTACGGTACTGGCGCAGGACCCGGTAATGGGTCTGGGCCGGCTTGCCGTTTTCCACCACCGCCATGCGCACCCGGTTCCGGGGGTCGCGGCCGATTGGGGCGTCGATTTCGCCCTCCAGCGGCGCAAACTGGCCCTGGGCCACGGCCCAGTAGACCCGCTTAACCTCGCGCGCTTGCAGTGCGCGCACCAGCGCGGTCTGGGCCTCCAGGGTCTTGGCCACCACCATCAGCCCGGAGGTATCCTTGTCCAGGCGATGGACGATGCCGGCGCGTGGGATATTGGCCAAGGCCGGGACGTGGTAGAGCAAGGCATTGAGCAGCGTGCCGGTCCAATTGCCGGCGCCGGGATGGACCACCAGCCCGGCCGGCTTGTTTATGACCATGACCGAGTCATCCTCATACGCAATATCCAGCGCCATCGCTTCGGCCTGGTAGGGCTGCTCGGATGGATGAGCCTCGACGCTAATTTCCACCTCCTCGCCGCCCCATATCTTGGCCTTGCGGCTGGCCGGCGAGCCGTCGAGGAGCACCCCGCCCTGGTCTATCCACTGCTGGATGCGATTACGCGAATGGTCCGGCAGCAACTCGGCCAGGCTCTGGTCGAGACGACGGCCGGCGTGTTCCATGGGAATCGATAGAATGAAGTTATAAGGCATCCGAGATACAATCCTGCGATCTTTTTACTAGGCGTTGAAATGAAACAAATTCTAGCCGTTTTGCTGGCCGCCGCGCTGTTAAATGCCTGTAGCCTGTTGCCGGACCAGATCGACGAGACCAAGGACTGGTCGGCCGCCAAGCTCTACGACAAGGCCAAGGGAAACCTGCTGGACAGCAACTACGCCGACGCCGTCAAGAACTTTGAGAAGCTGGAGGCCCGCTATCCCTATGGCCCCTATGCCCAACAGGCCCAACTCGAAGTGGCCTACGCCTACTACAAGGACAACGAGCCGGTCTCCGCCATCGCCGCCTGCGACCGTTTCATCAAGCTGCACCCCGATCACGCCAACGTCGATTACGCCTATTACCTCAAGGGGCTGGCCAATTTCATCTCGGACGGCGGTCTGTTTTCCGGTCTGGCCGACCAGGACATGAGCGAACGCGACCCGCGCGCCGCCCAGGAATCGTTCGATGCCTTCAAGGAGTTGACCGACCGTTTTCCCAACAGCAAGTACACCCCGGACGCCCTGGCCAGGATGCGCTATTTGGTCGACAACCTGGCCTGGCACGAGGTTCATGTGGCCAACTATTACTACCAACGGGGCGCCTATGTCGCGGCAGTAAACCGGGTCAAATACGCGCTTGAACATTACCAACAGGCTCCGGCCATGGAACAGGGTCTGACCATCATGGCCAAGAGCTATGACAAGCTCGGGCTGAATGCCTTGCGCGACGACAGCCTGCGGGTCCTGAAACAGAATTTCCCGAACAGCGCCCAGCCTGGCGCCAGCGGCCACCAGGTGAAAAAGGCCTGGTGGCGCTTCTGGTAATCGCCGCCACCGACTCGGCTAGCGGCTACTGAACAGGCGCGGCCGATACCATGGTCTCCCATACCCTCAGCCACGCCCACGGCGATGTCGCCGGCTGGCTGGCTACCCTGACCAGCCAATACAACGCCGAGCAATGCGCGCTGCTGAGGCGCGCTGCCGACTGGCTCAAAGCCCATGCCGACGACCTGAGCGCCGACACCGGCGCGCCGCTGACTCGCCATAACCTAGGCGCCGCCGCCATCCTGGCCGGTATTGAGTTCGATGTCGAAACGGTCGCCGCCGCCTTGCTCTGCACCCTGCCAAAAGCCGCCCTGGCCGCCGAGCTGGTCACCCCCGTGCTGGGCACAGCGGTCAGTCGTCTGGCCCTGGGCGCCGCGCGCCTGCACCAGATGGACCGGCTGCTGGCAGAGGTCCAGCCGGATGGCCAGGATCAAAGCGAGGCCCTGCGCCAGATGCTGCTGGCCATGACCGACGACATCCGGGTGGTGCTCATCAAGCTGGCCGACCGCTGTCAGGCCCTGCGCGAGCTGAGCGACAGCGCACCGGACTTGCGCCGCAAGATTGCCCACGATGCCCGCGACCTGTATGCCCCGCTGGCCAACCGGCTGGGCATCTGGCAGCTCAAGTGGGAGTTGGAAGACCTGTCCTGCCGCTATTTGGAACCGGATACCTACAAACATATCGCCCGCCTGCTGGATGAACGCCGGCTAGACCGCGAGTGGTACATCGAGAAGGTCATCGACCAGGTCAAGGCAGAATTGAATCGCGACGGCATCGCCAACGCGGCGGTCAGCGGCCGACCCAAGCACATCGCCAGTATCCTGGCCAAGATGCACAAGAAACACCTGGCCTTCGACGAGGTCTTTGACGTCCGCGCGGTCCGGGTGCTGGTCAAGGACATCAAGGACTGCTACCACGCGCTTGGCCTGATCCACAGCCTATGGCAACCCATCCCCGGCCAGTTCGACGACTACATCTCGCGGCCCAAGGGCAATGGCTACAAGAGCCTGCACACCGCCGTGGTCGGCCCGGAAAACAAGGCACTGGAAATCCAGATCCGCACCTTCGACATGCATCATGAAGCGGAACTCGGGGTCGCCGCCCACTGGCGCTACAAGGAAGGCGGCAAGGGCCAGCAACTTACCGACAAGATCGCCTGGCTGAGACAACTGCTGAGCTGGAAACAAGACGTGGCGGACAGCGCCGAACTAGCCCGGCAATTCAAGAATGAACTATTCCAGGACGAGGTATTCGTACTCACCCCGCAAGGCAAGGTGGTCGCCCTGGCCCAGGACGCCACGCCGATCGACTTCGCCTACGCGGTCCACACCGAGCTGGGCCACCGCTGCCGGGGCGCCAAGATCGACGGCGCGCTGGCGCCGCTGGACACACCGCTCAAGTCCGGTCAGCGGGTGGAAATTCTGACCGTCAAAGAAGGCGGCCCCAGCCGCGACTGGCTGAATCCTCACCTCGGCTTCCTGGCCACCTCACGCGCCCGCAGCAAGGTGCGCCAGTGGTTCAAGCAACTGGACCACGACAGCCACGTCCAGGAAGGCCGCGACATACTGGAGCGGGAGCTGCATCGGCTCAACCTGAGCAATGTCAACCTGGAACGGCTCGCCGTCCGGCTCAAATTGGCCAAGCCGGAGGAGTTGTTCGCCGCCCTGGGTCGGGGCGACCTCGGCGCCGGCCAGGTCGCCCGCTCGTTGCAGGACGAATTCCAGCCGCTGGCGCAAAGGCCGCTGGTATCGGCCCGCAAGAGTCGGGAAGCGCCGACCGGACTGCTGGTCGAGGGCGAGGCCAACCTGCTGACCCACATGGCCGGTTGCTGCAAACCGGCGCCCGGCGAGCGCATCGTCGGCTACACCACGCTGGGCCGGGGCGTCACCATCCACCGCGCCGACTGCTCGGTCATCCGGCGCCTGCCGGCCGACAAACAATCACGCCTGCTCAAGGCAGAATGGGGCATGAGCGGAAAAGAGCTATTCGCCGTTCGAGTCGCCATCGCCGCCTACGACCGCCCCGGCCTACTCAAGGACATCACCGAGCTATTGACCAAGGAACGCATCAACGTAACCCAGGTGAACACCCTGAGCCAGAACGAGATCGCCCGCATGGAATTCACCCTGGAAGTAAACGATGTAGCGCAACTGGCCCAGTTTCTGGCCAAAGCCGCCCATATCCGTGGCGTATTCCAGACCGAACGCAAGTAGTGGAACCCGCGTCGTCGGGATGAATCCCGACCACAACACCCGGACAAAACCAACCACACGTTGGTCGGGTTTCAACCCGACCAACCGCCGCCTGTGGCGCCTGCGGGAAGATCGTTAAGCATGGCTAATCCGGGAGAGCACGCCATTACGTTCGCTGGTCCATGAACGCCTTGAATTGCGTCGCCGGCAGCGGTTTGCTGAAGTAATAGCCTTGCACTTCGTCGCAGCCCTGCAAGCGCAGGAAGGCCAGTTGGCCGGCCGTTTCAACGCCCTCGGCGATGGCGTGCAGGCCCAGGCTGCTGGCCAGGGTGATGACGGCGGTGACGATGGCCTTGTCGTCCGGATCGTCGGCGATATTTCTAACGAAGGACTGATCGATCTTGAGCTTGTAGACCTTGAATTTTTTCAGGTAGCTTAGGCTGGAATAGCCGGTACCGAAGTCGTCGATGGACATGCGGATGCCGCGCTCATACAGCCTGTCCATCATATCGATAGCGGCTTGCGGGTCTTCCATCGCCACCGCTTCGGTCAACTCCAGCTCCAGGAGTTCGTGCGCCACGTCGAGCTCGTCGAGTATGGCCGTGACCCGATCGGGCAGATCGGGTTGCCGGAACTGCACCGCCGACAGGTTCACCGCCACCACCATCGGCGCCATGCCGCCCGTCAGCCAATCTTTCAATTGCCTCGCTGCGGTGCGTAGCACCCATTCGCCAATCGGCACGATCAGGCCGCTGTCCTCGGCGATAGGGATAAACTCGGCCGGCGAGATCATCCCAAGCTCCGGGTGGAACCAGCGCAGCAGGGCCTCGGCGCCGACGATGCGGCCGTCCTGCAAGCTGACCTGCGGCTGATAGTACAACTGCAATTCGTCCCGCTCCAGGGCGCGATGCAAGGCATTCAACAGCAGCAGGGTACGGGCCGAGCGCGCCTGCATCTCCGGCATAAAGAAGCGGTAACTGTTGCGGTTGGCCTGTTTGACCCGATTCAAGGCGGTGTCGGCATTCTTGAGCAAGGTCTCGAAATCGTCGCCATCGCCCGGAAAGACGGCGATGCCGATCGAGATCGTGGTGTTCAATTCTTGTTGTTCGATCAGGTACGGCAAGGCAATCTGCTCGATCAGCTTGGCCGCCACCGTCGCCGCGCCATTTGCATCGGTTCCCGGCAGCACTAGGATGAATTCGTCGCCGCCCAGCCGCGCCACGGTATCTTCCTCGCGCAGCGCGGACCTGAGCCGTTTTGCAATCTCGATCAGCAGTTGGTCGCCGGTGCTATGACCCAGGCTATCGTTGATGTCCTTGAAATGATCGAGGTCGACGAACATCACCGCCAACTGCTCGCCGCTACGTTGCGCCAGGCTCAGCGCATACCTGAAGCGCTCATCCAGTTGGGCGCGATTGGGCAGGCCGGTCAACTGATCGAAATAGGCCAGTTGCTTGATCCGTTCCTGGTTGCGTTTTTCGGCGGTAATGTCCTGCTTGATCGCCAGGTAATTCATGATCCGGCCATCCGCCTGGCGCACCGGGGCGATCATCGCCGACTCGATATATTCACTGCCGTCCTTGCGCTGATTGACCAGCTCGCCGCGCCACGGATCGCCGCGGGTCAAATGCGCCCATATATCATCGTAAACCGCCTTGGCGGTCTTGCCAGATTGCAGGATGCGCGGGTTCTGGCCAATCGCCTCCTCGCGGCTATAGCCAGTCACCTGGGTGAAGGCCGTGTTGACGTATTCGATGCTCGCCTCCAGATCGGTGATGACGATGGTGTTGGGGCTTTGTTCCACCGCCTGCGAAAGTTTGAGTAGCGAGTCGGACATGCGGTTGCGCTCGGTAATATCTGTGCCGATGCCGATCAATACCGGCTCGCCATGGGTCTCTATCTTGAGCCCGGTCAGATAAAATGCCTTGGCAGAGCCGTCTTTAGCCGTCAAGCTGGCGTCAAGGGATGCCTCACCCATGACAAAAGTTTGTCTGATCTTGGCCGCGACGTATTCTTTATCGGCGGCGGCAATCAGATCGAGCGGCTGGCTATGGGCAATCTCTTCCGCGCTACGCTGGGTGATCTTCTCCAGATTCTTGTTCCAGGCCAGGAACTGCCCGGACGGGTTAAACATGTAGAAAATACCCGGCAGCGACTCCATCATTTGCTTGCGCAACGCGGTCTCGTCGCGCAACGCAAGCTCGGCCAGCTTGTGCTCGGTGATGTCCTCGTACAAGCCCAGCACCCCTATGATTTCCCGAGCCGGGTTGCGCAGCGGCACCTTGTAGGTACGTAGCCAGATGATCTTGCCATCGGGCGTGGTCTGCGGTTCGTCGTAAGCCAGTTTCGCTACGCCGGACGCCATCACCGCGCGATCATCGGCGCGATACAGTTCGGCCTGCTCGCGCCAGCCCATGGCGTAGTCGTCCTTGCCGACCAGCTCCGCCGGCTCGTTCAGACCGGCATCATGGGCGAACAGCGGGTTGCCGCCCAGGAAGTGCAGGGTTTGGTCCTTCCAGAATATGCGCACCGGCGCGGTGTCGATGATGGTGCGCAGCAGCAGTTGCGAATCGGCCAAGGCCGCTATGGCCTGCTGACGCGCCGCCTCGCGGTCATAACTGTCCAAGGCATAGTCGATGTCCATGGCCATTTCGGCCAATAGATCCCGCGTTGCCTGGTCGAATCCATCGATCTCGCCGCTATACAACATCAGCGCGCCGACCACGACATCCTGGCGATGCAGCGGCAGCGCGGCCGATGCGCCCCAGCCAAAGCGGGCGCCGCGATCATGCCAGGCTGCCGTCTGTGGATCGTGCTGGAAGTCCTGACACCAGAACGGCCGGTCTTCGCGCAGGGCGGTGCCGGTCGGGCCTCGGCCTATGAGTTCACCGGGATCGACAGAGATTTGTATCCCGTCGAGATATTCGATGCCGGCGCCAAACGAGGCCACCGGCTTGACCATCTGGCTCGCCGGGTCGCTCATGCCGATCCAGGCCATCTTCATGCTGCCGAATGTGACTGCGGCGCGGCATATCTGTGGGAATAGTTCGGACTCGTTTTGGCAGCGCACGATGGCTTGGTTGCACTGGCTCAGCACCGCATACAGCTTGCTCAATCGTTGCAGCGCCGCCGTGCGCCGGTT